>CAYVJX010000114.1:3530-4844 GCA_964451895.1 uncultured Bacteroidaceae bacterium | reverse complement strand
CCAAGCCGGTTCCCAAGGTTGCCGTTATCGATAATTCCGCCTGCCGTCCCGAACCTTTGGTCTTGCAGACCGAGCCTTTTGACCCTACGGAGGTGGATTCAGCCAATGATGTGAAATGGTATGTGAATGGAAATGTAGAGCCATATCCCCTGCCGACGGTGCAGCCTGCCGATAATGTTACCGTAAGATGCGAGGTTACCGGCAAGAACGGTTGTGTCGGTTCGGATGAAATGGTCATGCATTCTTACAACGCGCCTACTATTAAGATAGGAATCCAGAACAAGCCTGATTTTACAGGTAAGCTCTATTGCGCCACGAAAAATGAAGAGATTTATTTTACGGCTCAGGGAGCGGAGATCTATTCCTGGTCGTCCAAAGCGGGAGCGACGGCTTCTTCGGCGGAATCCTATATATTCAAGGTTGCGACCGATGATGTGCTGTATCTGGTTGGAGAGGAATCTCAAAAAGGCTGCCAGACAAAAGATTCCGTGTTGATTGTGCTTAAGCCTGAGGCCGTGGTTCAAGCCGATACCATCGCCTGTTTGGGTGAGACATTCAGTATTGACCCTGTTGATGAGCCCGGAGTAAGCATTTCTTTGACGGATCCGGCTGGCGAAGTATGCAGTTGCAGTTGGATTCCGATTAAAACGTACTCACCGGAAGATACGGGGATTTATGTATTCAAGTTCAATAGGAAGGGATGCGAGGAAAGTAGGGAAGTCCATTTGAAAATGTACCCCGTTCCCGAGTTTGATTTTACAGAAACGGAATTCTGCCAGGACGACAACCTTAAGCTGGATGTCAATACGGGGCTGGCGGCGGATTGGCTTCGTCAAAGCCGCTTTATCTGGAGAAAAGAAGGCAAGGACTTGCAGGATAAGGTGGGCATTTCCGCATATACGGGAGGCAAGTTGGCCTTGTCGGATGCCGGCGACTATGAGCTGGAAATCCAAGTGGCCCGTTGTGTCAACACATCTACGGTAAACGTGCTTGTGGATGCCCATTCACATCCCGCGTTTCCGGTAGATTCCTTCTACTGCGAGGGTTCGGATTTCGTTACCGATGCGGAAAATCAAGGGGAAGGGGCTTCCTATGAATGGTATTCCGAAAATCGTCCGTACATGGGATCTTCCCCTATGACACGGCTTGAGTTGGGCGGATTGGAAATGGCGGACAGCGCCTATCTGAAACTGACCGTGTATAGAGGCGCGTGCGTGGATGATACCTCCATCTTTATTCATGTACGTTCCATGCCTCGTCCCGAATTGCAGGCGGTGGGCGCCAAGCAAGATGAAAAAGGTATCTTTTATTGCG
>CAYVJX010000114.1:0-3430 GCA_964451895.1 uncultured Bacteroidaceae bacterium | reverse complement strand
CCGGCGGGCAGTATTCGGTGGTGATGACCTATGAAGGCTGCGAAGGCGGCAAATCGTTCGTGGTGGAAGAACGTCCTTCGCCGAGCATCGGTTTCCCCTCCGATACGGTGATGTGCCAGCGTGACTCGATTCTGCTGACAGGGCCTGAGGCTATGGAAACCTATCGTTGGCAGGACGGCACTTCGGGTCAAACCTACATGGTCAATACCGAAGGCCTTTACAGCCTTTATGTGGAATTGATGGGCTGTTCCGACTACAACGAGGTGTTCGTGCACGAGGATTTCTGCTCCAACCTCTATTTCCCCTCGGCCTTCACGCCCAACGGAGACGGCAGCAACGACTTTTTCGGTCCTATCACCACGGCTATCGATGAACAGGTGGTATATAGCCTCTACATATACAACCGCAACGGTGAAAAGGTGTTTGAAAGCCACAGCATGACCGAGGTCTGGGACGGCACTTATAAAGGAAGCCAATGTCCTGCGGGTGTGTATGTTTACCGTTGCAAGGCGCACGCCAAGCAGAACGGGCGCAACCTGTCGGCAGACGGCACGGTAACTTTGATCCGGTAGGGGAAAGGTGTCCGGTGAATTAAATCGGAAACTTTTCTAAAAAAATATTACCTTTGCGGGCTTTAATTTGGCCTGTATATGTCGAAGTCGGGAGGCGGATTCCGTTTGGAATTTGCCGGATTGAAAGAGGGCAGACACACGTTTGCATACGTTTTGGGAGCGGAGTTCATGGAACTGTTTCCCGAAACGGAGGCTTTTTGTGAACCGGAAGTGCAGGTCGGATTGGAGTTGGAAAAGCAGGAACGCATGATGTTGCTGTCTTTCCGTTTTGACGGTACGGCGGGCACATACTGCGACCGTTGCCTGAATCCGTTGCGGTTCAAGGTGGAACAGGAAGAAACCGTTATCGTTAAAACGGCTTCGGCATCGGATACCGATGCGCAGGACGAGGAGAACCTTTGGTGGGTGAGCGAGAAAGATACCTTTATCGACTTGGCTCCCTACTTTTACGAAACCATCGCCTTGAGCCGTCCCTTGCAGGTTTTCTGTCCCGAAGACGAAAACGGCGAGCCCACCTGCGACCCGGCCATGCTTGATTTGTACGAGCAGCCTGCAACGCATCAAGAAGAGGAGACCGATCCCCGGTGGGATGCGTTGAAGAGCTTGAAAAACAGAATATAAACGTTTTAAATAATTGAATCATGCCTAATCCTAAATGGAGGTTCTCCAAGACCAGAACCAGAAAGAGAAGAACCCACGACAAGTTGGATATGCCTCAGTTGGCCACTTGCGGCAATTGCGGTTCCCCCGTTCTGTATCATCATGTTTGCCCCGAATGTGGCTACTATCGCGGCAAACAGGTTGTGGAAACCAAGACCAACGCGTAGTGTTCGGCGGCATACGGCCGCTTAAGTTTCCGTAATGAGATTCGGATTGGATATAATGGGAGGGGATTTTGCCCCTTCCGCCACCATGGACGGTGCTGTTTCCGCCTTGGATGAAATCGGGGCAGGGAATGTTATCGTCTTGCTGGGCCCGGAAACACTGATTCGCGAGGAATTGCGCCAAAGAGGCGTGGGCGAGGACAGGTTCGAAATCGTGCACTGTCCCGAAACCATCGCCATGGAAGAAAAGCCCCTCAAGGCTTTGGGCGAAAAACCAGCTTCCGGCATCGCCACAGGCTTCAGGATGCTGGCGCAAGGGCAGTTGGATGCCTTTGCCAGTGCCGGCAATTCAGGCGCGGTGTTGGCCGGTTCGGTAACGAGTGTCAAGTGCATTCCGGGTATTCTGCGCCCGTGCACCTGCACCATGATGCCGCAGGAGGACGGAACCTACAGCCTTTTGCTCGATATCGGCACGACCCCCGATGCCAAGCCGGAGGTAATGGTTCAGTTCGCCATTATCGGCAGCCTTTATTCGCGTTATGTGTTGGGCGTATCCGAGCCGAAAGTAGGGCTTTTGAACGTGGGAACCGAAGATGGCAAGGGCAACCTGCAATGTCAGGCGGTATTCCCCTTGATGAAGGCCTGCGAGCATATCTGTTTTACGGGAAACATGGAACCCCGGGAATTGTTCAAGAACCGTGCCGATGTGATTGTGGCGGACGGTTTTGTGGGCAATATCGTGTTGAAGGAAATCGAAACATTTTACAGGCTTATCCAGAAGCGGGGCATCTCAGACCCTCTTTTCGACAGGCTGAATTACGAGATTTACGGCGGAAGCCCCATTCTGGGCGTGAATGCGCCCGTCGTATTGGGGCATGGCATTTCCAGCCCGCTGGCAATCAAGAATATGCTTTTGCAATCCAAGCGGATGAGCGAGCAAGGCTTGATCGATGCCCTCCGTCGGTTGTTTGCCGCTTATATAGGTCGATAGGCGGCGCGTAAAGAAAATGGATGTATGGAAAAAATAAATGCCATCATAACGGGCGTGGGATGTTACCTGCCCGATTATGTGCTTACCAACGATGAATTGAGCCATATGGTGGATACCTCCGACGAGTGGATCATGACCCGTATCGGCATCAAGGAACGTCGCATTCAGAAAGAAGAAGGCAAGGCCACTTCGGATATGGGAGCGGCGGCCATCCTCGAACTGTTGCGCAAGACGGGCGTCCGTCCCGAAGAAATCGACCTTGTGCTTTGCGCCACCGTTACGCCCGATATGCGGTTTCCCGCCACGGCCTGCCTGATAGCCGACAAGATTGGAGCCAAGAACGCCTTTGCTTTCGATATCAATTCGGGCTGTTCGGGTTTTGTCTTTTCGCTTTCCACCGCGGCGCATTACGTGGAATCGGGCCGATACAAGAAAGTGGTTCTGGTGGGGGCGGAAAAGATGTCCTCGATGGTGGACTACACCGACCGTTCCACCTGCCCCATTTTCGGCGACGGCGCGGCGGCGGTGCTGCTGGAGCCCACCACCGAGAAACTCGGCGTGTTGGACGAGGAACTTTATTCCGACGGTTCGGGCTGGACACACCTGCACATGAAAGCCGGCGGTTCGTTGATTCCTCCCACCCACGAAACGGTGGACAAACGTTGGCACTATATCTATCAGGAAGGTCAGCCCGTATTCAAATGGGCGGTTTCCAAAATGGCGGACGTGGCCGAAAGCATCGTGAAGCGCAACGGTTTGGACGCCGATAAGGTATGGGTGGCTCCGCATCAGGCCAACCTGCGTATCATCGATGCCGTGCAGAGGCGGCTGGGCGTTCCGCACGACCGTGTGATGATCAATATCGAGAAATACGGCAACACCACTTCGGCCACCATTCCCCTCTTGCTGTGCGAATGGGAAAAGCAGTTCAAGAAAGGCGACGATATCGTGCTCTGTGCCTTCGGTGCCGGCTTCTCTTGGGGCGGCATCTGGCTCAAATGGGCTTACGACGCCAAATAAACGGTTCTGCCGGATAAGGAAAA
>CAYVJX010000113.1:0-4845 GCA_964451895.1 uncultured Bacteroidaceae bacterium | reverse complement strand
AATGGAAGATTTGCGGTTAATGAAAGGCAACGAGGCTTTCGCCGAAGCTGCCATTCGCGCCGGATGCGACGGCTACTTCGGTTATCCCATCACGCCCCAGTCGGAAGTAATGGAATACCTCATGAAGGAAAGACCTGAAAACAGAACCGGAATGGTGGTTCTGCAGGCCGAAAGTGAAGTTTCGTCTATCAATATGGTTTATGCCGGTGCCGGTTGCGGCAAGCGGGTCATGACCTCCACCTCCAGCCCCGGATACAGCTTGATGCAGGAAGGCATCTCGTATATCGCGGCTGCCGAATTGCCCTGTATTGTCTTGAACGTGGTGCGCGGCGGTCCGGGTCTTGGTACGATCCAGCCTTCGCAGAGCGACTATTTCCAGGCCACCAAGGGCGGCGGACACGGCGATTACCGCCTTATCGTGCTGGCTCCTTCGTCGGTTCAGGAAATGTCTGATTTCGTTTCGATGGGGTTCGATTTGGCTTTCAAATACCGTAACCCGGTGCTGATTCTTGCCGACGGTGTTATCGGCCAGACGATGGAAAAAGTGGTTCTCCAACCGCAGCGTCCCCGTCTTACCGAAGAAGAAATCCGCAAGAACACGCCTTGGGCAACGGTGGGCAAGAGCATCGACCGTGAACACAATATCGTAACGTCTTTGGACTTGCAGGCCGCCAGCCAGGAAAAACACGTGTTGCACCTGCAGGAAAAATACCGTCAGATCGAAGCGGCGGAAGCCCGTTGCGAAATGATCAAGTGCGAAGATGCCGAATACGTTCTGGTAGCTTACGGTTCTTCGGCGCGTATCTGCCAGAAAGCGGTGGATCTGCTCCGTGCCAAGGGTGTCAAGGTGGGTCTTCTCCGTCCTATCACGTTGTGGCCTTTCCCCAGCAAGGAAGTAAAAGAGCTGGCAACGCGCGTAAAAGGTTTCATGTCGGTGGAAATGAGCTTGGGTCAGATGGTGGAAGACGTGAAACTGGCGGTGGAAGGCAAAGTAAAAGTGGAATTCTTCGGTCGCTGCGGCGGTATCGTTCCGGCTCCCGAAGAAGTAGTACACGCGGTAGAAACCAAATTATTATAGGAGGAAGTAGGTATGTCTCAAAATATATGCACCCCCGAAAACTTAGTTTATAAGAAAACCTCGCTGCTTACCGACAAGATCATGCACTATTGTCCCGGTTGCGGTCACGGTACGATTCACCGTGCCTTGATGGAAGTGGTGGATGAAATGGGGCTTCAGGACAAGACGGTCGGTATCGCTCCGGTAGGATGCTCGGTTCTTGCCTACGATTACATGAACATCGATATGCAGGAAGCCGCCCACGGACGTGCGCCCGCGGTGGCCACGGCCATCAAGCGCCTTATGCCCGACAAACTCGTTTTCACCTACCAGGGTGACGGCGACTTGGCGGCTATCGGTACGGCCGAAACCATCCATTGTTGCAACCGTGGCGAAAATATCCTCATGGTGTTCGTAAACAACGCCATTTACGGGATGACCGGCGGCCAGATGGCGCCTACCACCTTGGAAGGCATGAAAACCGCCACCTCGCCCTACGGACGCGATGTAAACAAGGTGGGTTGGCCTCTGCGCATCACCGAGATGGTTGCCCAGCTCAACGGTGTATGGAGCGCATCCCGCCACACGGTTCACACCCCGGCTGCCGTGATGAAACTGAAGAAAGCCTTGAAGAAAGGTATCGAAGATTCGATGGCCGGCAAGGGAACCTGCTTTGTGGAAGTCTGCTCCTCCTGCAACTCGGGTTGGAAAATGACTCCGGTGGAAGCCAACAAGTGGATGGAAGAACACGTGCTTGAATACTTCGTGCCCGGCGACATCAAGGTTGACGGGAAATTGGTACGATAAAAAAATTCCGGCAAGGGGGGCGTGAAACGAAGTACGCGCCGGAACCTTGCCGGTTAAACCTTAAAACAATGACAGAAGAAATCATTATTGCCGGTTTTGGTGGGCAGGGGGTTTTGTCGATGGGCAAGATCCTGGCTTATTCCGGTGTTATGGAAAACAAGGAAGTAAGCTGGATGCCTTCCTATGGTCCCGAAATGCGTGGCGGTACGGCCAATGTAACGGTCATCATCAGCGATGAACGCATTTCCTCGCCCGTTATCACCAAATACGATACGGCCATTATCCTCAACCAGCAGTCGCTCGATAAGTTCGAAAGCGCGGTTCAACCCGGCGGCACGCTTATCTACGACCCCAACGGCATTACCCATAAGCCGACCCGTAAGGACATCAATATCTATACGATTGAAGCCAACGACGCGGCCAACAAGATGGGTATGAACAAGGTGTTCAATATGATTGTATTGGGCGGTTTCTTGAAAATCAAACCTTTGGTTCAGCCTGAATTTATCCACAAGGGTCTTGAAAAATCCTTGCCGGCGCGTCACCACAACATGATTCCCGAAAACGAAAAGGCAATCGAGTTGGGTCGCACCTTGATCAAACAGGAACAGAAAGCCGAATAAGACGGTGTTTCTCGAAAAAAAGCCTGTCGGAATTTCCGGCAGGCTTTTTTGTTTATGCCCGTGTGAGGGATTGTTCAAAGGTACATGCCATTTGTATCACTTCGTGGATTGTTTACAAAGATGTACCTTTGCTTTATTGTTTTTCGCGGTGTTCAACCGATAAAATTACAAGAAAGATGCAGGTAGTAACCAATATCAAAGGGCTGGTGCAGGTGTTGCCCGCCTCGGTGCGCAAGGTGTGCGGCAAGGATATGCAGGAGCTCAAGGTGCTCAAGAACGCTTTTCTGCTGTTCGACAAAGGCAGGATTGTGGATTACGGCAGCATGAAGAAATGGGCGGAAATGGCGGCGGATTACGGACGTATCAAGGAAATCGATGCCACGGGGCGTTTTGTTTTTCCCGCTTTCTGCGATTCGCATACCCATATTGTATATGCCGGCAGCCGCGAAATAGAATACAACGACAAGATCCGCGGGCTCAGTTATGAAGAAATCGCCAAACGGGGCGGAGGAATCCTCAATTCGGTGGACCGTCTGCGCAAGGCATCCGAGAACGAACTCTTTGATTCGGCTTGGGAACGCTTGCAGGAAATGTGCGCTTACGGCACGGGTGCGGCCGAAATCAAGAGCGGCTACGGCTTGGATTTAAAGAGCGAGCTGAAGATGCTGCGGGTCATCGCCCGATTGAAAGAGAAATCGCCGCTCACTATCAAGGCCAATTTTTTGGGCGCGCACGCCGTTCCCCGCGAATACATAGGCCGTCAGACCCGATACGTGGATTTGATCGTCAAGGAAATGATTCCTGCCATCGGCAAGGAAAAGCTGGCGGATTTCGTGGATGTTTTCTGCGACAAGGGCTTCTTTACCGTAAAGGATACCGAGCGGATTCTGGAAGCCGGCGCGCGCTATGGAATGCGCCCCAAGATACATGCCAACGAACTGGCGCTGTCGGGTGGAATCCAGGTGGGCGTAAAATACAAGGCGCTTTCGGTGGATCACTTGGAATATGTGGGTAAGAAAGAAATCGCGGCGCTTTCGGGCAGCGACACGATGCCTACCGTTCTTCCGGGCGCGGCTTTTTTCTTGGGTATGCCTTTGAGTCCGGTGCGTGAAATGATGGCGGCGGGGCTTCCGGTGGCGATGGCCTCCGATTTCAATCCCGGTTCTTCGCCTTCGGGCAACATGCAGTTCGTGATGTCGTTGGCTTGCGTGCGCTATCGGATGTATCCCGAAGAAGCGGTTCACGCCACCACTATCAATACCGCCTGCGCCATGGGCGTGAGCGATGTTTTGGGCAGCATTTCCAAGGGCAAGAAAGCCAATTTCTTTATCACCAAAGAAATTCCCACCTATGAGTATATGCCTTATTCTTTCGGCAACAACAAGGTGGAAAAGGTATTCCTTAACGGCAAGCAGGTAAAGTAGCCGTTTGTGGTTTGATGGATATTCCGATTTTTGCACGATAGAAGATGTTGGGCAGGATTATAGGTTTCATCAAGAACTGGGCGTTGCTGCTGGCATTGCTGATAGGCAGTGCGGGGCATGAGTTCTTTATCGCTTATGCCGACAAGACCGTCTATCTCATTTTTGCGATGCTGCTCTTTACCTTCTGCCGTATCGATCCTTCGCAGATACGTTTCCGCAAGGTGCATCTGGTGTTTCTTTCCGTGCAGCTTTTCGGGGCGGTGGGCCTGTATTATCTTTTCGCGGCCCTGGGGTGGCCTCATTTGGCCGAGAGCAGTATGATGTGTATTCTGGCTCCCACGGCGGCGGCTTCGGCGGTGGTTACGATGAAGTTGGGCGGCGACGCGGCTTCCAACACCACTTATGTGCTGCTTTCGAGCCTGCTTATTTCGTTTGTGGCACCGCTCTGGTTTCCGCTCCTGCATGATTCGGCGGGCGAGGTTCCTTTTTGGATAGCCTGTTGGAGCATCTTGAAGCGGGTTCTGCCGATTCTGGCCGGGCCTTTCCTGTTGGCGATTCTTTTAAAGTATGTTGCGCCCAAGGTGCACGATTGTTTTGCACGCTGGCACGAGGTGTCTTTCTATATGTGGGCGTCGTGCCTGGTATTTGCCGCCGCGCAGATGATGGATGCCATTCTCCGCAGTACGGCCGGGGGAAGAATGTCGGTCTTGCTGGCTTTGGGTTCGGCGGTGCTGTGCGTACTGATGTTCTTTTTCGGCAAACGTTTGGGGCGTTACTATGGCGACAGCATCAGCGGCGGTCAGAGCCTGGGGCAGAAAAACATGGTGCTGGGCATCTGGGTGGCGAGCATGTTCCTCACGCCCGCCGACGGCACCACGCCGCTGGCGATTGTAGGTATGGGAACCTATATTATCTGGCAGAACATCATCAACAG
>CAYVJX010000112.1:0-4924 GCA_964451895.1 uncultured Bacteroidaceae bacterium | reverse complement strand
CCTTCCAGGCTCTTGGGCATGTCGTAGTGTATCACAAAACGCACGTCGGGCTTGTCGATACCCATGCCGAAAGCGATGGTGGCCACAATCACGTCCACTTCCTCCATCAGGAACTTGTCCTGGTTGGTGGTGCGGGTGTTGGAATCCAGACCGGCGTGGTAAGGTAGGGCACGGATGCCGTTGGCGCAGAGCACCTCGGCGAATTCCTCCACTTTCTTGCGGCTCAGGCAATAGATGATGCCCGATTTGCCGCTGTTGTCGCGGATAAACTTAACGATGTCGCGGTCCACGTTCTTGGTCTTGGGCCTTACCTCATAATAGAGGTTCTGCCGGTTGAAAGACGAGATATAGACCGAAGCGTCCGCCATTCCCAGATTCTTCTGTATGTCTTTCTGAACCTTGGGCGTGGCGGTGGCGGTGAGCGCCATGACGGGAACCTGCTGCCCTATCTGGTCGATGATAGGCCTTATGCGGCGGTATTCGGGTCTGAAATCATGCCCCCACTCGGAAATGCAATGCGCTTCGTCGATGGCGTAAAGCGAGATGTGGAGGGTCTTGAAGAACTCCACGTTTTCTTCTTTGGTAAGGGTTTCCGGCGCCACATACAGCAACTTGGTCTTGCCGGCGGTCAAGTCTTCCTTTACCTGCTTCATCTCCGCCTTGGTGAGGGAAGAGTTCAGGTAATGGGCTATCTCGGAAGTGCTGCCGAAATTGCGGACGGCATCCACTTGGTTTTTCATCAGCGCGATAAGCGGAGAAATGATGATGGCGGTTCCGGGCAGTATCAATGCCGGAAGCTGGTAGCAAAGCGACTTGCCGCCTCCGGTGGGCATAATGACAAATGTATCTCTTCCCGACAGAACGTTCCGTATCACCGCTTCCTGGTTTCCTTTGAAACGGCTGAAACCAAACACCCGTAACAGCTCTTGCCGGAGAAACTCACTGTCGTATTCCATGACAATTCGGGTTAAGAAAAATGCTTAATTTTGTGCGGCGCTTACGCTGCACAATACCAAAGATACAATTTTTTTGCTGAAATAAAAACCTCCCATGATACTCCGCACCCAAGACATCGTAAAGATTTACAAGCAACGCACCGTGGTGGACCATGTTTCCATCGAAGTGAAACAAGGCGAAATCGTTGGCTTGTTAGGCCCTAACGGTGCCGGAAAGACCACTTCTTTCTATATTATGGTGGGATTGATAAAGGCCCTTTCCGGAAAAGTTTTTCTGGACGATACCGACATAACCCGCCTGCCCATGTACCGGAGGGCGCAGATGGGCGTAGGCTACCTCGCGCAGGAAGCCTCCGTTTTCAGGCACATGAGCGTGGAAGACAACATCACCTCCATTCTGGAATTCATCGAGAAAGACCCTGCCGTACGCAAGCAACGTCTGGAAGAGCTGTTGAACGAGTTCGGCATCGCGCACGTGCGCAAGACCAAGGGCATCAGCCTTTCGGGTGGCGAAAGAAGACGCACCGAAATAGCGCGCGCCCTGGCCGCCAATCCCAAATTCATCCTTTTGGATGAACCCTTTGCCGGCATCGACCCTCTGGCGGTGGAAGACATCAAGAAAATCGTGCTGCAGCTCAAACAGAAGAACATCGGCATTCTGATCACCGACCATAACGCGCAGGAAACCCTCTCCATCACCGACCGTTCCTACCTGCTCTACAGCGGAAAGATACTCAAGTCCGGTTCTTCCAAGGATCTGGCCAACGACCCCGAAGTGCGCGAAAAATACCTCGGCAAGGATTTTGAATTGAAAGAAATACGGTAGTTCTTACTACCTCTAACGAGACGAGGCGAAAAACCCGGTGGAAACACAGGTCTTTCGCCTCGTTTTTTTATGGCGGGAACCCTCTTAGAACTTACATCCCACCGTAAGCGTGCAGATACATTTGGAAAAGTTCAGCTTGGCAGGTTGCACCAAAGGCGCGCCGTCTTCCGACACAAGGTAATAGAAGTTGTCGAGACGCTTGCCCGAATTGGCCATCATGCCGAAATCAACCGTCCAACGCCCCAGGTTGAGCCCCAATCCCGCCGTAAACGTGTGGTCCGACCAATTCCTTTCCAAAACCTCGTTCTTGTAAGGGCAGGACTGCCAGATATAACCCACACGGAAACTCACGACACTTACCCGCCATTCCGTTCCGACCCTCAGCACACCTGCCAAACGGTAGTTGTCGAGCACGATATTCTGAATATACTGGTTGTAGTCTATATCATCGTCCACGTCCATACGCATATGGCGGTAATCGACAATCTCGCCTTCCACGGCAATCGCGCCGAAATTCTTGATCAGGAACGCCGTGCTCAGAATACCTCTCATCGGAGTGGACAGACCGTAACGGTCTTCATAGCCGCTGTGCGCCACATTGGGCAACACATCGTTATTCGCCAGAACATACTGCATATCGGTAATCAGATCCATATCCGATTGTTCCTGGATCCGATAATAAGTAGGCGTATGAAAAGCCAGTCCTATCCTAAAGAAATGCACCGGTTTTACAATCAAACCCAATTTCAGATTCCAACCCACACCACTTACATCCATGCTGTTCTTTGCCTGATAGGAACGGAAGTTGAAAGGCAGCGGCAGACCGTCGGTATTGGATTCTTCGATAAGGCTTTTTTGAGTGTAGCTGACAATAGGAATCCCCATGGTAACGCCAAAGAACACCTTATCCGACCAATTGCCACCGAAAGTAATCGCCATTTCGGAGATATTGCCCCATTCCTGCAGGATATGCTTCTGCTGCAGACCCTTGCCAAGAAAACTTTCGTAGGTGTAATTCAAGGTGTCCAGATAATCCAACAGGCCGGTCTGATAGGCCAGATTGCCGATATGAGCCACATCGGAATGCTGCACGGCAAAATCGTAGCCGGCGCTGCGAGCGGCCACATCCTGCATATAGGAAGACTGGTTGTTGATGCCCCTTACATACACATTGTTGTTGAAATCCTTGACCCGGTTGGCGCCTAAACCTAAATGCAGGTTCCAGAAATTGCCTTCTTCCCGGTTTCCGTTCCTGATGCAGAACACACCGCCGCCCTGCGGCATATTGATGCGTGTCTTTGCAAAACTGTTCTTTTGATTGTAGAAATCGGAGTAGTTGCTTTGCGTAACCGTTCCTAAGCTGAGCGATATTTCATGGCGTGTAAAGAAGCCTATGCCCGCCGGATTGGTGCTGAGGGTTGTGAAATTGGCTCCCAACGCACCGAAAGCGCCGCCCATGGCGTTATACCGCGCCGTTCCCACCGGGTTGAGCATGGAATAACGCAACAAATCGGCATCGTCCTGGGCAAAAAGGCTGCCCGTGCCCAACAGGGCAAAGGATATAAGGATGTGTTTTATTCTGTTCATGGCTTGATTTTTACAAGGTTTGCAATGTTATCGGGTGCGTCTTGTGGAGGAACCCGACGAGGAAGACGAGCCCGACGAGGAGGAACCCGAAGAACGGTAAGAAGAGGAACTCGAGCTGCTGCGCGGCGAAGAAACGGAAGTGGAACGCGCCGGGGTGGAGGTAGAACGCACGGTGGTGGAGGTGGAACGTGCCGGAGCGGCGGTGGAATTCGAGCCGTTGTTGTAGCGCGGGCTCACATACGAGGAATTGCTGCGGCCGCGGTCATACACCGGGGTGTTGTACTGACGGGGCTGAGACTGCTCACGGACGCGCGGATTGGATTGCGGCTGGTTTTGTCCGGCAGGGTGCACAGACTGTGAAGGACGCACATACTGCGTGCCACGCACAGGTTGCTGCTGAGTGGTCGTGGTGCGCTGCGGCGTGCCGGTGGCGGCAGGATTGGCGGTTGTGCCGGCGCGGCGGGTCGGCTGGTTGGGCTGCACGGGCGTGGAGGGGCGCGAGGGCAACTGAACGGTTTCTTTGGTGGCCAAACGGTTGGAAACGTTTTCCATCATTGCCGAAGGCGTGGACGAAACACGGCGGGTGGGCACCACGGCAGAAGTACCGGTGCGGGTTTCCGAACCGGAAGCCGGAGCGGATACGGCGTTGGCCGAACCTACGGCGTGTTCATACCTTTCGGCAAAAGTGCGGCGGGAAGCGGAAGGCAACGAAGGCGTGGAACCCGTGGAAGCGGAAGCCATCGTATTGGCCGACACACGGCGCGCCGAAGAGGGAGCCACTGAAGGATTGGTAAGGGAACTGCCACGCGCGCGGCGGCCATAGTAACTTTGCGTATAGGTGTTCCTGTCGTAAGGATTATAGCAGTAATCGTAGCTGTTGCCGTAGCGGCCGTCCCAGTAACCGTCCCAATAGCCGTTCCAATAACCGTTGTGGTAGCCGTGATGATAGCCATGGTGGTAATTATGCCCGTAGCCCCACGAATAGCCCGGCCAGCAGGAATAATAGCCTCCGCAGCCCCAATAGCTGCCGTAACTGAAGGCGAACGGCCCGTAACTGAAGCCCAGATACCAGCCCGGCCTGTAATACGTATAGCGCGGATACCACCAGTCGTAACCGAGGTAGATGCTCGTTCCGTAATTATACGGATTGTTATCGTACCAATAAGAGTTGGTGTAGTAGTCGGAATAATAGTCATCGCTTACGAAATCATCGTTCTGGAAACGGCGCAGGCGCGAGGAGTATTCGTAATCGTAATAATTGTCGTAATCGAAAGTATCGGAAACCGGTTCGCTATAAGAATAGGAGTCGTCTTGAATCGTTTCTTGCGGTTGGTTGCCGGATTGTTTCCACTGCTTTTCCAGACGTTGACGGCGTTCCTGTTCCCGGGTGGGCATATTGCCGTAAACATCGTCGGCAGCCACCATGAAAGTGGTTCCACAAGAGGTGAGCAAGATTGCCATAACCAGCGTTGCCATGACAACGAGCAGGTTTTCGTTTTTCAATGCCAACATAGATACTCCTTTCTGCATTATCGAAATACGCAATTTTAGCGTA
>CAYVJX010000111.1:0-4933 GCA_964451895.1 uncultured Bacteroidaceae bacterium | reverse complement strand
TTTATCATGCCAAAATAAGACAAATCGGTATTGACGTTGAGCGCGAAGCCGTGCATCGTAACGTAACGCGAACACTTTACGCCGATGGCGCAGATTTTGCGGGCGCGGGGCGTATGCGGTTCAATCCACACGCCGGTAGCCCCTTGCAGGCGTTCACAAGTGATGCCGTATTGGGCCATGCTGCGGATAATCACTTCTTCTATCTTATCCACATAGGCTTTCACGCCCAAAGGAAATTCTTCCAGATTGAATATCGGATAGCCCACCAGCTGCCCCGGGCCGTGAAAGGTAACATCTCCGCCCCTGTCCACATGGATAAATTCGGCGTTCCTGGCTTGCAGCAAGGCCGCCGATGCCAGCATATTGCTGTCTTTGCCGCTCCTGCCCACGGTAAACACCGGATCGTGTTCCACAAACAAAAGGCGGTTGCAGCCTGTCTTTCCGGCGGCCTTCGCCTGCTTCACCTCCTCCAGCAAGCCTTCCTGCAACGTCCAGACCTCGCGGTAAGGACGTCTGCCCAAATTTTCAAACGTACAGGGAACCATTTTGGTAAAAGAATTTCAGAACATCGCGCTATGCCGAAACATGGCGTTCGGCATGGTAACTGGAACGCACCAGAGGACCGCTCTCCACAAAACGGAAGCCTTTTTCCTTGCCGATACGCGCGTATTCGGCAAAGGTTTCGGGCGTAACGTATTCCTGAACCTCCACGTTCTTGAGCGTGGGGCGCAGGTATTGCCCGATGGTCATCACACGGCAGCCCACCTGCAGCAAGTCATCCATCACGGCAAGAATCTCCTCGCGGGTCTCGCCCAGACCCAACATGATGCCGCTCTTGGTGGTGATGCCGCTGTCGGCCACGTGCCGCAACACCTTGAGCGAACCCTCGTAGGTGGCGCGGCTACGGATAGAGGGCGTAAGACGGCGCACGGTTTCCATATTGTGCGAAATCACTTCCGGTTTTTCGGCAATCACCTGGTCGATAAGTTCCGTCCTGCCTTGAAAATCGGGGATAAGCACCTCCATCGTTACCGAAGGATTGAATGTCTTGACCGCACGGATTACCGCCGCCCAATGCGCCGCGCCCAAATCGGGCAGGTCATCGCGGTCCACCGAGGTAAGCACCACATGTTTTATCTTGAGGCTTTTTACCGATTCCGCCACCCGTTGCGGTTCGCCGGGATCCAAGGGAAGCGGCTTGCCGGTGGTAACGTTGCAATAACGGCAGGCACGGGTGCAGATATCGCCCCCGATCATGAAAGTAGCCGTACCGCACCCCCAGCATTCGCCCTGATTGGGGCAACGTCCGCTGGTGCAGATCGTATGCAGACCGTTGTCGCGGATCGTGTCTTGCACCTGACGCGACAAATCGCCCATCGGCAGCTTGATTTTGAGCCAATCCGGTTTCCTGCGGTTGTTTTCCATTCCCCTGCCCTCTTATTTTTCGGCGTTTTCGGCACGTTTGGCCAAACGCTTGCGTTCGTTCTCGTCCAGGATGATTTTGCGCAGACGCAAGTGCTGGGGCGTGATTTCGAGATATTCATCAGGGCCGATGTATTCCATGAATTCTTCCAACGACATCTTGCGCGCCGGCGCGATATGGGTGGCCTCATCGGCACCGGAAGCCCGCATATTGGTAAGTTTCTTGCTCTTGCAGACATTGACCACCAGGTCGTCCAGACGGATGTGTTCGCCGATTACCTGACCGGCATACACTTCTTCGTTGGGATCGATAAAGAAAGTTCCGCGGTCTTGCAGTTTATCGATGGCATAGGCATAGGCCGTGCCGGTTTCCATCACCACCAACGCCCCGTTGCGCCGCGTTCCGATCTCGCCTTTCCAGGGTGCGAACCCGTCGAAACGGCTTGCCATCACCGCTTCGCCTTCGGTGGCGGTGAGCACGTTGTTGCGGAGCCCTATCATACCACGGGCGGGAATACTGAAAATGATATGCGTGCGGTCAGACTGGGTTTCTATCGATTTGATCTCGCCCTTGCGCTGCGTGGCCAATTCGATGGCCTTGCCCGAGAATTCCTCGGGAACCACAATCGTGAGCTCTTCCATAGGCTCGCATTTCTGCCCGTCTATTTCCTTGATGATGACCTGCGGCTGCCCTACCTGCAATTCGTAGCCTTCGCGCCGCATGGTTTCGATAAGCACCGACAGGTGCAGGATACCGCGGCCATATACCAGAATCGCATCGGGCGAACCGGTTTCTTCCAGACGCAAGGCCAGATTCTTTTCCAGTTCCTTTTCCAAACGTTCACGCACATGACGGGAGGTAACGTATTTTCCGTCTTTGCCGAAGAAAGGCGAATTGTTGATGGTGAAAAGCATGCTCATCGTAGGTTCGTCCACCGAAATGGGCTTCAAGGCTTCCGGATTCTCAAAATCCGCCACCGTATCGCCGATTTCAAAGTTTTCGAGCCCCATCACGGCGCAGATTTCTCCGGCTTCCACAGGAGTCTTCACCTTTTCCTTGCCCAAGCCTTCGAACACGTAAAGTTCCTTGATTTTCTGCTTTTCTATTTTACCGTCCCGCTTTACAAGGCTTACGTTCTGCCCTGCCTGCAGGGTGCCGCGCGTAAGACGGCCCACGGCGATACGCCCGATGTAGGAGGAATAATCCAGGGAGGTTACCATCATCTGGGTCGTTCCCTGTTCCACCTTGGGCGCGGGGATATATTTAAGGATAAGGTCGAGCAGATAGGTGATATCGGTGGTAGGCTTGCGCCAGTCTTCGCTCATCCAGCCATTCTTGGAGGAACCGAAAGCGGTGGGGAAATCCAACTGGTCTTCGGTGGCGCCGAGGCTGAACATCAGGTCGAACACCTTTTCCTGCGTCAGTTCGGGGTCGCAGTTGGGTTTATCCACCTTGTTGATGACCACAATGGGTTTGAGGTTCAGCTGCAAGGCTTTCTGCAATACGAAACGGGTCTGGGGCATGGGGCCTTCGAAGGCATCCACCACCAGCAATACGCCGTCGGCCATATTGAGCACACGTTCCACTTCGCCACCGAAATCGGCGTGACCCGGGGTATCGATGATATTGATTTTGGTATTCTTGTAGCGGACCGCCACGTTTTTGGAAAGGATGGTGATGCCGCGTTCCCGCTCCAGATCGTTGTTGTCGAGAATGAGTTCTTTCTTTTCCTGATTGTCTCTGAACAAGTTGGATTGATAGAGGATTCTATCCACCAAGGTGGTCTTGCCGTGATCGACGTGGGCGATGATCGCCACGTTTCTGATTTCTGTCATTGGTATTCTTTTTGCAGTTGCAAAGGTACATTATTAGAAACAATCCACGAAGGATAAATGTTGGCATGTACCTTCACGGACGGTTCCGTTGTCCGCTAAAGGTACATTATTGTGAACAATCCACGAAGGATAAATGTTGGCATGTACCTTCACGGACGAATCTTATCAACATGGGGTCGCTTAATCTTTCAGGCAACCGACCGGTACTACGTAGATGCCGTCGGCGCGACGGTAGGCGAATTCTCCAGCACCGGTCAATACCATACGGAAGGCAGGGGCTTTCATCCTTGTGGTGTCTATGATATTGGTAAGGGCTATAAGGGTTTTCGCCCCCTCTTCTATCAAGGTTTCTCCTCCTAATTTAATCTCGATCAACCCGTAGGAACCGTTCCTGAGATGAAGCACGGCATCGCACTCCAAACCGTTCTTATCCCGGTAGTGATATACCGTACCGTCCAACGCATCGGCATAGACCCGCAGATCCCGGATACATAGGGTTTCAAAAAAGATTCCCATCGCCTTGAGGTCGTTTATCAGGTCGCGAGGTCCCAAACCCAATGCCGCCGCTCCTATAGAGGGATCCACATAGTATCGGGTATCCGATGTCCGCACGGCGGTCCTGCTTCTCAGATTGGGGTTCCAAGCCGGCATATCCTCAATCACGAATATCTTGCGAAGCGCCGAAAGATACGAATCAACGGTCTCATCGCTGATATTTTCCGTTTCGTTGACGGATATATCCGCCAATATGGTGGCGATGCTGGCCTGCATCCCCTGCAAACGGGCATAAGAACGCATGATACGTTGGGTGCGTTCCGCATTGCGCCTTACATTATCCACTCGCGATATATCGCTGTTCACCACAGCTTTATAATATTCCACCGCCTGCAACAAAGCCGCCCGTTCCGTTTTCTTCTGCAACGACTTCGGCCATCCGCCCCGGCATATCAAAAAGGCAAGTTCTGCCAAGGCAAGGGCATTCCGTCCCGTTATTTTCTGCGGGGCACGGAACAAATCCGACAGACTGACTTCCCCCGATGATTCTCCCGACTCCCATAAACTCATCGGGCGCATGGTAAGCCATCCGTAGCGGCCTGTACCGGTATGGTGAATCTTGGAGAAATCTGCGGGAACCGCCGAACCGGTAAGCATAAACAAACCGTCTTCCCCCCTACGGTCTATCTCGAAACGGATGGCATCCCAGAATCGAGGAACTTCCTGCCATTCATCGATAAGCCGGGGATTATCGCCGGCGAGCAACAACCCGATATCCGTTTGCGCCAATTGCCGATAGTATTCCTGCCGGCTTGGATCATCCATATAAAGAACGCTCTTTGCCTGCTGTTTTGCCGTAGTGGTTTTACCGCAAGCCTTGGGTCCCTCTACCAAGACCGCGCCCATCGCCTCCAATTTATCTTTTAATAATTGGTCTGCAATCCTTTCACGATACTCCATTCGATGTTCTTTTGGATGCAAATATAGTATTTATTTGGAAATTTGGCGCGATTTCGTTTGGAAACTTGGCGTAAATTTGTTTGGAAATTTGGCGCGATTTCGTTTGGAAATTTGGCAAAAGTTTTCAGTGATTATTCCGCTTCCACTTCGGCGTTCTTGAGGTTATTGCGCAGAACGTCTATGGCATCGGCATCCATATAGACGGGGTATGGAGTTGCCA
>CAYVJX010000110.1:0-4946 GCA_964451895.1 uncultured Bacteroidaceae bacterium | reverse complement strand
GCGGCATCTACTTCGTCCGCGTGATGGCCAACAACAAGACCGCTGTTAAGCGCGTGGTAGTACGATAAAATAGGTGTCTTTCAGACATCCGTCAATGCCCCGACCGGTTCCCGGCCGGGGCATTGTTTTTCATTCTAAAATGAACGGCAACGAGAATAGGGGATAGTTGGTCATCCAGTCCTGCTCGCGGTAGCCCGACATAGACAGCCGCATTCCGTGGAGTTGGGGATTTTTTTCGACAAACGCCCTGAGACTTCTGGCTTTCAGGTTTTCTTCGGCCTTTACTTCCACAGGCGATATCAGGTCTTTGTTCTGTATCAAGAAATCTATCTCGCCGCGCGAGTTCTCCGCCGACCAATACCCCACATAAATATCTTTTACAGAGAAAATCTGTTGAGAAACAAATTGTTCGGTAAGCGCCCCCTTTGCTGTCAGGAAAAGTTGGTTTCCGTCTATCAAGGTCGAGGCGGAGATATTCCCCATAGCGCAAAACAAGCCCGTATCCACCAAAAACAATTTGAAAGATGCCGCATCCTCAAATGCTTTGAGCGGCATTTCGGCCTTGTTTATCCTCGGCACCTTGCGTATCAGTCCGGCATGGAGCAACCATTCGATAGCCACCTCGAACTCTTTGGCGCGGGCTCCCTTTTTCAACGCCCCATAAGTAAACTTGCGGTTCTCTTTCGAGAGTTGTGAAAAGATGGAATTCCATACCATCCTTATGCGGGGCACCTCGTTGGCGGGAGCGTGTTTTGAAAAATCCTGTTCGTAGTTGGCGATAATGTCGTTTTGCAGACGCCGCGCCTCGGCAAAATCCCGATGTTCGCTGAAATCCGCCACCACAGCGGGCATTCCTCCCACAAAATAATACTCTTTCAGGGCCGTCCGCAATTTATCTTCAATCACTTTCACCATATCCCATTGCTGTTTCCGCAACAGCTGGATTTCCCGTTTTCTGTCGGTCGCGAGAAGAAACTCCTCGAAGTCCATCGGCGAAATGTAGATACTGTCCACCTTGCCGACAGGGAAAGAATCGCCCTTGTG
Organism: uncultured Bacteroidaceae bacterium; assembly: GCA_964451895.1. Taxonomy (GTDB): domain Bacteria; phylum Bacteroidota; class Bacteroidia; order Bacteroidales; family P3; genus Pullibacteroides. The sequence goes on along the minus strand of CAYVJX010000110.1, from coordinate 3,902 downwards.
CTGTGCGATGCCCAAGAGCGAACCGGCCGCCATCACATATCTCTCGGGTGCTTTCTCGTAAAAATATTTCAGAGAGGTGATGCCTCGTTCAACCGCTTGTATTTCATCGAAAATCAAAAGGGTATCAGCGTCAATATCCACATCTTTCACAAGGCTTATCGTGGCAAGGATCCGGTCTATATCAAAATCTTTTTCAAAAAGTCCCGCAAGCCGCTCCTCGTCTTCAAAGTTGATATATACGGATTTCTTGAAAGCCTGACGGGCAAATTCCCGCATCAACCACGTTTTTCCGACCTGCCTCGCCCCGTAGACCACAAGCGGTTTCCGGTTTTTGCGCTTCTTCCATTCAAAAAAAAGATTTATATACTTGCGTTCCATTTTGTTATGATGATTTATGCCCCGTTTTATCTCCGACGAAGATAGTGAAAAAAAGACCATCCTCACACTTTTATGTCCTTAAAAATGTAAAATCTTACACTTTTATGTCCTTAAAAGTGTAGCCTTGGCATAAAACAGGAGCAAAAATCCTCTCGTTTTTGGCATACGGAAATTTTATATACTTTCGCACATTATAATTCGTTAAGATATTATAATAAAATTTAACAAATAAACCAAACAAGCGGTATGAAAAAACTGACAAAAATTCTTTTGGGTGCGGCGCTGTTCTTCGGAATCGGTACGGCATCCGCACAAGACAAGCCCGCGGCTCCGACCTTTACCCCGGATGGCGGCACGGTATTGTTAGACCAGGAAATAACGATGAGGACGACCTCCACGAAACCTGGCGGTTACCTCAATCAATGGATTTACTACAATATAGATGCTGTTGAAGCGACTTTCACGAACCTTACGACACAAACGGCGATAAATGAGGCCAAAACTGCGGGGACGATAAAACAGTATTCAGCGGGGGCTAAACCCACATTGGAGGATTTGGGCGTGCAAGAAGGGGAAAAAGTTTCCATTGGAGCGGCTGTGGCATGGATTCCCTCAGAAGGCGAGGTGATTTGGTCCGATATCACGGTAAAGGAATTCACGGCAGAGGCAGTCACCAAAGACTTGCCCGTCCCGGTGCTGTCGCCGGGCGACGGGGCAACCGTTAAACAAGGACAAAAGATAACCTTTGAGTTTTCGGAAAATTTCAATATAGAAAATTGCATGGGCGAAAAGGTTTACGCTCTCTATACGGAGGATGACGATGTGACATTGGAAACCAATTTTAGCCATCTTCTTCTGTATGAGAATCCTGATGCAGTGATACCCCCAACCCCTTACCATATGGCGATATATGAAAACGGGGATGATGGATTGGCTGCGAGAACTCCCATCAGAATTCCGCTCGATGCCACAGGAACCGTCACGTTTCGAGTACGTTTGGCGGCCTTGCTTGAGGATGAGGACGGCTATATGGGGATGAGCTTTGTCCAGTCCGAAATTACCAGTGTGACTTATACGGTGGAAGCGGCAGCCGAAGTAGCTGCCCCGGTATTTGATCCCGGTGAGGGCGAAGTAGTTGTGGGAACAGAAGTGTCCATCACAGCCCCCGATGCCGATAATATGATATGGTATGTGATTGATGGTTCGGACGAGGATTTGACTGAGGCTGGCTATAATGATGGTAAATGTCAACAGTACGAAGAACCTATCAAACTTCGCAAAAACGCGACCATCAAGGCGGTTTCCGTGCAAGGCGAACAGTCTCCATTCTTGCTTTCCGCAGTAGCGACGGCCACCTACACGGTCAACAGCGACGGAACGGAATTTCCCACGTTGACGCTCGATCCCGAGGGCCCCATTACGGTAAAGGGTTCCACCACGTTCTCCTGCAGGATGAATCCTCAGGCATATACCCATAAATCGAATAAAATAGGTTTTGCTTTCAAAGTAAAGAATGGTGCCGGCATCGAGAGTCTGGAATGTCGCACGAGTGTCGATGACGAATGGACGGCCTATAACGCAGCGGGATTGAATACTATACAAACCTCAGAGGGCTACATGGGAGCGCTTCCCGGCAGCACCTACAAAACAGCTCCTCTTCAAGATACAACCGTATATTATCGGCTGACGCTCAAGGCGTATGCAACCCAGGCACCTGAATTTACTTTTACGGTGGCTGAGCTTTCGGATTATGGTATTTGGCCGACAACAGGAGGTCTAGATATCTTGGCTACAGCCACCCTCCAATTCGAGATTTTCAAACCGGATACCCTGCCCATGCCCAAGTTCTCGCCGGTGGCGGGTGAGGTGGTCAAAGGCACCGCGGTGGCTCTGAGCTGCGACACGGCGGACGCCAAAATCTACTACTCCATCAACGCCGATACGGTGACGGAAAACAGTCTTGAATACACCGCCGCCATCGCTATCGATTCGAACATGAGCATCCGCGCGATTGCGGTGCTGGAGGATTTCGTAAGCTCGCCGGTGGCCGTGGCCGCCTACACGGTTAAGGCCGAAGACCCTGTGGTAGAAGAAAAAGATACCCTGCCTATGCCTAAATTCAGTGTGGAGGCGGGCGAGGTGGTTAAAGGCACCACGGTGACGCTGAGCTGCGACACGGCGGACGCCAAAATCTACTACTCCATCAATGCCGACACGGTGACCGAGAATAGCCTCGAATACACCGCCGCCATCGCCATCGATTCGAACATGACCATCCGCGCGATTGCGGTGAAAGAAGGCTTTGTGAATTCGCCGGTGGCTGTGGCCGCCTATACGGTGAAAGAAGAAACGGCCAACGAAGGCGCCGAACTGGCGGGTGTACGTGTTTATCCCAACCCCAACGCCGGTACTTTCAGTGTGGACGTTCCCGAACGCGCCCGCGTGGAGATTTTCGGCTTGAACGGCGCGATGCTGATGAGCCGCGAGGTGAACGCCGGTGTGGCCGCCTTCAACCTCGACCATAGCGGCATCTACTTCGTCCGCGTAACGGCCAACAACAAGACCGCCATTAAGCGCGTGGTAGTACGCTAAAAAATCTCGATAAATAGGTGTCTTTCAGACATCCGTCAACGCCCCGACCGGTTCCCGGCCGGGGCGTTGTTTTTTATCCGCGACACTCAGACCGTGACAGCGGAAAGTTCTTCGGCGAGGGTTTTCAATCCCCTCGCCACCCGTTCCGCTTGTTTGGGACGAGGTTTGGAACGGCCTGCGGCGTAGTGTTCCAATTGCTTTTGGTGGATGCCGGTGATGTTTTCCAACGCGGCGAGCGAAAAAACGCCCCGATACGTCTGTAACAACGACTGCACATCGAATTTAAAGATCAATTCGTATTCTCCGTCAAACACTTTCGGATAGCCGATATTGTCTTCTTTGGCGGCTTCTATATAGAAATCTATGCTTTTCTTTACGTATTCCCGGAACTGATGGAATGAACCGCTTTGAGCCACCACCCAGCCGGGCAATAAATCACACGAACAGCTGAAACCCTTTTCAGTTCTTCCTGTCAACATAATCACTTTTTCCATCGTCTTCGATTTAAAATATCAATTCGGCCTGCTTCTCCACACTTTTCAATACCGCTCCCCAAACATCATCGCCCGGATTAAAATTCACCGTCACCGTGCCTTTCTTTTCGGGGTGATGGTATTGTTTATGGCTTCCTCTTTGCCGTACAATAAACCAGCCGTCATCGCTCAGCATCTTGAGAATTCGGCTGCCTTTAACCACTTTCATCGTTGAATGTATTACAAAAATAGTAAAATTACTACTGTAAAACAAGCGACCCTTATGGCCACCGTTTTCCATACAACGGAAAAAGGCCGATTTTATCGAAGGTTGAAATGTTAAGAATTGTTAAAAGAGCGGTAGAGGGCCCTTTTTGCATCAAAAACGGGGCTTTTTATCACGGGAGGAAGAGGCAGCTGTCGCCGTAGCTCAGGAAGCGGAAATCGTGGGCGAGGGCG
>CAYVJX010000109.1:0-5087 GCA_964451895.1 uncultured Bacteroidaceae bacterium | reverse complement strand
TCCTGGCCAACTCCCAACTTACCTTCTATTCCCGTTACGGGGATATATTGGGGCGTGGATGCCTGTTCTTCTCGCTGCTGTTGCTGTTGTTCAACCTGCTCTACCGCTTCTTTCCGCAAGCCCTCAAACGGGGTGCCTAGCTTAAAGCGATTGTGATATTATCTTTTTATTTATGCAATAAGAATGCCCTAGGGAACGGTAGATATGCTCCTTACTTCCAAAGAAATTCGGTTTCCCAATTTACAGGGAAACCCATAGCGGAAACGTCCACATTGGGGTGTTGGGATAAGAGTGTTTTCAGTCGGCCTACGAATGTGCTTTGTGGATGGATAACTTTTTCTAAATAGGCCAATATACAAAGGATCGAATAAATCTTTCTCTGGTTGGCAGGCATTATCTCTATCCACGCAGAGGGAAGTTTGGCAGGCATCTTCGGCATAATGGGAAAAAGACGATTCCAAACACGGTTATGATGGGCACAATTATTACGGATAGAAGCTATGCTCTTAAGCCAACTTTCAAAATAAATATGCTGGGGCAATCCCATATCTTGTGCTATTCGGCGTTTTAAGCCTTTATCGTTCAAGTTGCAATATATTTTTGAAAGTGTTCCGAAAGAAGTTATTTCCAACGCTTTCCACACAGGCGGCATGGCGGGGTTGTCGTATCGGGAAAAGTGTTCTTGAATAAAATCTTCTTTACTCCGCACTATTTCTTCCCGCATTTTGGCAAGGCATGTCTGGTAAATGGCGTTGTTGCTGAAATGGGAGGCTTCCATAAACCAAAAAGCGCCGTATTGCAGAGAAACTCTGCGTATGATAGAGGCCCGTACCGCTACTTCTATGCTTTGAATGGCCGTAAACAAGAGTGCGCGAAACTCTTTGTCGAAATAATAGAGATCAACAGCATTGTCAAAATGGCTGTTAGGTTTAAATCGGTGGGTGATTTTGTCGGATTCCATAGGGCGAAGATATCCGGCAAGGCAAAAGTAACTTATAATTTGGAGCTGCCTCTTGGCTTCGTTGTAATCGTCTATAATTAACCCCCTCTCATCGGAAAGCATGGCGATTTGGTCGGGTATGTCCAAAGGTTGTTTGTTATATGTTGTTTTCGCCATAGCTTATAAAGCAAAAGTTCCGCCCTGGTACGCATTGTTAAGAGGCGTGGCGGAAACTGTCAGTGCAAAGATAGGAAAATTTCAACAATTCCCCTACTCCTCCGTCAAGGCGAAGACCATGGCAGTGCGGTTTATGTTGTAGATAGAGAGTCGATGCGAGGGGCCGACAGGTTCGCTGAAGAAGAATCCGCTTTCATCCACACGCGAGAAACCGCCGAAACAAGCCGAATCGCTGCATAAGATCAAACGGTATCTGCCGGGAGTCTCTACGGGAATCTTATAATCCGGAACACTGTTTTTTACGTGCCAGTTGAACACAAAAAGATGCGTTCCGTTCACGCCGAACACCAAGGTTTTACCCTCTTCGTCCGCCAAAAGCAGGTTGGCCGGCGCACAGCAACGCAGGTTCAATTCCTTGGCCAAGCCCAACATGGCCTGGTCGAAACGCGCCAGAAACTTGTAGCGCAAAAAGCCGTTGTCCGCCAGACTCCACTGGCGGCGTGCGTAGCGGTAAGACTGCCCGTTGCCCGGACGCGGAAAATCAATCCACTCGGGATGGCCGAACTCGTTGCCCATAAAATTGAGATAGCCCCCGCCCTCCGCGCCGGCAAACAGACTCAAAAGGCGTATCATCTTGAGCAAGGCCAAGCCCCGGTCTATTTCCGGACTGTGCGAATCCACCGACATCTGCGTGTACATATTGGCTCCCATCAGGCGGAAAGCCAAGGTCTGATCGCCCACCAAAGCCTGATCATGGCTCTCGGAATAGGCGATTTGCGGCACGGAACAGATACGGTCGGTAAGCGTGTTCCAAAGTTCCGACATCACCCATTCTTCGTCTTTGCGCTCCTTGATGATTTTAATCCAATAATCGGGAATGCCCATCGAGAGCCGGTAATCGAAACCGTAACCGCCCTCCTGCGTGGCGGCGGTCATGCCCGGCATCCCGCTCACCTCCTCGGCAATGCTCAGATGCGTTCCGGGGCGCATCTCTTTGATGAGATCGTTGGCCAACGACAGATACACCAGCGCGTTTTCATCCACTTCCGAACCGAAATAATTCTGATACGTACCGAAATTGTCCACATAGCCGCGATGGTAGTAGATCATGGCGGTAACGCCGTCAAAACGGAATCCGTCGAAATGGAACTCATCCAACCAATACCGCAGGTTGGAAAGCAGGAAACGCTTCACCTCATCCCTGCCGAAATTGAACATGCGCGAACCCCAATAGGGATGCGTGCCCGCAGGACCGCCGTAACTGTATAGATCGTCGCTGCCGTCTATCCGGTTGAGTCCCTCGTTGACGTTTTCCACAAAATGGGCGTGAACCACGTCCATCACCACGAACAGCCCCATCGAATGAGCGGTCTTGATAAGGTTCTTCAAGTCGTTCGGCGTGCCGAAACGCGAGGAAGGCGCAAAGAAATTCGATACATGATAGCCGAAACTGCCGTAATAGGGATGTTCGGCGATTCCCATCAGCTGCACCACATTGTAGCCGGCTTCCTTGATGCGCGGCAAGACGTTCTGCGTGAACTCGGCATAAGTGCCCACCGCTTCCTTTTCTTGCGCCATGCCGATATGCGCCTCGTAAATCAAGGGCGTGCTGCGCGAGAAATCAGCTTGCGGACGGATTTCCTCCTGACCGCTTTTCCAACAGAACGCCGGTTCGGGATGCCATACCACAGCCGAAAAATCCTTGCTCCGCTCATCCTGCACCGCATAGAAAGTGTAGGCGGGAAGCCGCATCCTCCACTGGCCATGGCAGTCCTGCACATACATTTTGTAACGCGAGAGATGCCGCAGCCCCGGCACGGAAGAGGCCGGCATCTCGATTTGCCAGACACCGCCGGGCAAAGGTTGCAGCGCGTGAGAGGTCTGATCCCAGGCGTTGAAATCGCCGCACAGAAAAACGTGGCGCGCCTGAGGCAACCATTCACGGAACACCCAGGTATCGCTGTCTTTTTGGTAATGAAGCCCGAAATAAAGATGCGCGGAAGCGAATTCATACAGGCCACCCCATTCCTTTTCTATCCGGTTCCTGGTGTCGCAATAAGCCTTGTGGCGGCGTTCCACCACATCCGCCACCGGCCAGAGCCAGGAATCCTTTTCTATGAGGGGCAACAGTTTTCTCACTTGCAATCCGCTGATACGGCTAATCAAGTTTGAGCACCGCCAGAAACGCCGACTGGGGCACCTGCACGTTGCCCACCTGCCGCATACGCTTCTTGCCCTCCTTCTGTTTTTCGAGCAGCTTGCGCTTACGCGAGATGTCGCCGCCGTAACACTTGGCCGTTACATCCTTGCGCACCGCCTTGATGGTCTCGCGCGCGATAATCTTGCTTCCGATGGCCGCCTGCACGGCGATATCGAACTGCTGGCGCGGAATCAAGTCTTTCAACTTCTCGCACATGCGCCGCCCGAAACCATAGGCATTGTCTTGGTAAATCAGCGTGGAAAGGGCATCCACCGTATCGCCGTTGAGCAGGATTTCCAGCTTCACCAATTTGGAAGGCTGGTAACCGCAGGGATAATAGTCGAAAGAGGCATAGCCTTTCGAAATGCTTTTGAGCCGGTCGTAGAAGTCGAACACGATTTCGGAAAGCGGCATCTCGAAGGTAAGCTCGGTGCGGTCGGTGGTAATGTATATCTGATTCTTGAGGATGCCGCGCTTGTCGATGCAGAGCTTCATGATGGCTCCCACAAAATCGGCTTTCGTGATGATCTGCGCCCGGATATAGGGTTCATCGATATGGTCGATGTAATTGGGCGCGGGAAGCCCCGAAGGGTTGTGTATCTCGATAACCTCGCCCTTGGTGGTGGTTACCTTGTAGGAAACGTTGGGAACGGTGGTGATCACGTCCATATTGAACTCGCGTTCCAGACGTTCCTGAATGATCTCCATGTGCAGCAAGCCCAAGAATCCGCAACGGAAGCCGAATCCCAAGGCCACCGAAGATTCGGGTTCATAGGTAAGCGAAGCATCGTTGAGCTGCAGTTTTTCGATAGATGCCCGCAGGTCCTCGTAATCGTCGGGACTTACCGGATACACCCCGGCGAACACCATCGGCTTTACGTTCTCGAACCCGTCGATGGCTTCCCGGCAGGGATTGTCCACATGCGTGATCGTGTCGCCTACCTTTACCTCCACCGAGGTCTTGATGCCCGAAATGATATAGCCCACATTGCCGGCGCTCACTTCCGGCAACGGAATGGGCTTGTAGCCCAACACGCCCACTTCTTCGGCATCGTACTCCTTGCCGGTATGGAAAAATTTCACCTTGTCGCCTTTGCGCAAGGTTCCGTTCATGATGCGGAAATAGGAAATGATGCCCCGGAATGAATTGAACACCGAGTCGAAAATCAAGGCCTGCAAGGGTTCATCGGCATGGCCTTTGGGCGCGGGAATCCTTTCCACGATGGCCTGCAACAGCTCGGGAACACCCAAGCCCGTCTTGCCGCTGGCCGCCATGATTTCCTCACGCTTGCAGCCCACCAGATCCACAATCTGGTCTTTCACTTCTTCGGGCATGGCGTTGGCCAGGTCCATCTTGTTGAGCACGGGAATAATGGCCAGGTCATGTTCCATGGCCAGGTAGAGGTTCGAAATGGTCTGCGCCTGGATGCCTTGGGTGGCGTCCACAATCAGCAGCGCGCCTTCGCAGGCGGCGATGGAACGTGATACCTCATAGGAAAAATCCACATGCCCCGGCGTGTCTATCAGGTTAAGGGTGTATTCTTCTCCGTTATGCCTGTATTTCATCTGGATGGCGTGGCTCTTGATGGTGATGCCGCGCTCCCGCTCCAAATCCATATCGTCGAGCACCTGTGCCTGCAGATCGCGGGCGGAAACGGTGCCGGTGTACTCCAACAGCCTGTCTGCCAAGGTGCTTTTACCGTGGTCGATATGGGCGATAATGCAAAAATTCCGAATGTTTTTCATAAGTTCCGCGAAGATAATGAAATT
>CAYVJX010000108.1:0-5105 GCA_964451895.1 uncultured Bacteroidaceae bacterium | reverse complement strand
GGAGGTGTTGCCGATATCGCCGCGTTTGGCATCGGCAATCGTAAACACGTTTTTGTTCCGCAGGTAATCGATGGTTTTCTGCAGGCTGGTCAGGCCTGGGATGCCGTAAGCCTCGTAAAACGCCGTATTGGGTTTATAGGCAACGGCGTAAGGCAAGGTGGCATCGATAATCCTGCGGTTGAACTCAAATATGGGATCGCTCGTGTCTTTGACGCAGGCGGGCAGTTTTTCCATATCCGGGTCAAGCCCCACGCAAAGGAAGGATTTCTTGGCGTGTATCTGTTCTACCAGTTCTTTTCTGTTCATGGCTGTTGGTTTAACCCACCGATTCTTTCATCTTTTCGGCGTTTTCCGCCAATTGCAGGGCATCGATGATTTCCTGGATGTCGCCGTCCATGAACGTGCCCAGACTGTGGGTGGTAAAGTTGATTCGGTGGTCGGTAACGCGGCTTTGGGGGTAGTTGTAGGTGCGTATCTTGGCCGAACGGTCGCCGGTGGAGACCATGGTTTTCCGTTTGGAGGAAATGTCGTCGAGGTATTTCTGGTACTCGATTTCGTAGATACGGGTACGCAGCACGCGCAAGGCCTTTTCGTAGTTCTTTATCTGTGATTTCTCATCTTGGATCGCCACCACGATGCCGGTAGGGATGTGGGTGAGGCGCACCGCCGAATAGGTGGTGTTGACCGACTGTCCGCCGGGTCCCGAAGAGCAGTAGGTGTCTTTGCGGATATCGGAGGCCTTGAGCTCCACGTCGAATTCATCGGCTTCGGGCAATACCGCCACCGAAGCGGCGGAAGTATGCACACGGCCCATCGTTTCGGTGGCAGGAACGCGCTGCACGCGGTGAACCCCCGATTCGTATTTGAGGATGCCGTAAACCCCGTCGCCCGAAACGTTGAAGATAACTTCCTTGTAGCCGCCGGCCGTGCCTTCGGTGTAATCCACAGTTTCCACGCGCCAGCCTTTGGCATCGCAGTAGCGCGTGTACATACGGTACAGGTCGCCGGCAAAGATGGCGGCTTCATCGCCTCCTGTTCCGGCGCGTATTTCCACAATGGCGTTCTTGGAATCCTGCGGGTCGGCGGGAATCAGCAGGATACGTATCCGCTCTTCCGTTTCATCTTTCTGGCGCAGGTAGGTGTTGAGCTCTTCCTTCGCCATTTCGCGGAATTCCTCGTCTTTTTCGTTGTTGAGCACATCTTTGGCCGCCGCGATATTGGAAAGCAGGTTGCGGTATTCCTTATGGGCGGCGATGATGGGCTGCATATCCTTGTAGTCCTTGCTCAGCTTGATGTACCGTTTCATGTCCTGCATCACCTCAGGGCGGTTCATCTCTTCCTCTATTTCCTTATACCTGACACTGAGCGCGTCTAACTTGTCTAACATATTGTCCATGGTCTCCTTTATGCGTAGTGCAAACTGCAAATATACGAAAAGTCGAGAGCAGAAACCAAGCAAGCTTGGGTTCTGCCGAGACGGAGTATCTTCAACGAAGTTAAAGATACGGAAAAGTCGAGAGCAGAAACCAAGCTTGCTTGGGTTTTGCCGAGACGGAGTATCTTCAACGAAGTTAAAGATACGGAAAAGTCGAGCGCAGAAGCCAAACCGAGTTTGGACGGATATAAATTGGATTTAGGGATATTTGTAGTTAAATTTGCGCTTGGCTGATATGAAGAGAAGTTAGAGAATGGAAATGAAAATGAGTTTGGTTGTTCCCGCGTCGGTGAACCGTATTCTTGAAATCCTGCACGAACAGGACCAGCCGGCGTATCTGGTGGGAGGCTGTGTACGCGATTGCCTGTTAGATAAAAAACCTCACGACTGGGATATATGCACTTCGGCAACCATAGCGCAGATTCGTCCGGTGTTTGAAGAAAAAGGCTATTATGTGGCATCCACCGGGCTCAAGCATGGCACGCTTACGGTAATCGACAACGGCCGTCCCTACGAAATAACCGTATTCCGCAAAAAGAGCGACTTCGCCGCCGTTCATGGCAAGAAAACCACCCGGAAGAAAAATGCTGCCGAAACCTCCTCCCTGCAGGAAGATCTGGAACTGCGCGATTTTACGATAAACTCCATCGCTTGGGGTAAACAGGAAGGTATCGTGGATCCTTTCGGCGGAGTACAGGACTTGCAGGCCAAACGTCTGCGCTGCGCCGGTTCGGCCAAGGACCGCCTTACCGAAGACCCTTTGCGCATTCTGCGCGCCTTGCGTTTTTCGGCATTGCTGGGCTTCGGTATAGACCCGTCTTTGAAAGAAGCCATTTTTGAAACGCTTCCTTTGCTGAAGAACGTGGCGGTGGAACGCATCACTTCGGAGCTCTACCGTTTCATGCACGCCCCGGGTGTCCGCGTGGCGGCCCTGTTGCGCGAATACGCCGATGTGTTCTGCGCCGTCATGCCCGAATTGAAGCCGATGATCGGCTTTGACCAGCATAATTTCCACCATTCCTACGATGTATGGGAACACACGATGAAGGCGATGGAGGCCTGTCCGGTGGAAGATATCGTGCTCAAGTTCACCATCCTTTTCCATGATATGGGAAAGCCGGCCGCCTTTACGATGGACGCCCAGGGCATCGGGCATTTCTACGGGCACGGCGAGATAAGCCGCAAGCTGTGTTCCGGCATCATGAAGCGTTTACGGTTCGACACCAAGACGGCTTCGGATGTACGCACGCTGGTGGAGGTGCACGACGCGCGGGTGGAAGGCAATACCCGCAGCATACGGCGGTGGCTCAACCGTTTGGGATTGGAACAGTTCGAAAGGCTTCTGATTATGAAAACCTGCGATGCGGCAGGGCAGAACCCTCAGTTCTGGCCCGAAAGGGAAGCCTACGTGGACTCGCTTCGGGCGGGTCTGCAGGAGATATTGGCGCAGGATTCCTGCTTCAGCCTCAAAGACCTGGCGGTAAAGGGCAGCGATTTGATTGCCGTGGGCTACCAGACCGGAGGCGTTTTGGGAAAATGCCTGCAACGGCTTTTGGACGAAGTGTTGGATGAACGCCTGCCCAACGAAAAGGACGTGCTGCTGGCCACAGCGGTTTCCTGGCTGAACCAGGATTCCCGTCTGCGGTAACGTGGCGGAGGGTTCATAAAAGATACCAAAGTGGAACAACAACCTATCATATGGATTACCGGCGCTTCTTCGGGTATCGGGGAAGCCTTGGCTTACGAATATTCCGTCCAAGGGGCGAGGCTGATTCTCTCTTCGCGCAAGAGGGAGGAACTGGAACGGGTCCGCGCGGCCTGCGCCCATCCGGAAAACTGCCATATCGAGCCTTTGGATTTATTGGAACCGCAGACCTTGGATGTGGCGGCCAAGAACGTGCTGGACAAGTTCGGCTATGTGGATATTTTGGTCAATAACGGCGGTATCAGCCAACGTTCACTGGTGGCGGAAACTCCGCTTGAGGTGGATCGGAAAATCATGCAGGTGGACTATTTCGGCGGCGTGCAGCTGGCCAAGGCGGTCTTGCCGTCCATGCTTGCGCGCGGCAAGGGGCATTTTGTGGTCATCAGCAGCATTGTGGGCGTGTTCGGTTTTCCGCAACGTTCAGCGTATTCGGCCGCCAAGCACGCCTTGCATGGCTTCTACGAAAGTCTGTTGGCCGAAAACGGCAAACACGGCATTGCGGTAACGATGGTCTGCCCCGGCAGGATTCTCACCAACGTTTCCCTGCACGCCCTCAAGGCCGACGGCAGCGAATACGGCATCATGGACCACGCCCAAAAGAACGGCATCAGCGCCCAAGACTGCGCCCGGCGTATCGTGCGTGCTGTAAAACGCAAAAAGAAAGAAATCTATGTATGCCAAAAGGATATCCTGATGGTATATTTTCGCCGCTATATCCCCGCATTGTACTACCGGCTGGCGGGAACGGTAAAGCCTAATTAAAAGCATAAGAATATGAAGACAAACGCAACGGAAAGGCAGCCCATCGTTTCGGGCATACAGCAAATCGGAATCGGTGTGCGCGATGTGGCACGTGCATGGCGTTGGTACAACCGCTTTTTCGGTACGGATGCCATCATATTCGATGAACGTGCTCCGGCGGAATACATGCTTCCTTATACGGGCGGCAAACCGCGCAACCGCCGTGCCGTATTGGCGATGAACCTGCAAGGGGGCGGCGGTTTTGAAATATGGCAGCACCGCGATTTTGAACCGCGTTCGGCGGATTTTCAGGTACTGCCCGGCGATTATGGCGTTTTTGCCTGCAAGATCAAGTGCAAGAATGCCGTTGCCATTCACAAGCACTATATGGATATGGGTGCTATGGTAAGCGAGCTTTACCGGGATGTGCTGGGCCGCGATTATTTCTATGTATGGGATCCCGACGGCAATGTGTTCCAGATGGTGGAAGTGGGGAATCCCGAATCTTGGTTCGTGAACGAAAACAAGCCTACGGGCGGTGTTTACGGGGCGATGGTGGGCTGTGCCGATATGGATGCCGCCATCGCTTTCTACAGGGAGATGCTGGGTTACGACAAGGTGTATTCCGATAAGACCGGTGTATTTGCCGATCTGGAAAAAATGGGAACGCCCGGGGTGACGTTCCGTCGCGTTCTGTTGACCCATTCCCAGCCCCGTACCGGTGGATTCTCGCGCCTGCTGGGGCCTTCCGAAATCGAGTTGATACAGGCGATAGACCGCCCGGTTCCTGCCCGTAAGATTTTTGAAAACCGTTTTTGGGGCGAGATGGGCTTTATCCAGATTTGCTACGACATACGCCATATCGATGCCATGCGCGAAAGGGCGCTGGAAGTCGGCAGTGCCTTTACGGTAGATAGCATAAAACAGAATCCTGATTTCGATATGGGGGATGCCGCCGGGCATTTCGCCTACAACGAAGACCCTTCGGGCACGTTGATCGAATACGTGGAAACCTGCCGTGTGCCGATTATCAAGAAATGGGGGCTGTTCTTGAACTTGAAGCGGTTCAATGCCAATAAACCGCTGCCGAACTGGTTGGTGAAAGCCTTGCGCTTCACCAAGAAAAAGGATATTCCGGAATAGGAGCGTGGCGGTCAGATCATCCTTTCCAGCATCGTCAGATCCTGAGGGGTGGTGAGTTTGAGGTTGCGTTCGTCGCCTTGC
>CAYVJX010000107.1:0-5111 GCA_964451895.1 uncultured Bacteroidaceae bacterium | reverse complement strand
AATAAGCCTTTCTGCGGGCTTTTCTCTTGCGTTCCTACTCTTTGTCTGTTTCCGGATTTTCGGAGGTTGAGAGCCGCGCCTCGTCGAATTTGGCTTTCATCGTGGGATTGCCCCGGGTAAGTTTCTTGATGGAGAGGTCTTCCACCTTGTCGTTGGCCAGGCGCAGGTTGTTTTCCGAACCGATCAGCGCGTCCTTTATCTTCTGCAGGTGGTCTATCGACTTGTCTATCTCCTCGATGGCTTTGGCAAACTTTTCGGAGGCCAGACGGTAGTTGCGCCCGAACTTGTCTTTGAAATCCGACAGCTGACTCTCAAAATTGGTTACGTCTATGCTCTGCTGTCGGGCCAAGGCCAGCTGCCGCTTGTATTCGATGCTCTTTTTGGAGGCCTGCGCCAAGAGGGAAATGATGGGCATGAAGAACTGGGGGCGCACCACATACATCTTGGGATAGCGGTAGGATACATCCACGATGCCCTCGTTATACAGCTCGCTCTCGGGTTCGAGCAAGGATACCAGCACGGCGTATTCGCAGCCTTTCTCGTTGCGGTCTTTGTCTAATTTGGCAAAGAAATCCTCGTTCTTGTGCTTGGTGGCGGTCGTGTCCATCTCGTTCTTCATCTCGAACATGATGGAAACGTATTCCACCCCGTCGGCATAGTCTTTAAAGATAAAATCGCCCTTGCTGCCGCCGCGGGCATCGTTGTCTTTCTCGAAATAGGCCTCCGGATACATGGAGGCGCGCACCTTGTTGAACTCGGTGCTGCAATGCACTTCCAGGCTCTCCCCTACCATCTTGGTGGAAAGTTTGGCTTTCATATCCTTGTAGAAATCCACCAGGCCTTGTTTTTCCTTCAATTGCAGTTCGTAGCGTTCCTTGAGCTCGCTTTCGCGCAGCTTGGCGGCATCCACCGCCGATTTCACCTGGTTTTCCAGTTCGGCGATGCGCGTGTCGCGTTCGTGCAGCACGTCTTTGGCCTTGTTGCGTTCTTCCATCAAGGCCAAATCGCGGCGGCTGTCGTTCTGGGCCACCGCGTTCTTCAGGTCGGCTATCTCGCGGTCTTTCTTGGCCAGCACCACATCCATCTGCAGGCGGGTGTTCTCCGCCACTTCCTGAATCTGCTTGTTGAGGCTTTCGATCTGACCGTCTTTTTGGGTAAGCAAAAGCTTGTTCTCGCCCAAACGCTGTATGTAGAGCTGTTTCAACTTTTCTTCAGCCGCCGTCTGTTCGGCTTTCTGCTGTTTTTTCAGTTCTTCGGTGCGGCGTTCTATCTCGGCCTGGAACTCGGCGTTCTTCACCTGGTTCATGATAAGGGCGTAATCGGCCTCGTCCACACTGAAAACGCTGCCGCACTTGGGGCATTTCAATTCTTTCATAGCGCAAGCTCTCCTTTACTGCAACGAGAGCCGCCCGCAACGATACGGGCGGCTCTCGAAACATAAACCGGAATCCGGTTCCAAATTATTTCTTGATGTTGGGCAGTTCCAGACCGTAGCCTTTCACCACGTCTTCGCGTTTGAGCCAGATGCCCAACAGGAAGGCCACCACGCCGAAAGAGGCGAAGATGATCATCGGCACGGTGTAGTCATAGGCGGGAAGCAACTCTCCGGCCTCCATGGCGACGGCACGCGCGTCGGCCACACCGGGGTTGGTGGCGTTGAGCACATTGCCGATAATCTTGGGAACGAAGCAAAGGCCTATGTTCTGAATCCAGAAGATAAGCGCGTAGGCGCTGCCCAGAATCTTGCCGTCGATTACCTTGGGAACGCTCGGCCAAAGGGCGGCGGGCACAAGGCTGAACGAAACACCGAGCACCACGGTAATCAGATAAGCCAGAAATTTAGAGGGAACGGCCGGAAGCAGGAATGCGAACGAAAGGTGGCAGACGATCATGATAAGCGCACCGTACATCAGCATCGAAGCGCCTTTTCCCTTATGGTCGATAAACGAACCGAGGAAAGGGGTCAGCACCATGGCCAGAATCGGGAACCAACGGAAAATGTTGGCGGCTTCCACCGAAGGAATGCTCAAGGTGGATTCCAGGAAGTTGGTGGCGTAACGCTGGAAGGGGAAGATGGCCGAATAATACAGCACGCAAAGCAGGGCGATAAGCCAGAACATCTTGCTGCCGAAAATATATTTGATGTCGCTGAACTTGAACTGGTCTTCCTCGCAATCGGCCTTGGCGCAAGCCCCCGTCTGACGATCGAGCTTATGATCCATGAAGGTGAACACGATAAAGTTGATCAAGCCGATGAGCAGCAGCGCGGTGCAGAACGCCAGCGGAGCCACTACCGAACCGTTGAACTTGGCCGCCAGGAACGGAGAGAGCGAGAGCACGGCGAACACGCCCAAACGGGCGATAGCCATTTCCAAGCCCATGGCCAAAGCCATTTCCTTGCCGGCGAACCATTTGGCGATGGCGCGCGAAACGGTGATACCCGCCATTTCACAGCCGCAGCCGAAAATCATAAAGCCCAGACAGGCCAGTTTGGCGTTGCCCGGCAGCGCGGTCCAGAACGAATTGAGCCAGTTGCAGAAGTCGGTGGCCTGGAACCAGTCGCTCACCGCCACATACTTGATGGCCGCGCCCGCCACCATAAGGGAGGCCGAGAGCGTTCCGGTAAAGCGGATGCCGCATTTGTCGAGGATGATGCCTGCCAGGATAAGGAATCCGCATACATTGAGGATATATTCGGAAGCGGCGTAGGTGCCGAAAACGTCGGGTGTCCAGCCGCGGCTCGATTCAATCAGGGATTGGAGCGGCGACATGACATCGACGAACATATAGGCAAAGAACATCATCAGGGCGATAAGCACCAAGGCCGTCCAGCGGGCGGCTTTGGAATCGCGCAACGTTTGTTGGATTTTTTCTACCATGGGTATGATTTTTATAGATTAATAATTCTTCATGTGTTTGAGGTTGGCGGCGTAGCCTGCCACAAAAAGACCCGTCCAGATGATGGCGCCGAAAGGAACGCCCGTTCCCGGAACCAATAACATGCCCAACAATATCAGCAGACACTGGGCGATGGTATAGATGTGGAAGCCCACACGCTTCAAACGCCACATCAGGATCGCTCCCGCCAAGGAAGCCGCGTACAGCAGGCCATTGATAAAGAAATACCAGCGCGGCACGGAAAACATGATTTCCATAGAGCTGCGCATGTTCGGAGCCATGGCGAAATAGGCCTCATAGGTATCGGATTCCAACACCAGGGTGCGGAGCGTGTTGAAACTCATTCCCAGCGAAAGATAGGAAAGCAGCGAGCAACCGCTGCCGATAAAGGTGAGCACACACAACACCGACAGGAAAGAAGGCCTTTCTACCTTGTTTGTTTCCTGCGGACGGTTTTCAAGATTTTCAGATTCCATATGCTTGTAGATTTTCTTCTGATTGAGCCACAAACTCCGCCACCGTCTTGTCTAAGGAAGCGAAGGGTTTGATGCGGCGGTTCATTTCGTGCAATACGCCCAGGCAATCGCTCTGCTCATAACGCACGCTGCGGGCAAAACGTGCCGGAAAACGCGCCATGTATCGCAGGCGTTCCGTATAGACTTCCTGCATGGCGGAAGCCAGCGCCAAGCCTTTCTGATAGGCTCCGGCACGGAAATATTCCTCTACTAAATAGACCATGATGCCTTCGAAGGGCACTTTGCGGTCGGGAAAGAATTCAAGGCAGCGATCGAGCACGGTTACCGCCGAATCATACTTGCCTTCGAAATTCAAGGCGCGCGCCAGCATGGAATACTGGTAACGCACCGTACCGGCATAGCCTGCGCTTTCGGGATCCACCGCCGTCTTGGGATCCTGCAGGTTGCCCCAACGGAATCGGTTCACGAACAGATCGTAGGTTCGGTCGGTTTCCATGCCGTTGGCTCCCAGCCAGGCTCGGTTGGCGTTTCGGTAAGGCACCAAGCGGTAAACGTTGCCTTGCACGGAAGCCAGTTCGTTCACCGGGAACACGCCCGACTGCGCCCCGGTGCTGAGCACATGGATGGGGCGGTTGAACTTGTTGGTGGCGAAAATGTCCAAAAAGGCCAGATCGGCACGGTAGAGCACCGTGGAACCGGGTTTTACCGTATAACGGATTTCGGAAGGCACGGTCTGCGCCTGTTCGGGCGTGATGATGCCCTTGTTCAGCATGTCCTGCACCGGGAGCGTCACCTTGGCTTGGCGGGAGGGGAAGAAAGACACCAGATCTCCGTCGCGGTTGCGCTGTTTGGTGGCGGGATTGTCACTGCCCACGAACCGCAACAAGTCGGACAATTCGGTATATCCGCCCAAGTCCATATCGCCTAGATACGCATAGTCGTTGACCCCTTGCCCGTAACCTCCGTAGGGTATCGTGAACTTTAAGGGTTCGGCATCATACATGGTGCGGAAAAGCGGCTGGATATGCCAGAAACTGTTGGCCAACGCACTGTTGATGATACGCACGTCGGTGCGGATGCCTTCCATTTCCTGGCAATACCAGAGGGGGAATGTATCGTTGTCTCCGTTGGCGATCAGCACCCCGTTGGGAGAACAGGATTCGAGCGTGTTCCTGGCAAAATCGTAGGCGGCCGTGCGGTGGGAGCGGTTGTGGTCATCCCAGCCTTGATGCGCCATAAGCCCCGGCACGAACACCAAAGACAACACCCCTACCCCTGCCAAGGCGATGTTGCGGTTCACTTTCTTGCCTATCCATTCGGTGAGCGCCATCACGCCCAGACCTATCCAGATAGCGAAAGCATAAAAGGATCCAGCATAGGCGTAATCCCTTTCACGGGGTTCAGTGGAAGGTTGGTTCAGATAGAGAATGATGGCCAAGCCTGTCATGAAAAAGAGCAGGAAGACCACAAAACAATCGCGTCGGGATTTGCGATACTGGTAGATAAGGCCGCAGAGCCCCAGAAGCAAGGGCAACATGAAAAAAGTGTTGCGCCCCGGATTGTTCTTGAGGTATCCGGGCAGGTTGTCCTGCGGGCCGAGCCGAAGCGCGTCCAAAGGCTTGATGCCACTTATCCAGTTGCCATGAAAAACATCCCGGCTGCCGTCGCGGTTATAGCCCAGCCCTTGGATATTGTTCTGCCGTCCGGCAAAATTCCACATGAAGTAGCGGAAATACA
>CAYVJX010000106.1:0-5129 GCA_964451895.1 uncultured Bacteroidaceae bacterium | reverse complement strand
TGTATATTATCTATGGAGTGGTTACGGCCGCAGGCTTTATCTTCCTGATGTGGGGCGGTATCCTGGCCTCGCGTCTGATTCGGGTCAACCTGATGGGCGACCGATTCAATTTTGAGAACGAGAGTTTCGAGCAGGAACGCAAGCGGATGGATAACGAGAATTCGATAAACATTCCTACGAGGTTTTACTATAAGGGAAAATGGAACAAGGGTTGGATTAATGTCGTGAACCCGTTCAGGGCAAGTATGGTGCTCGGAACCCCTGGTTCGGGTAAGTCGTTCGCCATCATCAACAATTACATCAAGCAATGCATCGAAAAGGGTTTTGCGATGTACATCTACGATTATAAGTTTCCCGACCTGACAAGCATTGCGATTAATCACTATCGTTTGCATCCGGGCGGGTATAATGTCCCGCCGAAAGTGTATGTGCTCAATTTCGACGACCCGCGCCGTTCCCATCGCTGCAACCCCATCAACCCGAAGTTGATGACCGATATGACGGACGCCTATGAGGCCGCCTATGCCATTATGTTGAACCTGAACAAGACTTGGGTTCAGAAGCAGGGAGAGTTCTTTGTGGAGTCTCCTATCACATTGTTAACGGCGATTATCTGGTTTTTGAAAATTTATAAGAACGGCAAGTATTGCACTTTTCCTCATGCTATCCAGATGATGAATCAGCCCTACCAAAAGTTCTTCCCCATTCTAATGAGTTATGTTGAATTGGAAGCCTATCTGACGTCTTTTGTAGGAGCATGGAAAGGTGATGCGCAGGACCAGTTACAGGGTCAGTTGGCTTCTGCGCAGATTCCTTTATCGAGGTTGTCGTCTCCTAACCTATTTTGGGTGATGACGGGTGATGATTTTACGCTCGATATCAATAATCCAAAAGAGCCGAAGATTCTCTGTGTGGGCAATAATCCTGACAGGCAAACCATATATGGAGCGGCCTTGGGGCTTTACAACAGCCGTATCGTCAAACTCATCAACAAGAAGAAGCAGTTAAAGAGTTGTGTGTTGATCGATGAGTTGCCGACTATCTTTTTCAAGGGTTTGGACAACCTGATTGCGACAGCCCGTAGTAACAAAGTGGCGGTCTGTCTCGGTTTTCAGGACTTCTCGCAGTTGAACCGGGACTATGGGGATAAGGAGAGCAAGGTTATTCAAAACACGGTGGGTAACGTGTTCTCGGGCCAAGTGGTGGCGGAGACGGCAGAAACATTGAGCAAACGTTTTGGAAAGGTGTTGCAACGGCGGCAAAGTATCTCTGTTAACAAGAACGACACTTCGGTATCCATATCGACGCAATTGGATTCCTTGATACCGGCTTCTAAGATTGCCACGATGACACAAGGCATGTTCGTCGGGGCTGTGGCGGATAACTTCGGGGAGGAGATAAACCAGAAGGTATTCAACGCTAAAATTGTAGTTAATGTAAAGAAAGTAGCAAAGGAAGAGAAGAAATACAAGGATATATCCATCATCACCGATTTCACAGACCCCAATACAGGGGAGGATAAGATGGAAGAGACTATCTTGGCCAATTACCGGCGCATCGTGGAAGAAACCAAGCAAATCGTTGACGACGAAATCGCCCGCATCGAAGCCAACCCGGACCTCTGCCACCTACTGGAGGACGCGGAGTAAATCAATAACCAACAATAAAAAGGATAAGTATGGATATATTTCGTGAACATGTAAAAGAAAGGTTGCTTGAATTTATAAAATTCAAGGGCCTAACTGTCAAAGCTTTTGAACAGCGTTGCGGCATGAGCAATGGGTATGTGGCGGCAATGAGAAAAGGTATCGGTGGCGAAAAGTTGAAAAGGGTTTTTAAAGAATTTCCCGAACTAAATCAATCTTGGTTGTTAAATGATTATGGAACAATGTTAGAAAATACCTACATATCAGAATCAAATAAATTGATTGATATTAGGGCGTTTAGAAATAAAAACAACCTAACCCAAAAGGAACTGGCCGACTATTTGGGTACAGGAAAAGCGTTTATTTCCTTTATCGAGCACGGGAGGTGTAAGTTGCCTCCAAGAATGCTTGATATTATTTTAGACAACGACCAAGGTTGGGACACCAGTATGTTTGTCCCGGATTTGGAGCCCGAGAACTGGATAGTATCTGAGAACACCTACACCTCCCAATACCACGATGCCACCGCCCTCAAAAGAGTGGGTTTACGAATAGATGAGATTTGTAATATCAAGAATATACAACAACAGTTTTTGGCAGAGAATATAGGGCTGGATTATAAAAAGTTAGTGAACATCATCGCAGGCAATGAACCCGCCCCGGAGCAACTTCTTCTTAAAATCTTGGCCACCTATCCCGACATCAACCCCTGTTGGCTGTGTTTGGGCGTCGGGAAGCCTTACAAAGTCTAGATGTCCGAAAGGCCCATACTATCTTTGCCAAAAAGTTATAAAAATATAAATGAACTTGTTGTGATTATAACTTCAAGCCCCTTTTCCTTTTGGGGGATTGCCGGGGTGCCGATTTCCGGGATACGGGTTCCTGATCAACGCCCAAATGCCGGCGATATTCGTCAATCTCCGTCTTTAGTGTCTTGATGTGCTGCCCGAACATAAAGGTATGGAACGGGGTACGGTCATGGTTGTCCTTCAAGGCTTTCAAGGCCGAAAGGTACTCATGTACGTCTTCCTTGTGAACCGTGGTGAGCGGCAGGCCGAAGTAACGCTCGATATAGTTCATCAGCAAGCGGGATGTTCTTTTGTTGCCATCGTACCAGGGATGAATCAACACAAGGTCGCTATGGGCATCAAAGGCGCATATCAATTGCTCGGAGAGGGATTTGCTCTCCGATAATCCTTTATTGATAGAGGCACAAAGTCGGTCAACCATCCCGGGAACTTTCGAGGCTTCCTCGTAATACCCCAAGGCATCGGATTTCACGGCCGAAACACGGAACTCGCCTCGGGTCATATCCACATTACCCAGAATGGTTTGTATGACACTGCCTGTCTGTTTGACATTGTGGGCATTGAATGATTGCAATAAGAGGGGACTGACCGAGGTCTTTTTATCGGCCTCAGAAAGGGCGTACTGCATGGCGCGGAAATTGTCCTGCACCATCAGATGATGTTCCAGCAACTTGCCCGGAGCCGTCCGTCCCTGCTCCAATAATATCTCCACTTCCGCATCGGTAAGGGTCGCGCCCTCCAGACGGGTGGAACTGCCCACAATTTGGTAAAGCCTATATTTTTCGTAATTGAAAACGGTTTGTGGCAATGCCAATTCGGCATATTCCCGTGAAACGCTCTCAAGTTCCGAAAAGAAATTCTTTGAAGTCATACTTTTTTATTCAGCGTACAAAGATACAAAAGTCAAACGCAGCGCCAACCATAGACACTTGCGGTTGGATTGAAAAACCAAAGAAGCCAAGAAAAGCCAAAGAAGCCAAAAAAGCCAAGAAAAGCCAAAAGAAGCCAAGAAAAGCCAAATTCAGGCTTTGATATGTATTTGTGTATAATACGCTGATTTATAGCGATGTGTGTTGTTCGGCCGTAAATCTTATGGTCCGAAAATGCAGGTCTGGCCATTCTTCTCCGATACATTTGTCTCGCTAATTCATTCATTATTTAACCATTTAAAATTAAACAAAATGGACGAATCAATCAAGAACGAGGCGCGGGAGAAGATGGGACTGATGGAAACCGGTTCCTACAAACCCCGCGTAAGCACGGAACAGATGCTGGGCTATCTGGAACAGATGGAAACCAAAGGCGTCGATGTCAAGACGCTTATCAGTTCGCAGGACCTGCGGAGGCTTGCCTATGGTAAGACGACCTCGAAGCTGTACGGCTTTCAGGAAACGCGCGAAGGCAAGACCTTTGACGAACAGGGCAAGTTTTACTTGACCGGAGGCGAAAAGCCCGAACTCAAGGCGATAACCGTGTACCGTAAGGAACTGGACCGTTCGCAGTACAAGGGGTATGTCTTTACGCCGGAAGAGAGGAACAACATCTTCCAGAACGGTCAGACAGGTACCATCATCGAACTGGATGTGAACCACGGCAAGGAAGGTATGGAACCCAAAATGGAGAAATGCTATGTTTCTTACGATCGTGATCTTAATCGTTTCAAGGCTGTTCCTGCCGAAAAGATTTCGGATAACACGTTCAAGAAGTTCTACGGACATGAATTGTCCGACGAACAAGCCGCGCAGTTGAAAACCGGCAAGCCTGTCATGGTGGAATTGCCTGATGCCAAGGGGAATGCTAAGAAGACGGTTCTGCAGTTCGATGCCTTTGAATTTGGATTGAAACAGTATCCGGCTGTTTTCTTTGCTCCCCGCAAGTTTCTGGGCGTGGAGCTGACCGACGAGCAGCGTAAGGCGCTGGGCGAGGGCAAAGCCGTTCAACTGTACGACTTGCAGAAGAAGGACGGTGCCAAGTTCAATGCCCGCATCAAGCTCAACGGAGAAGCTAAAGTGGCTTTTGAGCCAAGCGAGAAGAAGGAGGTGAAGAACGCCGTTGCCGCCGTGGAGAAACCCAAGGTGGAAAAGCCCAAGTTGGACAAGCCGAAGAAAAAAGCGGCAGGGCCGAAGCTCTAATCCAACGTCATTTCAAAGTTATTATTCATCCAAGAGAGGGAACGTCTGTTCCCTCTCTTTTAAATTGCAGACTATGAACGAAGAACAAAAATCCACCACTCTCGAACCGGCAGCGGAGCAAACACAAGAACAAGCCCCGGTGGAAGAACAGTCCCAAGGTCAAGAACAGGATGCAGCGGGACAAGCTGCGGAAAAACTCAAGTCTAAGAAGGGGTTCAGTTTCAACGATGGGGAGAGCATTATCCCGACGGTGCAGAAGACGCAGGTCGACCCGAACAAGACAGAAGGCGGCGTCTTGCTCGATGCCATTATATCCAATGTATATGCCGCTTTTCAACGGCGTCAGCAGCGGAAGAAGCAACGGCAGCAGGAGGATAAATCCATCAACCCGGAGGGACGCAAGATAAGTGCGGACGAGTTTACGCAACTGATGCGGCAGCTGGAGAAAGAAGGGGTCGATTTGGTGAAGCTGCATCAATCCGGCGACATGGACCGCCTCTTGCAGGGTCATCTGACCAAGGAAGTATATACCCGAACTCCGC
>CAYVJX010000105.1:0-5145 GCA_964451895.1 uncultured Bacteroidaceae bacterium | reverse complement strand
AAACCGACACTACCCCCTCAAAGTAGCGCGTCTACCAATTCCGCCATCTGGGCAACAGGGGTGCAAAGATAGTGCTTTTTAACAAAACTGCAAATCGCCCCCACAATTCTGTGGGGAAAATTCTTTAACTTTACCCCATGTTATCCACCATACAAATCCCTCCTTTCTTGGAAAAAGGCGCGAAAGTGGCCTTGGTTTCCCCTGCCGGCTGCATTGAACCGGCCCGTGTGGAACGCGGCGCGAACCTGCTCAGGTCGTGGGGGCTGCAAGTGGAAACAGGTGCCAACGCGCTCAAAAGTTTCGGCCCTTTTGCCGGAACCGACGCCGAACGCCTTTCCGACCTGCAGGCCGCCTTGGACAATCCCGAAATCCGCGCCGTTATCTGTACCCGCGGCGGCTACGGTTCGGTCCGCCTCATAGACCGCCTCGACTTCACGGCCTTTATGCAGCATCCCAAATGGATTGTGGGTTTCAGCGACATCACCGTGCTGCTCTCCCATCTGCAGCAGAACTTAGGCGTGGCCTCCCTGCACGCGTGCATGCCGCAGACCTACCCCGCCCCCGAAGATCCCGACTATCCGTTTTCCGTAGGTTCACTCAAGAAAGCCCTTTTCGGAGAGAGCCTCGTGCACCGCTTCTGCAACCAATATCTCAACCGGCCCGGCAGCGTTACCGCACCCCTTATCGGCGGCAACCTTTCCATTCTGTACAGCCTGCGCGGAACCGCCACCGACATAGACCCCACGGGCAAGATTCTCTTTATCGAAGACCTGGATGAATTCGACTACCATATCGACCGCATGATGATGAACCTGGAACGGGGCGGATGGTTTGAACGCATCACCGGCCTTATCGTGGGCACATTCACGCAGATAAAGAAAGGAGCGCACCCCTATACGCGCGATGTATGGGAAATCATCAGCAGTTACGCCGCTCCCTACGACTATCCTGTCTGCTACGGATTCCCGGCAGGCCACGTTCCCTACAACCGCGCCCTGTATATGGGCATCCCCGCCTGCCTCGAAGTGGAGAACTCGGCACAGAATCCATCACAACTCAGTTTTTATATCTGAAATGAAAACGGAAAAAGCTTTCTTTTCACCTAAAGATGAAGAAGAACTCGAAAGATACTCCAGTGCGGTGAGTCTTTCGGATATGGAGATTTTTATATTCCCAGACCTGATGTATGCCTTGGTGCTGGCCAACATCATGTCGCCGGCCATCTGGAAGTGGCGCGAGGAGAAATGGTTCGAGGGCATCGAGAAGAAATCGCTCAGCTACAAGATAAACCGCATCAAGCAATATGTGATGGACCACTATGTTTTCAACCTCGATCTGGAAACATGGGGTCTGACCTCGAAAGACAAGGAACTGGCCCGTTTCAAGGCCTTTATCGACCCGGCCGCCCTGGCGCAGTCGAACGCGCTGTTCGGCTATGAAGGCGACAAATATTATTACGATGTGGATATACGCCGGCATTTCGGCCTGGACAAATATGCCGACGACATCGTGCCCTACTGGAAAACCGAAACGGTGGAAGCCATGGACGCGTTCCGCTTCAAGGACGGTTACACCACCGGCGCGGGCGAATGCGTTTCCCTGTCGGCGCTCTATGTGGCGGCGCTGTTCGTGGTGGGCCGCATTCCGCTCGACAATATCTTTATGATCGCCACGCCCCTCCATTCGCAGAACTTCATTGCCGAAAAAGACGGTTTCATCACCAACAACCGCCGCATCGTCACCAAGAAGATGTGGTACAACGGCACCGAACTTTCGGCCAAGGCAAGGCGGAGCATCGAAAACGAGCGGATCACGATTGTCTCGCACCTGAGCGGCGTGGTTCACACGTTCTATAAGGAAGCCGGCATGAACCCCGAAAGGTTCGACTATTTCAAACGGAATTTCTGCGATTTTCTGGAAGCCGGCATCAACTTTGAGTATTTTGCCAATTTCCTGTACAGCCGCGAGTGCTATTGGAGCTGTTTCCAATACCGCCATATCCGCAACGGGCGCGAATGTTACATTCCGCTCAACTGCATCTTCAACACCCAGCGTTCCAGCAAGAACCGCTTCGACAACGAAAGCCGCCAAGCCTTGATCGAGGAGATGGACAGCCAGTGTTTCTCGCTCTCCCCCATCAAAGACCGCATCCTCATCAACGAAATAGAAGACTATCTGGCCGCCCATCCCGACCAGAGTTTTGAAAGCCATACCGGATTCTTCTCCCAGATTCTGCAAGGGCAGTGCTGCGTGGATAACCAGAAGATGATTCAGGAATTGGGCGCGTTCCTCAAGATTACGCCCCGGATGCCGGATGCCTCCGGAAAGGAATTCGTTTCCTCTCCCGAATTAAAGGTAACGCCCGATCAAGAGCGCGAGGAAATCTGCCGATACCTACATGAGAAAGCCCGAAACGGACATTCCCTGGCCATTCTGAGCCTCTACGCCTGGCGCGACATGGAGCATACCGACTGGGCGCCTTTCATCAAGGCGGCTTTGGAACGCAACCCCGTTTGCTGCACAGGGGCAAGCGAACTTTCGGTGGAACAGCTCTCACAACAGATAGAAAGTTTCCCCAACCAGTCGATTTACGAGGGCAAACGCCTGGCCCAACCCGACGAAGTATGGAATTTCAAACGGGGCGACGGTATCGAGAAAGCCCTCCTGCTGTTCAACATACTCAAATTCCGCAATCCCGGCATACAAGGACAGCTGCAAATCCAAGGCGCAAACGTGGAACTGAGCGTTCACGAGAACGGGAAAGCCCCTGCCCTGTGGCGTTTCGTTTCCCAAAAACAGCTTGAAAAGTCGATTTCCTTATAGGTCTTCAGGATTCCGCTCCCGACTTTTGTATCTTTAATTCCGTTGAATTATCTTTGCCGTTTTGCACCGTTACAAGGTAACGGTGTGTTTGATAATTAAAAACAAAAAACACATCAACAATATGAAAAAACTGTGCCTGATTCCCTTGGCCGCCTTGCTGGTATGGGGAATGTCTTGCAAACCCAAACAAGTGGAAAACATGCAATCATTGGATCTGTCCAATCTGGACACCACGGTCAACCCCAAGCAGAACTTTTACCAATACGCTTGCGGTGGCTGGATGGAAAGCCACCCGCTTACCGGCGAATACTCGCGCTACGGCGCTTTCGACAAGCTGGCCGAAGACAACCAGGAACAAATCAAGACCCTGATTGAATCCTTGGCCGCCAACGTAAAGGGTTCCAAAGGGGAAGCCTACCAGATAGGCACGCTCTTCAACATCGCCATGGACTCGGCCAAACGCAATGCCCAAGGCGTTGAACCCATCAAGGAAGACCTTGCCGCCGTTGCCGCCCTCGCCAACAAAGAAGAAGCCTTTGACCTGATGTGCCGCATGCACCTGAACGTGGCCAATCCCTTCTTCGCTTTCTACGTGGCTTCCGACCCGGGCAACAGCAAGGAAAACCTGTTTCAGTTCTACCAATCCGGAACCGGCCTGCCCGACCGCGACTACTATCTGAACGAAGAACACAAGGCCATTTTCGAAGCCTATCAGAAACACATGCAGCGCATGTTCGAACTCTGCGGTTTCCCGCAGGAAGAAGCCGCTGCCAAGACCCAGAAGGTGATTGAACTCGAAAAGGCTTTGGCAAAGGTGCAATACGACCGCGTTTCCTTGCGCGACCCGCATCTGAGCTACAACAAGATGAGCGTGGATGAATTTCAGAAACTCGTGCCCGAAATCAACTGGAACGCCTACCTCAAGAACATCGCTCCCAAGCACGAAATCACCGAACTTTCGGCCGGGCAGGTGGACTTTATGAAAGGCATGGGCAAGCTCTACGCGAACACCGACCTGGAAACGATGAAGGCCTACTTTGAATGGAACATCATCAACGCCGCCGCGTCCAACCTGAGCGACGAAATGAACCAGGCCAACTTCGACTTCTACGGCAAGGTGATGTCGGGTCAGACCGAAATGAAACCCCGTTGGAAACGCTGCGTAAGCGCCGTAAACAGCATGTTGGGCGAAGCCGTAGGTAAACTGTATGTGGAAAAATACTTCCCTGCCGCCGCCAAGCAACGCATCACCAAACTGGTGGACAACATCCGTTTCGCCATGGGTGAACGCATGGCCGCCAACACCTGGATGAGCGATGAGACCAAAGCCAAAGGCCAGGAAAAACTGGATGCCATTCTGGTCAAGGTGGGCTATCCCGACAAATGGAGAAGCTACGCCGACCTTGAAATCAAAGACGACAGCTATTGGAACAACGTAAAACGCTACGCCCTGTTCGAAACCAACTACATGCTCGACAAACTGGGTCAACCGGTGGACCGCGACGAATGGCAGATGACCCCGCAGATCGTGAACGCTTACTACAACCCCACCACCAACGAAATCTGCTTCCCCGCCGCCATCCTCCAACCTCCTTTCTTCTATGCCAAGGGCGATGACGCCATCAACTACGGCGGTATCGGCGTGGTGATCGCGCACGAACTCTCACACGGCTTCGACGACAAAGGCCGTCTCTTCGACAAGGAAGGCAACCTCAACGACTGGTGGCAGGAACAGGACGCCCAGAACTTCGACGCCCGTGCCCAGCTCCTGGTGGACCACTTCAACAACATCGAAGTGTTCCCCGGCATCATGGCCAACGGTTCGCTCACCTTGGGCGAGAACATCGCCGACAACGGCGGTCTGAACGTTTCTTTCGCCGCCTTGCAGAAAGCCTTGCAGGAAAAACCCGAAGGCGATATCGACGGCTTTACGCCCGCCCAGCGTTTCTTCCTCTCGTATGCCACCCTGTGGGCTTCGAATATCCGCGATGAAGAAATCAAGCGCCTCACGATGCTCGACGTTCACTCCTTGGGCAAATGGCGTGTCAACGGAACGCTGCCCCACGTAGATGCTTTCCTGGAAGCTTTCGACATTCAGGAAGGCGATTCCATGTGGCTCGCGCCCGAAAAACGCGCCCACATCTGGTAGGCGGTTTCAACCTTAAAGAAAAAGGCCGTATGAGTGCATCATACGGCCTTTTTTCATATCCCCACTCGATTTCATTGCGCACTTTGCGTTACGTAATTTGCGTAACGTATTTTACGCAATGGCCGAATGGCTTAGAAGCAGGATTTTTTAGGACTCTTGGCGGGTGGCTTTCA
>CAYVJX010000104.1:0-5332 GCA_964451895.1 uncultured Bacteroidaceae bacterium | reverse complement strand
CGCCCCAATATATCCCCGTAACGGGAATAGAAGGTAAGTTGGGAGTTGGCCAGGAGTTCCTGCCGGATGCAGTCGGGTTCATCGTATTCCGTGGCTTGGAAAACCTGTCCTTTCTGATTGATGAAGCAAGAAATGCCGGTATTGGCCGAGCGGGCTATGTCGCGGCGGTTCTCCACGGCGCGCAAGCGGGCGTAGGCGGCGTGCTGGCGGTGTCCGGGTGAGTTCCTCCACCATCCGTCGTTGGTGGAGACAAAAAGCAGTTGCGCCCCTTTGCGCACACTCCAGGCCACATAGTCGCCGAAAATGGATTCATAGCAGATGATGTCCGTAAACTTAACGGAATCGCCGAAAACTTTCGGTTCGGGGTCTATGCCCAACGTGCCGGTGGTTCCCCCCATATCCACCGCCATTCTTTCGATAAAGCGCAGTTTGCCCGCAAAAGGCATGATTTCCACGCCCGGCGTAAGTTTCGACTTATGGTAAAGCGGAATGGGCGCAAGGGAATCTTGCCCGATAACGATTACCGAATTGTGCGCCCGGTAGAATTTTAAAGACGGGTCGCTGGTCCAGCGCAGGCGCCTCACACCGGCTTGCCCCGAATCCTGCGGCGGCACGTGCGAATACGAGGAGATACCGGCCACCAGCACGGCATTTTTTCCTTGCAGGAACTGCCGGATACGGATTACCGAAGGGCAGAGGGCAATTTCATCTTCCCAGATATTCTCCTGCAACATGCTTTCGGGCGTTACCACAAAACGGGTCTGCGACCTCATCCGGCTTTCGGCCAGCAGCAACATCCGCGAGGCGGCCTCGTGGGCGGAGATAAAGAATTGTTCCGAATAAGGGTCTATGTTGGGCTGAACCACCACCGTTTCCACGGGCTTTCCTTGCGGTTCATAGGTGGCGTACCGTATGAGCGAGGCCGCCAGCGGAATCAGCACGAGGCAGGCCAATGCCGCCAAAGGCCGCCACGGGAAAGGCTTTTTCTCCTTTTTCCGTTTGTTGTCAAGCCATGTCTTGAGCCAGTGGAACACAAGCACGTTGCAGGCCAGAATCCAAAGGCTTCCGCCCAAAACGCCGGTAACTTCATACCACTGAATCCAGGCCGGGAAGTTGGCGAAAACGTTGCCGAGCGTGAGCCACGGCCAGGAAATATCCCAGTTGTGGTGAAAGAACTCGAAGCCGAGCCAATAGACAAAGAGGATAAACCAGCGTTTTCCGCCGGGGCGCAATACCCGGCAGCCGGCATGGAAAAGGGTGAACACACAGGCCATCAACAGGGCGTTGAGCGTGATGGCCAGCAGGGCGGCAGGCGTGGAATACCATATCCACCATGTGGTGAGCGCGTTCCAGACCAGGAAAGTTACATACGAATAGCCGAAGAGGTGGTAGCGGATGCGTGATTTCTTGGGCAGTCCTTCCTGTTCCCGTTGCCGGTGCAGCACAAAATCTTCTACCGCCAGCAAGGGCACGAGCGCCACCAGTACCAGCGGAGCGAAGCCATGTGCGGGCCAGGCCGCCGCCAGAAGCAGGCCGCTCAGCAAAGAAAGGAGCCAAAGATGTGTCTTTTTCATGTAAGTGGGTTGAAAGCCGCCGGCAGACAGGAGGCAAAGATATGGATTAATATTCGTATCTTCACACTCCCGTTTTTAGGGATATTGAGGATACTTTAGTTATGAAAACAAGAAATTTGATTATCGTCGCTGTTTGCGGATTCGTTTTGGGCGGCGTTGCTTCCGCCCAACAGAAGCGGGCTCTTTCCGTCAATCCGAGAATGGAAACCGTTTTGCGTATGGTTTCCGATTCCGAAAAAGGCGTGGAGTTCAATAACCGTCTGGGCGGTGTCGATAGGGCGGAAACGTTTGCTTTGCCGCAGGCGGCCTATACGGTTCAGTCGGTGAATGGCGTTCCGCAGGAATTTACCGTCTTGTCGGTGCAGGATTATGCGTTTACCAACAAACAGGGCTTTCCGATGTTGCCGGTGCGCGTGGAACTGATGGAAGTTCCGCAGGGCGCGATACCCCGCGTGGTCTATGGCAAGGTGTCTTACAAAGACATCGATCTGGCGAAAACCGGTTATCCGCAGCCGCTCTATCCCGTGCAGCCCCCGGTGAGCAAGAGCGCCAAGGCGGTGCCTGATTTCACCTATAACGCGGAAGCCTACCGCACCGACGGCTTTTTGGCCGACGGCAGCGATGAATTGGTGGAGGTAAAGGTATTGGGCGAGATGCGGGCCACCCGTATCGCCAAAGTGGTTGTGAAACCTGTTCAGTACAATGCCGCCACACATACCTTGCGTGTCTATACCGCGCTCGATTTCGAAATCGTCTATGACCAGGCCGACTGGGATGCCACCTACGCCAAGAAAGAACGTTACGCTTCGCCGGCTTTCGGCCTGTTGCGCCAGGATGTGGTCAATCCCATCCAGACCAAGGCGGTTTCCGCCACCAGGCCGCTCCGCTATGTTATTGTGGCCAATCCCATGTTCAAGCAGCCCTTGCAGACGTTTGTGAATTGGAAAACGCGTTTCGGCTACGAAGTGGTGCAGGCGTACATAGGACAACCCGAGGTGGGGAATACCCCGGAAAGCATCCGCGGGTATCTGAAAGGCCTTTATGAAAATGCCACCGAAACCGAGCCGGCTCCCTCATATGTGCTGTTTGTGGGCGATCTGGCGCAGGTTCCCACCAAAACCTACGGGCAGGCTTCTTGGGATGGTTCGGGCAAACATTATTCAGACTTATATCTGTGCGAATATACGGGAGACCATTTTCCTGAAGTGCATTATGGCCGTATGTCGGCATCCTCGGTAGATGAGTTGATTCCCCAAATCAATAAGACCATCTATATGGAAAATCTCGCTCCCGAACGGGCGGCTTTTCTGGATACCTGCGTAGCGGTGGCCGGCAGTGACGACGGACGGTATGATTTCAGCCACCTTATCCCTACCATCAATTACATCTGTAACTACTACATGGATACCGTCGGGCGGCATCATGTTTACAAATACCTTTATCCCGAATCGAGCAACAAGGCGGAAGATATTATCCGGCACTTCAACGATGGGGCTTCCATTGTGCTTTATACGGCACATGGTGAGCAGGATGCTTGGTCTGATCCTCATATCAGCGTGTCCGATGTAGAGAAATCCATGGTCAATAAGGACAAATATCCGCTGACTATCGGCAATTGCTGCCTTACGGGAAAGTTCGATGTAAGGACCTGTTATGCCGAAGCCTTGTTGCGTAAGAAAGAGGCGGGCGCGGTGGTCTATATCGGGGCTTCCGATGTAACCTATTTCGACCAAGACGTGTATTGGGCCATCGGCTATACGAACCGTTTGGTTTCGGGGGTGGTGCAGACCTACGAAAAAACCGAGTTGGGGGCTTTCGACGCCTTGTACCATACCCATGGCGAACCTTATCAGGATTGGGCGATGACCGCGCATGAAATCGTTTATGCCGGCAATATGGCCGTGCAGCGGGCCAACCAGGATTTGGAAGACTATTATTGGGAAGTGTATCATGTTTTCGGTGATCCTTCCTATATGCCTTATACCCATAAAGCCGCCTATCCCCAAGTGGATTGCCCGCAGACCTTGGCGATAGGGACTGTCTTGATGATGGTCAATACCGTTCCTTATGCCCGGGTCGCCTTGAGCAAAGACAGTGTGGTATTCGGTTTCGCCACGGCAGACCGGAACGGATTGGCGGAACTTGACCTTAAGGGTATCGACAGTTCTTTTGTGATGAACCTTACCGTGGCGGCGCAGAATTACCTGCCTTACCACGGCAAAGTGGAAGTGCTTGCGCCTACGGGCAAATATGTTACGGTTACCCGACAGGAAATTCTAGACAAGGAAGGCAATCCTGTAAAGAGCGGTCTGTATGGCGAAACGTATAAATTGCGTTATACCGTGCGAAATGTAGGGCGTCTGGACATTCAGACGGTGGATGCCGAAGTGGTGAGCCAAGATGAGTATTTAAGTGTGGAAAACGCGGCTTATACCCTTTCGCAGACTTTGCATCCGGGAGAAGAAGCGGTTCTGGATCATGAATTTATGCTGAAGGTCAGTCAGGATGTTCCCAATCAACATATTGTAAGGTTCGCCCTTGAGATGATGATGAACGGGGATGCCGACAGCATTCTGACCAGGGAAGGCAAGTTGGCGGTGGAGGCTCCGGAAATCACGGTGGCGGAGTTCAGGATTAATGATTCCGCCGGCATCATGCCCAATGGGGTCATCGATAACGGAGAAACGGTAAAGGCTACGGTAACTTTTGTAAATTCGAGTGCAATCGATGCCGAAAACGTAACGATGCGGGTATCTTCGCAGGCTACATATCTGAATTTCCCCGATAAGGTGTTTGAATTAGACACTTTGGCGAGCGGTGAAAGCGGCACGGTTACCTTTGAATACAGTGCCGGAACAACCGAAGTGCATTACGAGGTTTATTCCCTCGATTTTGTTTTCGATATCAATGGCAGAAAATGCACCGCCCAGGT
Organism: uncultured Bacteroidaceae bacterium; assembly: GCA_964451895.1. Classification (GTDB taxonomy): domain Bacteria; phylum Bacteroidota; class Bacteroidia; order Bacteroidales; family P3; genus Pullibacteroides. Next base: position 826 of record CAYVJX010000104.1, on the reverse strand, counting down.
TCAGTCGTATATCAATCCTATGGTGGAAACCTTTGAGAGCGGTGATTTTTCGTTTGTGAAATGGAACAAGGATTCCGACTGGGTTATTGATACCAGTAGAGCGCATCAAGGCGTTTACAGTGCCGCCAGCGCGGATATATCCGACAATGCCAAGAGCACGCTTTCCATCGAATTGGATGTGCCGATGGACGACAGGGTAGGCTTCTACTTGATGACCTCTACCGAGATGATCAATGAAAAAATGGGCGATTTCCTTGAATTCTATATTGATGAGAACCGAATGGGACGTTGGGCAGGTGTCGATGCCGACTGGCGTTATGCCGAGTTTCCCTTGGAAGCCGGCCATCATGTATTGGCTTGGATATATGCCAAAGACGCTTCCGAATACAGGGGTTCGGACAAGGTTTGGATAGATGATATCCGTCTGCCCATAGGAATAAATGCGGCGAACCGAAAACCGACATCGGCGGAACCTGCCCAGATGCAGATAATCCGTGCGGAGGCCGGTGTGTTGGAAGTGCGTTTCCAAAACTCTCTGCCTCTTTCGGGCAATCTGTACGTTGTCAATACCATGGGGCAGCGGGTCAAGACGCTTGCCTCCGGTTTGCAGGTGGATGCCGGAAAGGGAACGCTTTCTTTCCCGTTGGAAGGTCTGGCTTCGGGCGTTTATATCCTTGTGTTCGAGAACGGCGCGGGAACTCGCTTTGCAGCCAAGTTCGTGATAGTCAAGTAGGGTTTCGGATAATGATTTAATCTTTGTATTTTTGCAAAGGAACGTTGCCGGTTATCGAGTTACGCACCGATAATCGGCAGCCTTTTTTAGAAC
>CAYVJX010000103.1:0-5347 GCA_964451895.1 uncultured Bacteroidaceae bacterium | reverse complement strand
CACGTACTTCAGTACGCTCCCGCGCGCCCCTAAGGCTTTTTTCTTGCATCTCACCGTCCTAAACGCTTTTTTGTTTCCCAACCTAGGCCTATTAGACATTTCGGGTGATGGATTACCTACCCAAAATCGCTATTAGACAAAATTCCAGTAATTATCTTCGCAAATCTATAAATATAAATTGATTACAAGAATTTTATCCTACTTTTGGTTTACTAGGCCTCAAACTCACACCTCAAGGAGCCCTAAAAAGGAAACGGGCGGCAGGTCAAGACCTGTCGCCCGTTTCCTTTTGGGTTATCTCTGCGCTTATTCGGCAGCGGGTTGTTCGGCTGCGGGAGCGGCCGGAGCTTCCGGACGGGGCAAAGCTTCCTTGACAATAATGGTACGGCCTTCCCATTCGGCTCCGTCCAATGCGGCGATCGCTTTCTTGGCATCGTCATCATTCGACATTTCCACAAAACCAAAGCCTTTGGAACGACGGGTGCCACGTTCGGTAATGATACGGGCTGCGGTAACTTCGCCATACTCGGCAAAGATTTCTTTGAGGTTTTCGCTACGAACTTTGTAGTTCAGGTTAGCAACAAAAATGTTCATAAATAAAGAATGTTAAAAAAATTAAAGCTGACTTTAACAGCACGCAAAGGTAGCCAAAATTCCGATATCACAACAACATTTTCAAGGAATTATTTTCAGGGGTTGTTTTTTTTTAACCCGCCTCGGCATAATCCAAGCTTGCTGGCTTCTGCTCTCGGCTTAAGTTAATGGGTGGATTTCATCCGACCTTTAACCCGCCTCGGCATAATCCAAACTTGCTTGGCTTCTGCTCTCGGCTTAAGTTAAAGGTTCATTTCCGCCCATAGCGGATAACGTTCCCACACCCGCCATTCCCCCGTAGATAGACGTTCATAGCACTTGAACGCGCAACCGTTGGTAATCACCACAAAGCGTTCTTGGGTGGCAAGATGATAGCGCATGGCCTGTTCCAGCACTTCTTCGCTCAACGGCACCGAAGGGCGCTTGCACTCCACCAACAGCACCGGTTCGTTCCGCTTGTTCCTTACCCGCAGGTCGGTACGGAAGGAATTGCCGTAAACTTTCAATCCTGTTTCCACCGAAATATAGCCGGCAGGCACATGGCAACTTTCCCGTAGAAATTCTATAACGAATTGACGCACATTTTCTTCTGGCGTTAAAACCACATATTTCTTACGAATCGGATCGTAAACTTCTTTCTTTCCGTCTTTCTCTATGACACGCATACATGCAAAAATAACCAGAATTACGTAACTTTGCAGGTTATGAAAAGAATAATTAGGCTTTTACTCTTTATAGGATTATTGGTTGGTTGCGGCTTGAGCCATGCGCAGGAGCCCTTTTCTTCCCGGGCTTCTTCCTTTCGGTTCGATCCGGCAAGAAAATCGAACTATTTTCTGAAAGAGAACGAATTGCGTTTGAATATCTACGGCAAGGATGCCCAAAGCACCGGCAAATTCATCGTACCCACCACGGCGCTTTACCGCTATGTATATACCGACACCGCCAGCGTGCTGGGCGTGATAAAGCCCATTATTCCGGCCTTGCCCGACGACTTCCGTTATGTTACCAACATCTGCCTGAAAGCCAAAATCGACTGCAAGGAAAACTATAAGATGTGGAAAGCCTCCACTTTCGGAACCTTGTTCTTTACTATCGTGAACCCTATCGCCAGCCTTTCGGTGGCGGTTCCCGCCTCGCTCACGCCGCCACGTATCGAAAACCTCGGGCTGTCGGACGTGGACATGCTTCAGGACGAGCTCTATTTCGGCACTTACCGCAGGGAAGCCAAACGGCTTAAAAGCAAACGTATCTGGACCGCCTACGGCATCGGCTTCGGCATCCATGTAGGAATACTCTTCGGTATTATCTCGGCGGTTACGAATTAGACTTACCTTGCAGTTCCAGGCAGCGTTCCAGCGCGGCTTTCACGCCCCGTATGCCTTCAAAGGACACCGCCAGTTTAGACTTCACTTCCTTAAGGCTGCATTCGTCAGGATGGTCCTGCACGAAAGCCAATATCTTTTCAAAGATTTCCGAACGGTAGTACGCCGATTCATCCTGTGCGGCGAAAATGGCGTTCATCCTGCCGTTCCTCAGGCTCACTTTCTCAAAACCGAGTTTCTTGGCTTCCCGCCGCAAGGCCACGGTGCGCACCAAATCCATGGTCGGGGCAGGCACAGGCCCGAAGCGGTCCGCCAACGCACGCACAAAACCCTGCAAGGCCTGGTCGGTTTCCAATCCGTCCAACTCTTTATACAGGCTCAGCCGTTCGGTGATATTCGAAACATAACTGTCGGGAATCAGTATCTCGAGATCGGTCTCTATCTGGCAGTCGGCGGAAGCAAAAAGTTCGTCTCCTCCGCTTTTCGAAACAAAGGCATCCTGCACGCTCTCACCCGCCTGCAACCTTTCCTGCCGCAACTCGCGGATGGCATCATCCAGAATACGCTGGTACATTTCAAAACCGATTTCAGAGATGAAACCGCTCTGCTCGCCGCCCAAGATATTGCCTGAACCGCGTATGTCCAAATCGCGCATGGCCACTTGGAATCCGCCGCCGATTTCCGAAAATTCCTCGATGGCGCGCAAACGGCGTTTGGCCTCGGCGGTAAGCAGATGCGGAGGAGGCGCCACCAGATAGCAGAAAGCCTTTTTGTTGGAACGCCCCACCCTGCCCCGCAGCTGGTGCAGTTCGCTCAAGCCGTAACGGTGGGCGTCGTTCACGATAATGGTGTTCGCGTTGGGCACATCCAAGCCGTTTTCCACGATTTTGGTGCAGACCAGAATGTCGTAGGCGCCTTCCATAAAGCCCAGCATGATTTCTTCCAATTTCTCGCCTTCCATCTGCCCGTGCCCCACGGCGATATGGGCATCCGGCACAAGCCGCTGCACCATACCCGCCACTTCCATGATGTTCTGCACGCGGTCGTGTACGAAATACACCTGCCCGCGGCGCGAAAGCTCATATTCGATCGCGTCCCGTATGCGTTCTTCCGAAAACGGCATGATTTCGGTGGCGACCGGATAACGGTTGGGCGGCGGAGTCTGGATGATGGAAAGGTCCCGCGCCCCCATCAGGGAGAACTGCAAGGTACGCGGAATGGGCGTGGCGGTCAAAGTAAGCGTATCCACGTTTACTTTCAAGGTCTTCAGTTTTTCTTTCATCGCCACGCCGAACTTCTGTTCCTCGTCGATTACCAACAACCCCAAATCCTTGAACTTTACATCCTTGCCCAACAACCGGTGCGTTCCTATCAGGATATCCACCGTGCCGGCTTCCACTTCCCTGAGGATTTGTTTCTGTATCTTGGTGGAACGGAAACGGTTGATGTATTCCACCTTGCAGGGAAAATTCTCCAAACGTTCGCTGAAAGTCTTGTAGTGCTGGTAGGCCAGAATGGTGGTAGGCACAAGCACCGCCACCTGCTTGCCGTCGCATACAGCCTTGAACGCCGCCCGCACCGCCACTTCGGTCTTGCCGAAACCCACGTCTCCGCATACCAGGCGATCCATAGGCTGAGCGGCTTCCATGTCGCGCTTCACATCGTTGGAGGCCTTGAGTTGGTCGGGCGTATCTTCGTAGAAGAAAGACGACTCCAGTTCGTTCTGCAGATAGGAATCGGCCGAGAAAGCAAAGCCTTTGCTCTCCTTGCGCCGTGCGTAAAGGTCTATCAGCTCGCGCGCCATATCCTTTACCTTCTGCTTGGCCTTGTTTTTCTGCACCGTCCAGGTGTTGCCGCCGATGCGGTTCAAGACCGGTGCCACGCCTTCCCTGCCGGTGTAGCGGGTCATCTTATGCAGGCCGTGGATGCTCAGACGGAGCATATCGTTGTCTTTATACAAAAGGCAGATGGCTTCCTGCTCGCGCCCGTTCACCATTACTTTTTCCAAACCGGCGAACCGTCCCACGCCATGATCCACGTGCATGATATAGTCGCCAGGCTTGAGCGCGTAGAGTTCCTTGAGCGAAAGCGCCTGACTGTCGCTGCGGCGCGGCTGCACGCTGAAACGGTGGTAGCGTTCAAAAATCTGATGGTCGGTAAAACAGGCCAGTTTGAGTTCCTTATCGACAAAGCCCTCGTGCAAGGAGAGCGAGAGCGGTGTATAGCGAATCGGCCGTTCAGGTTTGGAGAGTTCGAAGAAAACGCGGTCAAGGCGCTGGAATTGCTTGGCGTTCTCCGAAAGGATCAGATAGGTGAAACCGTGGTCGGTTCCGTCTAAAATATAATCGGCAAGCAGCTCGAACTTCTTGTTGAACACCGGCTGGGGCTCGGTGGCGAAATCCACCCGGCTGTTGCCGGAAAACTTGATGCCCGAACCGATTTCCACCAATTTGTGCCGCCGCATGGCTTCTTCTATCTCTCCGGGGCTGCAATACAACTCGTCGGGACGAGCCCTCGGCACGGTCTTGTCTAACTTTCCGTAGGCATCTTCGGCCTTTTCCATGGCCGAACCGAGCGATTGCAGGCACCAGGCGGCATCCTCCACCCAAAGGCAGGCATCGTCTGCAAAGTAGGAGAACACATCCACCCGCTGCTGCACGCTCACGCACTGCTGTATATCGGGAATCAGACTCACCTGCTGCAGGCGTTCCACCGAAAGCTGGTTGCCCACCTCGAAAGAGCGTATCGAATGCACGCTTTCATCATCGAACTCGATGCGGAACGGCAAATCGGCGGAAAAAGAAAAAACGTCCAAGATACCGCCTCGCAAGGCGAACTCGCCGGGTTCGGCAACAAAATCCACCAAGCGGAAACGGTAGCGTTCCAGAAATTCGGTAAGGAAATCCTGTGTGATCTTTTCCCCCACATGGATATTCACCGTATTGGCCGCCAGCTGTTTGTTTCCGATAACCTTTTCCGCCAAGGCTTCCGGATAGGTAACGATGCGAAGCCCCTGCCGGCAATTTTGCAGGCGTTCCAGCACTTCGGTGCGCGAAAGCACATTGGCGTTATCCACGCTTTCGCTATCGTAGGGGCGGCGGTAGGATGCCGGAAAAAACAGCGTTTTCTTGCCTTGCCCGTGGCCGGGTTCTTCGCCGGAAAGCTTTTCCAGATCGTTGCAGAAATAGGCGGCCTGTTCCCTGTCGCGAAGGATAAAGAGCTGGTTGCCCGAAAAGTCTTGCGAAAGCACCTGACAGACCACCGCCTGCGCCGACCCCACCAGGCCGCACAATGCCACGGAGCAGGGCTTTGAACCTGCCAAGGCATCCTTGGCTCGCCGCACCCGCCCGTCCTGAGCATACAAATGAAGCAAATCCTCTTTTTCCAACGCCCGCTGTTTTTTTGAGCAGGCGAATTTACGGAAATTC
>CAYVJX010000102.1:0-5377 GCA_964451895.1 uncultured Bacteroidaceae bacterium | reverse complement strand
TGCCAGATATATAAAGTCGGAAACGGGCCGTCGAGCAGCCATACCATGGGGCCTATGCGGGCGGCGCATGTCTTCGGCAAGCGTTATCCCGAGGCGGCGCATTACCGGGTGAATCTCTACGGCAGTCTGGGCGCTACGGGGAAAGGCCACCTTACACACGAAACCTTGTTGCACGAACTGGGCGAAGAAAGAACCGTCCTGTGTGAGTATCCCGAAATCTTCCTGCCCGAGCATCCCAACGGAATGCTTTTCGAGGCTTTTGACAGCGAGAGGAAACCGCTGGGAGAATGGACAGTGTTCAGCATAGGCGGCGGCGACATCCGCGAAAAGGGGTCGGACGAGATTTATCTGGAAGAGGGCAGTTCCTATTCGAACGAGGATATCTACGGGCGCTCCACGATGCACGATATCCTGCACTGGTGCCACAAAAACGGCCGTACACTTTGGGAATACGTGGATCTGCACGAGAAGCCGGGCTATCAGGAATACTTGGCGTATGTTTGGAACTGCATGAAAGAGAGCGTGGAACGCGGTCTGAACAACGAAGGGATGCTGCCCGGCGGCCTGCACCTGCAACGCAAGGCGGCGCAATACAACATCAAGGCGCAGGGCTACGACCGTTCGCTCAAGACCAGGGGGCTTATCTTCAGCTATGCCCTGGCCGTGGCCGAAGAGAACGCGGGCGGCGGCAAGATCGTTACCGCCCCTACCTGCGGCTCGGCGGCGGTGATGCCGGCGGTGCTCTACCATTGCCATAAGAACTACAACATCACCGAGCAGCGCATACTCAAAGGATTGGCTACGGCAGGGCTGATAGCCAATATCGTAAAGACCAACGCCTCCATTTCGGGGGCAGAGGTGGGCTGCCAGGGAGAGATCGGCGTGGCCTGCTCCATGGCCAGCGCGGCGGCCAACCAGATTTTCGGCGGCACGATTTATCAGACCGAGTATGCGGCGGAGATGGGCTTGGAGCACCATTTGGGGCTTACCTGCGATCCCATGTGCGGCTTGGTGCAGATTCCCTGCATAGAACGTTGCGCCTTTGCCGCCGTGCGTGCGTTCGACACCAACGTGTATGCGGCCCTTTCCGACGGCCGCCACCGGGTGAGCTTCGACGAGGTGGTCAAGGTGATGAAACAGACGGGGCACGACCTGCCCGCCCTTTACAAGGAAACCAGCATGGGCGGTCTTGCCTTGATGAATCCCGACGAGGATTAGGAGGAACGGCATGGACGGAGATTTTGACCTTTTGCCCGAAGACTTGATGGCCTATGCCTGCGGTCATACCACGCCGGCCGATGCCTTCCTGCAGGCCTTGGAGCGCGATACCTATGTGAATGTGCTTTGTCCGCGCATGATTTCGGGGGCGTACCAAGGCAAGTTGCTCGAGATGCTTTGCCGCATGATAAGCCCCATGCGGGTGCTTGAAGTGGGAACCTATACCGGATATTCGGCCATCTGCATGGCCAAGGCCTTGCCGGAGGGCGGCAGAATCCTCACCGTGGAGCACAACGAGGAACTGCGGGAACGCATCCTGCGGGCTTTTGAAGAGGCGCAGGTGGCGCAGAAGATAGAGTTGCTGATGGGCGAAGCCGAACGGATTCTGCCCGGTCTGCCCCATGGAACATTCGATTTTGTGTTTCTGGATGCCGACAAAGCCAGCTATCAGAACTATTATCCGCTGGTAAAGGACTTGCTGGCTCCCGGAGGCTGGCTGTTGGCGGACAACGTGCTGTGGAACGGCAAGGTGTATGACCCGGCCTGCCACGACAAAGACACCCTTTCGGTACGTGCCTTCAATCAGGCCGTGCAGGAAGATACGGAAGTTGAGAACCTGCTCTTGCCCGTGCGTGACGGGCTGATGCTGGTACGGAAAAAGTAAAATACCGCATAAGCGAGATGAAAAGAAAGGAAACCATCAACATTACGGAGATGCCCGATTTGGCAGGGGTATTGGATTTCTTGAAAGAGTTGTCAAGAAACAACGACCGCGACTGGTTCAATGCCCATAAAGGCGAATACCTGCAGGTAAAGGCGCGGATAGAGACCTTTATGACCTGGCTGTTGGAGCAATTGGTGAAGTTCGACAAGGACATGGCTTTGGTCGATCCGAAGAAAAGCACCTACCGCATTTACCGCGACACCCGTTTTTCTTCCGACAAGCGTCCTTACAAGGAATATATCGGCACTTTCCTCTCCAAGGAAGGCCGCCACGGCTCGTGTTCGGGCTACTATATCCATCTTGAACCGGGCAAGTGCATGTTCGGCGCGGGCGTTTACGGGCTTCCTCCCGAAAAGCAGAAGAAAGTGCGCGACGGCATCTATTTTCAGTCCCAAACGCTCCGCAACATCCTGCAGACACCTGCCATGAAGAAGGTTTATGGCGGGCGGATGGACGAAAGTATGCGTTTGAAAGTGGCGCCGAGGGGATACGACCGGGATTTTCCCGATATGGATTTGTTAAAATACCGCCATTATTTCGTTTCCCGGAACGTAACCGACCGGGAAGTGAATGATGCCGCTTTTGCCAAAAAACTGCTGGAAGGCTTGGTGGCGGCGGTTCCTTTCAACAATTTCTTGAATGAGACGCTCGATTTTTAGGCATCGTTTTTTTAAGAAAATATTAGGTTTTTTTAACAAATGAATGCTGTAATTTTGAGCCTTGAAAAAACTGAAAAACACACGTGATATGGCAAGAAAAGAGGAAAAAGAGGAGGCAATGCCTTCTGTAAACAGCGAAAAGCTGAAAGCCCTTCAGCTGACGCTCGACAAAATCGAGAAATCGTACGGAAAAGGTGCGGTGATGAAGTTGGGGGATAATCCGGCCATCGAGAACATAGAGGTTATTTCCACCGGTTCCATCGGAGTGGATAACGCGCTTGGCGTGGGCGGTTTCCCCAAGGGCAGGATTGTAGAAATCTACGGCCCTGAATCTTCGGGTAAGACCACGCTGGCGATTCATGCCATTGCCGAGTCGCAGAAAAAAGGTGGCATCGCGGCATTCATCGATGCCGAACACGCCTTTGACCCTGCATACGCCCAAAAACTGGGCGTGAACACCAACGACCTGTTGGTGGCCCAGCCCGACAACGGAGAACAGGCGCTGGAAATCGCCGACAATCTGATTCGTTCCGGGGCTATCGACATTATCGTGATAGACTCCGTGGCCGCCCTTACACCCCGTAGCGAAATCGAAGGCGAGATGGGCGATTCCAAAATGGGCTTGCATGCCCGCTTGATGTCGCAGGCTTTGCGCAAGCTTACCTCCACGATCAGCAAGACCGGCTGCTGCTGCGTTTTCATCAACCAGCTGCGTGAGAAAATCGGCGTGATGTTCGGCAATCCCGAAACCACCACCGGCGGTAACGCGCTTAAGTTCTACGCTTCGGTGCGTCTGGATATCCGCCGCATCTCGCAGATCAAGGAAGGCGACAACGTGGTGGGCAACCGCGTCAAGGTAAAGGTGGTCAAGAACAAGGTTTCGCCTCCGTTCCGTCAGGCCGAGTTCGATCTGCTCTATGGGCAAGGCATCTCCAAGATCGGCGAGATCATCGACTTGGGCGTGGATTTGTCGGTATTGAAGAAAAGCGGCTCTTGGTTCAGCTACAACGATACCAAATTGGGACAAGGCCGTGATGCTGTAAAGCAGTTGTTGGCGGACAATCCCGAATTGAGCGAGGAATTGGAAGCCAAAGTCCGCGCCGCGCTCCGTGCCAAGGAAAACGGCGGCGGAGAAGCCGTGGAAAGCGAAGATTAGCATGTTGAGGTTGCTCTTGGTAACGCTCTGTCTGGTGGCTTTCTGTGTGGCCGGGCTGGGCGTGCGGGTATGGATAAAGAAAAACGGTACGTTTTCGCATCGTTGCGCGGTAAAGGAGGCCGGCGGCGAATTGGGTTCATGCGGTGCATGTCCCACGGCCGGACGGCACGAAGACTGCCCCAATTACCCGTTGCACCATGGAGATACCGCCACGCGGCTTGCTCAGGCCGTGAAGATGGCGGACGAAAAATAGTTTGAGATGGAAAAGAAAAAGCCTGCAAGGAAAATGCTTGAGAAAACGGCGGCGGTTCATCTGGTTTGCGCCCAAAAGATTGAACGGGAAGGATGGAGCGCCGAAGAATCGCGCTATATCGATCAAAAGGCCAAAACGGAAGCGGATTATTGCATTCTGCCTTACCCGAGGTTCAGGGTGGTGGCTTTCTATCCGCAGAAAACCGAAGACGGGGCCGCGCGTTTGGAAAAGATACGCTGCATGGCGGCCGAAATCCTGTCGGTGCTGCGCAAGGAGAAAATCGGCGGCATCGAAGTGGACGGCACGGCATGGCGCAGCGAAGAAGACGTGCTGGCCTTTATGGAGGGCCTTTACCTTTCGTCTTATGTTTTCGATGCGTTCAAGACCGAAAAGGCTTTGGGCATGGAAATCAGCCTGAAAGCGAGTCAGTCCGTCCAAAAGAAACTGGCGCGCACAAAGATTCTCTGCGATGAGGTGAACCGTTGCAAATACCTCGTGGATTTGCCTTTTACCGCCTTGAACGCTTCTGATTTGGCCAAGTGGGCCAAGAAAGATGCCGATAGAGCGGGCATTTCGGTAAAATCATGGACCAAGGCGGAATTGGAAAAGATGGGCATGGGCGGCTTGCTGGGTGTGAACAAAGGCAGCGTGGATGCGCCTTCGTTCACCATGATGGAATACCGGCCTGCCAAGCCCCGGAACAAGAAGCCTGTCGTTTTGGTGGGAAAAGGCGTGGTGTTCGATGCCGGCGGCATGAATATCAAGACCGGCAACTACATGGAAGACATGAAGACCGACATGGCGGGTGCGGCCTTGGCGATGGCGGTTGTCCGTACCGTGGCGCAACTGAAACTGCCGCTGCATGTGGTGGCTTTGCTTCCCGCCACCGACAACCGTTTGAACGGCAATGCGCTGGTTTGCGGCGATATTGTGAGGATGTACGACGGCACGACCGTTGAAATCACCAATACCGATGCCGAGGGGCGTTTGCTGTTGGCCGATGCCGTGGCTTACGCGCAGAAGAACCTCAATCCGGCCTTGGTGGTGAGCATGGCCACCCTGACGGGCGCGGCTTCGCGTGCCTTGGGCAGCGAGGGTATCGCCGCCATGCAGGAAAAAGCCGATTCCTACGTGTCGTGCCTGCTCCAGGCAGGAGAACAGACCCATGAAAGGTTGTGCTTTTTCCCGATGTGGAAAGAATACGAAAAGGAATTGGATTCGGAAGTGGCGGATATGAAGAATTGCGGAAAAGGTGCCGCCGGTATGATTACGGCCGCCAAGTTCGTAGGGCATTTCACTAACGCTCCCTTCCTGCATCTGGATGTGGCGGGAGTTGAGTTCCTGCATAAGCGCGACGCTTACCGCGG
>CAYVJX010000101.1:0-5576 GCA_964451895.1 uncultured Bacteroidaceae bacterium | reverse complement strand
AACCTGATTCGGATAATGCCGACGAAGGGATTCTCTCTTGGCGCTTTCGCCTGCTGCCTCTTTTTTCTCGTACAATAGGAAATAAAAACACTATGGATATGCAGAATCTGCTTATCGCCGGCAAGGAATTCACCTCCCGGCTTATCATGGGAACGGGCAAATACAGCTCGAACCAAGTGATGGAAGAAGCCATCAAGGCTTCGGGCGCGCAGATGGTAACCGCCGCCCTCAAACGTATCGACACCTCGAACGAACAAGACGACATGATGGCGCACATCCGGAACTGCAACGTAACCTTCCTGCCCAACACCTCCGGCGCGCGTACCGCCGAAGAAGCCGTTCTGGCCGCCCAGTTGGCCAAGGAAGCCTTGGGTACGAACTGGGTCAAGCTTGAGATACATCCCGACCCGAAATATCTGCTGCCCGACCCGGTGGAAACGCTCAAGGCCGCCGAAGAACTGGTAAAGCAAGATTTTGTGGTGCTGCCCTACGTGCAGGCCGACCCGGTGCTGTGCAAACTGCTGGAAGAAGTGGGCGTGGCCACCGTGATGCCTTTGGCGGCTCCTATCGGCAGCAATCTGGGCATCCGCAACAAGGACATGCTGCAGATCATCATCAACCAGAGCCGTGTTCCCGTTATCGTGGATGCCGGTATCGGCAAGCCTTCCCATGCGGCGGAAGCCATGGAAATGGGCGCGGATGCGGTGATGCTCAATACCGCCACCGCCGTTGCCGGAAATCCCGTCCATATGGCCAAATCTTTTAAACTGGCGGTGGAAGCCGGACGCATAGCGTTCGAGGCCAAGCCTGCCCAAGCCAGCTTTACGGCGCAGGCCAGCAGCCCGCTCACTTCATTTTTGGATTGATTCCCGACCCCATAAAACCAAGGAAATTCAAACCCTTCAAAGAACTTCAATCATGGAAAATAAAAACAGAAACACCGATTCCAAGCCCGAAAGCAAGGTTATTTCGCGCCGTCCTTTTCCCGGTTCGGAAAAGGTTTATGTACCCGGAAAGATGTTCCCCATCCAGGTGCCCATGCGCAGAATCAACCTGGTGGATACCGTTACGATAAACAACGGGGAACGCAGGCAAACGCCCAACGCGCCCGTGTATGTTTACGATACCAGCGGAGCCTATACCGACCCCAAGGCGGAAATCGACCTGCACAAAGGCTTGCAGGACGTGCGTTCCTCCTGGATCGAACGCCGGGGCGACGCCGAACTCCTGCCGCAGATGACCAGCGAATACGGCAACGCCCGTCTGCAGGACAAAAGCCTCGACCACCTGCGTTTCGAGCATATCCGCAAGCCTTACCGCGCCAAGAAAGGGCATCAGCTTACGCAGATGTACTACGCCAAACAAGGCATCATTACCGAAGAGATGGAATATGTGGCCCTACGCGAGAACCAGAACGCGGAGGCGGCCGGCATCCAGTCGCATATCACGCCTGAGTTCGTGCGCAACGAGATTGCCAGCGGCCGAGCCATGATTCCGGCCAATATCAACCATGTGGAATGCGAACCGATGATTATCGGGCGCAACTTCCTTACCAAAATCAACACCAATATCGGCAACTCGGCCACCTCGTCGGGTATCGAGGAAGAAGTGGAAAAAGCCGTGTGGAGCTGCCGTTGGGGCGGTGACACGCTCATGGATCTCTCCACGGGAAGCCATATCCACGAAACCCGCGAATGGATTATCCGCAACTGCCCCGTGCCCGTAGGCACCGTGCCCATTTACCAAGCCTTGGAGAAGGTGAACGGCAAGGCCGAAGACCTTACCTGGGAACTGTTCCGCGACACGCTGATCGAGCAATGCGAACAAGGCGTAGATTACTTTACGATTCATGCCGGCCTGTTGCTCGAACATATTCCGCACGCCAAGAAAAGGCTTACCGGAATCGTGAGCCGCGGCGGTTCGATCATGGCCAAATGGTGCCAGTACCACAACCAGGAAAACTTTATCTATACCCACTTTGACGAAGTATGCCAGATTGTGGCGCAATACGATACCGCGCTTTCTTTGGGCGACGGCCTGCGCCCCGGCTCGATTCACGATGCCAACGATGCGGCGCAGTTCGGCGAACTGGAAACCATCGGCCGTCTGGCGCAGAGGGCGTGGGAACACAACGTACAGGTGCTTATCGAAGGCCCCGGCCATGTGCCCATGCACAAAATCAAGGAGAACATGGACAAACAGCTCGTCGATTGCAAGGAAGCGCCTTTCTACACGCTCGGACCTTTGGTTACCGACATCGCCCCCGGCTACGACCATATCACTTCGGCCATCGGAGCTTCGCTTATCGGCTGGTACGGCACGGCCATGCTCTGCTACGTAACGCCCAAGGAGCACTTAGGGCTTCCCGAAAAAGAAGACGTGCGCGTGGGCATCATCACCTACAAGATCGCCGCCCATGCCGCCGACCTTGCCAAAGGCCACCCGGGCGCGCAGATACGCGACGACGCCATGAGCAAGGCACGTTACGAATTCCGTTGGAAAGACCAGTTCAACCTGGCGCTCGACCCCGACCGGGCCGTGGAATATTTCAACGACCGCGAAGGCGCCAGCGCGGACGGCTCGCGTTTCTGCACCATGTGCGGGCCTAATTTCTGCGCCATGCGTATCAGCCAGGACCTGAGCAAAGGACATTGCCTGGACGAATACGAAATCGCCAAATAATTCGGAAAGGAGAAAGCCATGGTATTTTCGGAGGTATTGAAAGATTACAGTTGGGAAGAAATCGGCCAAAGCATCTACGCCAAGACCGACCACGACGTGGAACGCGCCCTGGCCAAAGCCCAGACACCCGGAACGGAAATAGATCTGGAGGATTTCAAGGCGCTGGTGAGCCCTGCCGCTTCCCAAGCCCCCTATCTGGAAACGATGGCAGGATTGAGCCGCACCGCCACCCAGAAGAAATTCGGCAAGACCATCCAGTTTTACATTCCGCTTTATCTGAGCAACGAATGCACCAACCACTGCATCTACTGCGGGTTCAACCATGAGAACAAATTCGCCCGGGTAACGCTCAGCGACGAACAGATTATGGAAGAATGCGCGGTGCTCAAGAAAATGGGCTACGAGCATATCCTTCTGCTTACCGGCGAGTCGCTCAAGAAAGCGGGCATCGACTATCTGGAACACGCCATGAAACTCATCGCGCCCCACTTCGCGCAGATTTCGCTGGAGGTTCAGCCGATGGACACGCCCGACTACGAGCGTCTGCGCAAAAGCGGCCTGCACGCGGTGTATGTCTATCAGGAAACCTATAACCGGGAACGCTACGGGTTCTACCACCCGGCCGGCATGAAGCGCGACTACGCCTGGAGGCTCAACAGCCAAGACCGTCTGGGGGCCGCCAACGTGAACAAGATAGGCCTGGGGGCTTTGCTGGGACTGGAAGACTGGCGCATCGAAGCCTTCTGCATGGCCTTGCACCTCAAACACCTGCAAAAGAATTACTGGCGTTCCAAATATTGCGTGGCCTTTCCGCGGATGCGTCCGCACGAAGGCGAGGGCTTCCAGCCGCAGCATGTGGTGGGAGACCGTCAGTTCGCGCAAATGATATGGGCCTTCCGCCTGTTGGACGATGATGTGGAAATGTCGCTTACCACGCGCGAAAGCCCCGATTTCCGAAACCACATGGTATCGCTCGGGATTACTTCTATCAGCGCCGGTTCCCAAACCGATCCGGGCGGTTACGCGCACCCGAATACCGAAACGGCGCAATTCGCCACCAACGACACCCGTTCTCCGCAGGAGATGAAAAAGATGATCGAGGAACAGGGCTACGAGGTGGTATGGAAAGACTGGGACAAGGTATATGATGCCAGATAATCTCATAGAACGCTACGCCCGGCACTTGATGCTGCCCGATTTTACGGAAGCCCGGCAGGAATGCTTGGGGCAGAAAACGGCTTTGGTGGTGGGATTGGGCGGATTGGGCGGACATATCGCTCCCCTGCTCTGCGCCGCCGGCGTAGGCCGGTTGGTATTGGCCGACGGGGATACGGTTTCGCTGAGCAACCTGCAACGCCAAATCCTGTATCGGGAAAACCAAGTGGGAACGCCCAAGGCCGAATGTGCCCGAAAGAGCCTCCTTGCCTTGAATTCCAACGCAAAAATCGAAATACACGGTTTTCTGAATTCGGAGAACGCCAGATCGATTGCCGAGGGCTGTGATATTATCGTGGACGGCAGCGACAACGCCGCGGCGCGCTACCTGATGAACGACCTGTCGGTAGGATTGGGAATACCCTTTGTCTATGGCAGCATCCGCGAGTATTCGGGGCAGCTTGCCGTATTCAACACCGATGCGCAATCGGCCACCTACCGCTGTCTTTTTCCCGAAGATTCCACCCGGCCGGACGACAGCCCCCGGGGTGTTATCGGCCCCTTGCCTGCATGGATAGCCGCCATGCAGGCTCACGAATGTATCCGTATCCTGAGCGGTCTCAGACCGGCCTTGGCCAACCGCCTGTTTATCGGAGACCTGTTGACGATGCAGACCCATTGTATGGATTTGCAACCCTCCGAAACAGGGCGCAGGATTTCGATGGAAGGCTTCAGGCGCTTGGCAAAGAGATAGCCGCCCGGTTCAAGCCAGATTATTCCGAATTTCCGAAAAAAGCTTAGAGCAATTCCGAGAGCAAGGTGTCGATGGAGAT
Organism: uncultured Bacteroidaceae bacterium; assembly: GCA_964451895.1. GTDB lineage: Bacteria > Bacteroidota > Bacteroidia > Bacteroidales > P3 > Pullibacteroides. Next base: position 906 of record CAYVJX010000101.1, on the reverse strand, counting down.
GCCTTCGGCCTCCGCCTTGTAGTTCTTCACCACCCTGTGGCGCAAGGTGGCCAAGGCCACGGCCTTGACGTCTTCTTTGTCGGGGCTGAACTTGCCGTGCAACGCCGCATGGCATTTGGCGCCGATGATAAGGTATTGCGAGGCGCGGGGACCGGCGCCCCAAGCGATATATTTCTTCGTGGTTTCAGGCGCGGAAGGCAAATGGGGACGGGTGGAGGCCACCAATCTTACCGCGTATTCGTAGAGCGAATCGGGCACCGGTATCTGACGGATAAGGTGCTGGAACTGCATGATTTCCTGTGCGCCCATCAAGGGGTTCAAAGAAACCTGCCTATCCAGGGTCGTGGCCTTTACAATGCCTATCTCTTCTTCCAAAGCCGGATAATCCAGGCTGATCTGGAACATGAAACGGTCCAGCTGGGCTTCGGGCAAGGGATAAGTTCCTTCCTGTTCGATAGGGTTCTGCGTGGCCAGCACAAAGAAAGGTTCAGGCAGGGCATAGGTGTTTCCTCCTACCGTAACGTTCTTTTCCTGCATGGCTTCCAGCAGCGCCGCCTGGGTCTTGGGCGGAGTACGGTTTATCTCGTCCGCCAGCACGATATGGGCGAACACCGGGCCTTTCAAGAACTTGTAGTTCCTGTCATGATCCAAAATTTCCGAACCGGTAATGTCGGAAGGCATCAGGTCAGGCGTGAACTGGATGCGCGAGAAACTTAAATCCATCACCTTGGCCATCGTCTGCACCAAAAGCGTCTTGGCCAATCCAGGAACCCCCACCAGCAAGGCATGGCCGCGGCTGAAAATAGAAATCAGAATGGATTCCACCGCCTCATCCTGCCCCACTATCTGCCGGGCTATTTCCCGACGCAGCAGGGCGTAACGTTCCGCCAAGGCCTGCAAGGCTTC
>CAYVJX010000100.1:0-5642 GCA_964451895.1 uncultured Bacteroidaceae bacterium | reverse complement strand
CACCGTAGGAGGTGATGTTCTTGACCGTTCCTTCCAAAACCTGTCCTTTTTCGAGCTTGGACATGATTTCGGCTTTCTGCTGTTCGATTTCGTCTTCGATAAGCGCCTTGTGCGAAACCACCACATTCTTGTATTCGTGGTTGATTTTCACAACCTTGAATTCCATCGTCTTGTTTACGAACACATCGTAATCGCGAATGGGTTTCACATCGATCTGCGAACCGGGCAAGAAAGATTCGATGCCGAAGACATCTACGATCAAGCCGCCTTTGGTACGGCTCTTAACGTAACCGTTGATGATTTCCTGATTGTCGTAGGCTTCGTTGATGCGTTCCCAAGATTTGAGGATACGCGCTTTCTTGTGGGAGAGAACCAATTGACCGGTAGCGTCTTCCTGGCTTTCCACATAAACTTCCACCTTGTCTCCGGGTTTGAGGTCGGGATTGTAGCGGAATTCGGAAACGGGAATGATACCGTCGGATTTGTAGCCGATGTTCACCACCACTTCGCGGTTGTTCTTGGAAACGACAAAGCCTTCTATCACTTGTTGGTCGGCAATTTGTTTGAGCGTGTTGCCGTACTGTTCGTCAAGCGGGCTCTGATTGGCGTCCTTTTCTTTTTCCTTTTTGATTTGGTGATGAGAAAGGGAATCCCAATCGAATTCTTCGATTCCTGTTTTAGCAAATTCGTTTGCCATTAGGGTAAAAAATTGCGGCATACGTTGCGCCAAACCCGGAAAAGCGTTCCGTCTGCCTTTGTTTAACTTGTTAATTAAGAGGCTGTACCGAGTTTAAAAACACAGCCCCATCAAGGGGTGCAAATGTAATAAAATTATTGATATAAAATGCAATAATCCTTGCAGTGAAATTTCAGGGCCGCCCTTACCACTTTATCTTGTACCAGAAAGTTTCGCGCTTGATGCGCCGGAGCATGGCCTTGCGTATCGTTTTGGCAAGGAGTACGAAAACGGGGTAACGGTTCTGCTCCAGCCAGTCGATGGCCTTTTTGTCGTTTTTGGTGGCCTGACAGAAACAATAGTAAAAAAGTTCGGGATGCCGGTTGAGCCACTTCATCGCCCCCGGTTCATCATCCATGCCGTTGGCCAGCACCCCCATTTCGGGATAGCCGTTCTGAAGCAGCCACAGCACCGCCTCATCATCGCCCAGAATGCCGTTGGCAAAAGCCGCCCATTCGGGATAGCCATCGTCCATGAGCTTCTTCTGAAACCGGTCATCTCCGGAAACCGCCTTTTCAAAATCTTGATAAACGCCTATGGGATATTCGGTTATTCGCATGTTAAAAAAATGACGAAACGTTTTTGAATCCACGGCGGCGCAAATCCTCCGCTTTCTGTTCCAGTTCTTCCGCCGAAAGTTTCTGCAGTTTCTTGGCCGGGGTTTCCCGGTCGAGCCCGTAGAGCATGACTCCTTGCGGCCTGATCTCCGACAGCCTTTGGCAGTAAGCCTCCCATTCCGCGCCCGAAGTGTTGTCGAGCCGCTGGCCTTCGTGTTCCCCCCGGAACAACAGGGTCTGAACCGTAAACGGGTAGGAGAATGCCCGCAGATTCCTCAGCAAATCTTTAAAAAAGGCCTCTGCCTCTTGCGTCTGCGTGTACGCCCCCAGCCGGAATCCCTTTTGCAGACGGTTGATATGGGCGTACATCTCCGGCGTACCGGCATCTAATTTCAACAGCACCCGCCGGCAGTGCCCCAAGGCATCGGCCACATCTTTCCGCCCGATCTGCGTGGCGTTCGAAATCAGGGTCAGACCCGGTGGGGTTTCAGAATAGAATTTTGCCGCAGCCTCCTTTACCATCGGAACAATCACCCCGAAATCCGGATGCAGGGTAGGTTCTCCATTGCCCGAAAACGTTATCGAATCAGGGCGCACGCCTTGCGCCGCCAAATCCGCCAACGCCTTTTCCAAGGCCGCCCCGACCGCCTCGGGCGTAGGCAGCTGCTCCGGCTCGGCTTCCGCCACGGTATTCCAGCCGCACTCGCAATACACACAGTCGTAATTGCAGAGTTTGTTCCGCACCGGCAGCAGGTTCACGCCCAAAGAAAGCCCCAGACGGCGGCTACGGATAGGCCCGGTAATGATATGATGATGGAAGAAAGCCATTAATAATATAGTATAAAGCCCACCGCCGCGCTCAGCAAGATAGCGAAGATAGGGTTGAACTTCTTATGGAAAGAGGCGGCAAAGACCGCCACAAAAATCAACAGGCTCTTGTAATCGATAAAGTTATGGGCGTTCATCATCATAACCGCCACCGAAGCGATCAAGGCTACCGACACCAACTTGAATCCGCCCACCACGCCGTTCACCAAGGGATTGCCCTTGTGCCGGAAAAGGAAAGCCATCACGACCCATATCAGGAAAAGAGAGGGGAGGCAGGCGGCGAAACTGGCCACCAGCGAACCGGCAACTCCTGCCCAAACGCTTCCGCCGGCATCGAAAGCGGCATGATAGCCCACATAGGTGGCGGCATTGATGCAAACCGGGCCGGGAGTCATCTGACTGAGCGCCACGATATCGGCAAACTGCTTGGAATCAATCCATGCATAGCGTTCCACCACATCGTACTGCATGAGCGAAAGCATCACGTAGCCGCCTCCGAAACCCAACAGTCCTTGTTTAAAGAACACCCAAAACAACAGCAGGTAGGTCATGCGGCGGTTCCTTTCTTCCTTATATACAGGCCGTGCGCCGCCCCCAACAGCCCTGCCGCGAAGATAACCCACACCGGAGAAACGCCCCCGACGCATACCAGAACCGCGGCGGCCACCGGCAGATAGAAGTTCCGCCAGGTAATGCCGGCTTTCCGTATCATCTGCAAGGCCGGAGAAAGAATGAGCGCCACCACGCACGGACGGATGCCCTTAAAACAGCTTTCCACCACCGGGTTCTCCTTGGCGGTCTGGGCGAACACCGCCAACACCAACACAATGACTATCGAGGGGAGCATCGCCCCCAAAGCCGCCATCACGCTACCGCCCTTTCCCTTTACGCGGTTGCCCACGCTCAAGGCTGTATTGACGGCAAAAATCCCCGGCAGGCTCTGCATCACGGCGATGGTCTCCACAAACTCGTCTTCATCGATCCAATGGCGTTCATCCACAATGATTTTCCGAACCAACGCCAACATGGCATAACCGCCTCCGACCGTAAAAAGCCCGATTTTAAAGAAAGTGGTGAAAAGCGACCACAGGGTAGGTGACGGAACGGAAGCGGAACGCATGGTTTATCGTGTATGTTGTTTATTGCGCCACCTGTTTTTCCGTATTCTGTTCCTTGGCCGTTTCGGAATTCGACTGCATATCGCCGGCAAACGGTTCTTTCATGCTGAACGGGCGTTCACCATAATACTTGGCTTCCAATTCACTGTCGGAAAGCCCCTTTACGTATTTATCCAAGAAACGGAAGAAACGGCGTTGCCACAGAATGCCGTTCTGCGGTTGCAACACCCAATGGTTTTCATCGGGGAAAATCAACAGTTCGGCCGGAATGCCGCGCAATACCGCCGCATTAAAGGCCGCCATGCCCTGCGAAGCCAGAATACGGTAATCCAATTCCCCGTGAATCACGAAGATAGGGGCGTCCCACTTATCCACAAAACGATGCGGAGAATTGGCATAGCTGCGTTGCGCCACCTTGTTGTCCTTTTCCCAAAAAGCGCCGCCCAAATCCCAATTGGTAAACCAAAGTTCTTCGGTTTCAGCGTATTGCTGTTCAAGGTTAAACATCCCGTCGTGGGCGATGAAGCCCTTGAAACGTTTTTCGTGATGCCCGGCCAGCCAATACACCGAGAAAGCCCCGTAACTGGCCCCCACGCAACCCAAACGGTCTTTATCCACGTAGGGTTCTTTGCAAAGGTCGTCGATAGCGGAAAGGTAATCCTTCATATTCTGTCCGCCATAGTCGCCGCTGATCTGTTCAAGCCAGTCCATACCGAAACCGGGCAGGCCGCGGCGGTTGGGGGCAATGATGATATAGTCGTTGGCCGCCATGATCTGCAAGTTCCAACGGTAGCTCCAGAACTGGCTTACCGTACTCTGAGGACCGCCCTGGCAATAAAGCAAGGCCGGATATTTCTTGGCCGGGTCGAAATGGGGAGGATAGATGACCCAGGCCAGCATCTTTTGGTTGTCGGTGGTCTTGACCCAGCGTTCTTCCACTTTGCCCACAGCCAATTGATCCATGATATCCTTGTTGATAAAGCTGATTTGGGTCTGAGTATGAATCATATTCATATCGGGGGATGCCAGATCCACGGCGAACATTTCTTCGGGACAGGACATCGAAGCGCGCGTACCCACCAACAGGTCGTCATTTACCGGATATACACTGTTGTAGTCGTGAACGCCACCCGTAAGGCATTCTATCACATTGTCTTTTACACTCAGACGGTAAATCTGCGAAAGGGCGTGCCAATTACTGATGAAATATACGTATTTTCCGTCCTGACTCCATTGCAAACCATTGGCGTTCTGATCAAAATCTTTCGTAGCATCGGTCTTTTGCGCCGTATGCAGGTTGAGCAACATCAAGCGGCTCTTGTCGGATTCGTAACCGTCGCGTTCCATGCTTTCCCAAGCCAGATAGTTCCCGTCGGGACTGAAAACGGGGTTCACATCGTAGCCCATCATGCCTTCGGTCACATTGGCGGTCTTGCCCGTTTCAAGACTGTAGAGATAGATATCGGTGTTGGTGGAAAGGGCGTAAGCCTTGCCGGTGAGCTTGCGGCAGGTATAGGCGATGAAACGCCCGTCGCTGCTCCAGCTGAACTGCTCGATGCCGCCGAAAGGCTTTACCGGGGCCTCATAGGGTTCTTTATCCAGCAAATCAATCGGTTCGGAATACAAAACATGGCCCAGTTCTTCGTTCAGGTCGGCACCGCTCAACTCAGACAGGAAGATATGGGGAACGCTCGTTACCCATTCATCCCAATGGCGATAGTTCAAATCGTTGATTACCATACCGCTCGACTTGTCCAAATCCGGATAGCGGTCCTTGACAGAAGGTTCTACCTGCACTTGGCGGATAAAGGCGATCTTGTTCTGTTCGGGATTGAGCCTGAAGCCTTCCATACCCCCCGGTATCGTAGTTATCTGAACCGGCTTTAAATTTTTATAATCATCTGAAATCGTTCCATCTTCAACATTCTTATTGAATACGTACTTCAAGTCGATTCCAAACATCTGCATACCGTCGCCGGCAGGGTAGAGATAGGCCAGGGTATGGTCGTTCAGCCAATGCAGGTTGTTTTCGGAAGCGGCGGTACGGGTAAGGCGGCGAACATTCTTGCCATCGGTATTGCAGAGATACAGGTCGGTATTGCCTTTGTTTTCCGCAACGCTGTAATAACGAACCGAATAGGCGATATGTTGCCCGTCCGGGCTTACCGCCACTTCGCCCAAACGCCCCATGGCCCACAAGACTTCAGGGCTTAAGAAGCCATCCTTTATATCAATGACCGGCTTATCTATAACAGCCTGCGAATCTTTGTTTTTTGTGCAGCAACCGCCCAGCAGCAAACTCAAACCGAGCAGAAACGCCACCTTGCTTTTCTTAATCATATCCGTAGTTTTTAATTATTTCTCTTCCTGCAAATACTTTTGTTTGGTATCCTTGGCGATGAT
>CAYVJX010000099.1:0-5668 GCA_964451895.1 uncultured Bacteroidaceae bacterium | reverse complement strand
AAAACCGTCTGCACACGATCAAGGCCGTGATGGTGGCCACGCTCGGATAGTTTTTCCGATATGGTTCTTCCAAAGGGATGCCGAAAGCTCCGGCATCCCTTTTTTATTTTGCCTCCCCCCTCCTGCAAATTTGCTTTACACCCTTAATTTTACTACCTTTGCGCGTTTTGCGCCTAATGTCGGAATCGGAAACGTCCTGCGGGCATCTTTCCTTTTCGCGGCATCACCCTATTTTTGGTAAATAAAAAACAGTATATCAGATAATGGCAACAACAGCAGACTTTAAGAACGGTTTGTGCATCAATTTCAACAACGAACTTTGGCAAATCGTTGAGTTCCAACATGTAAAACCTGGCAAAGGCAATGCTTTCGTGCGTACCCGCCTCAAGAACCTCAAGAACGGCAGGGTCTTGGCCAACACTTTCCCCGCCGGCGTGAAAATCGACACGGCGCGTGTGGAACGCCGCCCCTACCAGTTCCTCTATAAGGACGATGCCGGTTACAACTTCATGAATTCCGAAACATACGACCAAATCAATATCCCCGAATTTCTCATCACCAATCCGCAGTTTCTTAAGGAAGGCTGCACCGTTGAAATTCTGGTTCACGCCGAAACCGAAGAACCGCTTTCCTGCGACCTGCCGGCCTATATGGAATTTGAAATCACCTATACCGAACCGGGCGAAAAGGGCAATACGGCCACCAATGCCATGAAAGATGCCACCATCGATACCGGCGCCACGATTCGCGTGCCTTTGTTCGTGAACACCGGCGACAAGGTAAAGGTAGATACCCGTACGGGAGAATACGCACAACGCGTTTAATTTTAGCTAAACGGGTATTTAACTCCAGACCAGCTGATGAAATTCGACAGTCCTAAAACCGTCAAGCAATTAGCGGAACTTTTAACAGACGTCCGCATTGTGGGTGCTCCTGATTTTCCCGTATCGGGCATGAACGAGATCCACATGGTGGAAGAAGGCGATATCACCTTTGTCGATTTGGACAAATACTACGAAAAAGCCCTTTCTTCCAAAGCGAGCGTGATATTGATCGACAAGGAAGTGGAATGTCCGGCGGGCAAATGCCTGATGGTTACGCCCGACCCGATGGGCAATTTCAACAGGCTTACACGCCATTTCCGTCCTTTCCTGCCGGCCACGGCCATGATCAGCCCTGATGCCAAAATCGGCAAAGGAACGATTATACAGCCCGGCGTTTTTATCGGCAACCACGTGGAAATCGGCGAGAACTGCATTATCCATGCCAACGTTACGATAAACGACTATACGATTATCGGCAACAATACCATTATCCAGTCCGGAGCGGTGATCGGCGGGGATGCCTGCTATTTTCAACGTACCAAGAACGGCACTTTCCGCAAATTCGAGTCCAGCGGACGCACGATTCTGGGCAATGACGTGGAAATAGGTGCCCTGACGGCGGTTGACCGCGGAGTTTCGGGCGACACGATGGTGGGCGACGGCACCAAGATGGATAATTTCGTGCAAATCGGACACGACACCCATATCGGCAAACATGTGCTTATCGGAGCGCACTCGGCCATCGCCGGGGTTACGGTCATCGAAGACTATGTTTCCATCTGGGCTTCGGTGCTTATCAACAAAGACCTCGTTATCGGCCAGGGGGCGGTGATTCTCGCCACCTCGGCGGTCGATAAGTCTTTGGAAGGCGGCAAGACCTACTTCGGCACGCCCGTATCGGAGGTACGCGCCAAATGGAAAGAAATGGCCGCCCTCCGCGCCCTGCCCGACATGATGGCGGAAATGCACCGCCTTATGGAACAAAACAAGAAATAATCCTTACCTCGGGAAAAGAACTTTCCCATAAAAAAACCGCGTGGTCGAGAAATTCTCTTCCACGCGGTTTTCTTTTAAGTACACCTCACCCCCCCTTTGCGGAGGGAAAAAAGCGATTTGAATGGTGAGATGCAAGGCGCAGGCTGAAAGCTGTGAAGGAGCGTACTTCTGTACGTAACCGAACCGACCAAGGGCTGCAACAAAGCAGACCGCCGTTCAGACTGTTAAAAAAGCGATTTGGAGGATGGGATGCGCGGCGTAGCCCGCAGGGCGGAGAGGGAGCTTACTTATGTAAGTGACCGAACCGACCAAGGGCTGCAACAAAGCAGACCGCCTCCAAATCGCTTTTTTTTAAAGGGTGCCGCCAATAAGGATCGTTACCAGCAACGCGATAATCGCGTACAACTCAGGGAAAACCGCCAAAATCATCGTGCTGCTGAACAGATTGTGCCCCGAACCGATACCGTTGATACCGTCGGCGCAGATTTTGGATTGACGGATGGCCGACAAGAGCGCCACACACCCCAAGGCCAAGCCCGCGCCGAAAACGGCCGCCGCCTGAAACCAATTGATTTCAGCCGTAATCTTGGTGTAAGTAAGGAAGAAGCCCACAAAGCCGTACAGACCTTGGGTCGCCGGCAAGGCACTCAAGGCGATGCAAGAGCCCAAAGCATCCGGTTTCTTTTTCAACGCGCCCAAGGTAGCACTACCACTGATAGATACACCGTAAGCACTTCCGATGCCCGACAGGATTACCATTACGGCAATACCCAAATAAGCCAAAACAACAGGTTCCATAATTCTTTATTTTTTGATTGTTATTTATTCAGTTTCTATTGATTGATTTTAAAAGGTTTGTATTCTTTTCCCCCGCCGGCGAAGCCCGCGTTCTTGTAGAATTCCACAAAGGTGAGGCGCAAGGGATGCACCACCGAACCCAGCACGCAAAGGGCCAGGTTCAGGCTATGGCCGAACAGCAGGATAAAGAGCATGATGAGCTGGCTCACCACCGGCACGCCCACCCCGTTGGCGGCGTCCAAGGCCAAGGTATTGAATACCGAACCGAGAATACCGCCGGTCAAGCCCAGGGCGAACAGACGGATATAGGAAAGCAGGTCGCCCACCAGGCCGGTCGCTGTATTATAGGTATCCCAAAGCCCCAAGCCGAGGTTGAACAAGGGGTTCTTGTCGGGATTGTTGTAAAACAACGCCAGCACCGCCCCGGCAATCACCAAGGCATCCAGACCATAGACCACATATACCGGCAGGTTCAGCCCCAGCATGGGCGCGCCCACCAACAGACCGCCGCAGACGATAACCGCCAGCCAGCCTATGCGGTGCAAGGCATACTTGAATCCTTTCACCTTGGTAAGCCGCAGCACATTCATGAACATCCCGAAGAGAATCTGCACCGCCCCGATTACCAGCGAGAGGGTCATCATCTTGTTGCTGTCGAAGATATAGGAGCGCAACGAGCCCAAGGCCTCGATATTGATCAGGCTGATGCCGAAGAAAGTGCCCGAAAGCGAGCCGAACACCACGGTAGCCAGACCGAACCAAAATATGAGCCAGCCGTAGGATTTAGCCTTAGGATATTTCTTTACGATAAACAAAGCCGCCACCATCAGCAACAGGCCGTAACCGGCATCCCCGAGGCAGAACCCGAAGAACGCCATGAAGAAAGGCGCCAGCATCGGGGTAAGGTCCAGTTCCCGGTAGTTGGGCAACGAGAACAGGCGTGTGATAGGCTCAAAAAGTCTGGCAAAACGGTTGTTGCGCAACAAAACCGGAATCTGCGGCGTTTCCTCGTCCGGCAGGCGGTCGGCTTCCACCCTTTGATACACCACCTCTTCTTTTTCCAGAAAGTCTTCGAATGCGGCGGTCTGTTCGGTAGGCAGGTAGCCTTCCACAAACCGCAACGCGCCTTCGGCCTGTTGCGGCACGTTCAACGAAACGGTCTTGTAACTGAGGTTATTCAGCAAACGGGTCTTTTCCTTACGCAAAACCTCCGTCTGCCGCAACAGCCAAGCCATCTTCTCCCCTATCCGCCGGGATTCCTCCTGCAGACGGGCGTATTCGGTTTCCAAAACATCCAACGGCTGTTCGGGCGCGGTACGGAGACTCACCGTAAAGCCCATGCGTTTGGAAAGGCTTTCGGAGGTAAATACCTCACCTGCTTCGCCCACCCATACAAAATAGGCCTTTCCTGAGAGACGGTTCACCACCTCTATCGGAAATTCCGATTGCAGGCGGTCGGTATCCTGCACGTTTTTCAAGGCGGTTTCGGCAAAGACAAAGCGCAATCCCGCCCCCTGTTCCAAACGGGCCAGTTCTTCCTTATCGAAACTCCGCCATATCCGGGCATCCTGCAACTTGCCTTCCACGTCCTTGCAGGCAAGGGCGTTGTTGCGCTTGCTTTCCAGCGCCGTCTCGCATTCGTGCAGCAACTTCTGCGCCGGCATCGGTTCGAGTGCAGGCAGGCCATCCTTTTTTCCGGCTTGCCGGGCCTGTTCTTTCGCCTCGCGCTTGAACTCCGCCAGCACCTTTTCGATACGCTGCAAGAGCGGATAGAATTCCTCGTCGGACTTTTCGCTATAGACTTCCTCCTGACGTATATCCAACAGACCCATCCGCTGCAGACGTTCCATGAAAGCGGCGAAATCGCGGTGATACACCAGAATGGAATAGCGGGTCATAGGTACAATCATGGTTCCACCTCCTCTGCATGACGGTTCTTGACAATCTTCTGCGCCGATTTGGCCAGGTTTTCCTCGTCTTCGATAAAGCGTTTTATCTTACGGATCGCTTCGTTGTAACCCGGAATCTGAACCTTCTCGTACAGGTTCACCTTTTGGGTGGTCTTCTTGCGCGCCGTATCCAACAGCTGCATCTTGTACGTAAAAATCTCGCTCTCGATGCCGATACGCACCAAATCCTTCAACAGCCCCAGACCGTCGGCATACCACAGCGGCGCACCGAACAGCTTGTAAGGCTTTTCCGAGAAATCGATACCGGCAAGACGCGGAATCTTTACCCCGGCTATCTTGTAATATTCGAGCTGCACGTCTTCCACGCGGATCAAATCGGGGCGGAACTCGGTGAACAGACGGGCAAAACCGTCCATCTGCCGCAGTTTTTCCGTCAATTCCCGGTCTTTTCCTTCGGCATCCGCCTTGGCGCGCTTTACCTCAAGACGCAAGGCCGATTCCTTGTTCTTGATGGTGGGCAATGCCCGTGTCCGCGCCTTGAGTTTCTTGTCCAGCTCGTTGAGCGCGGTCTTGTTGTATTGAAACTTTATCGCCATGTCCGCGCCTTGTTATTTAGGCCAATACCTATCCATCAGTTCTTTCTTGATAGAAACTTCCGTCTGGGTAAAGTATTGGGAGAACATACGCCAGATACGGTCCAACATCTCGGTGGTATCGATATTGATGTCGATGGCCAGGATATTGGCGGCGTAATCTTTGGCAAAAGCCAGGGCACGTTCATCGTAATCGCTCAGTTCAAAACCGTTTTCAAGCTTGGTCTTGGCGTTGGCCGCATCGGCGTAGAGGCGCACGGCGGCGTTCATCACCTGCGGATGGTCCTCACGGGTCTGCTTGCCGATAACCAGCTGTTTCAAACGGGAAAGCGAGCGGAAAGGATCCACGATAACTTTGTTCACATCGCTGTCGTTGCGCAAGAACAACTGTCCTTCGGTAATATAGCCCGTGTTGTCGGGAATGGCGTGGGTAATGTCGCCCCCGCTCAAAGTGGTTACCGCCAGAATGGTGATGGAACCGCCCGAAGGCAGCTGCACCGCCTTTTCGTAAATCTTGGCCAGATCCGAATAGAGCGAACCGGGCATA
>CAYVJX010000098.1:0-5677 GCA_964451895.1 uncultured Bacteroidaceae bacterium | reverse complement strand
TCCGAAACCACTTTCTCCAGTTCGTCCACCCGGCTGCTCAGATAGCTGTATTGCGCCCTGGCCGCCGCCAGATCTTCGGCCAACTGCTTTTCGCGCGGCGATTCAAAGAAATTGATGGAGATAAACATGGCCACTCCGAAGAAAAACAGAGCCACCACCAGATAGCGCAGTATCTTGAACAGACGCTGCCGGGCGCTCACCCGCACTTTCTTTACCGAAAGCGAGGCGGTGTCTAAGTAATAGATTTCGTTTTTCTTCTTTTTAACCATAAGGCCGCCCCCTTAGTTTAAGGGATAATCCAGTTTAAGTTGGCTGAACACGCTTTTGATGGCTTCCGGCAGGTTGCCCGCCTCCGAACCCGAACCGGTGGCGAAACCGGCCTGGCCGCCGCCGCTGCCGCCCATCTGCCGGCAGGCTTCCTTGATGATGTTGCCCGCATGGGCACCTTGTTGGGTAAGGCTTTCGCCGATAAGCAGTTGCAGGAAAGGTTTTTCGTTCCAGATGCCGGCTATGAGCACCACGCCCTCGGGCAGGTCTTTCTTGAAAGACATCGCCAGCGATTTGGCCATATCGGGCTTGTAGGCCTTCAAGGAGAACACCACGGGAACACCGTTCACCACCTTTTTCGATTCCAAAAGGCGGTTGTGGATCTGGGCAAGCTGTTCGTTCAGAAGGGCTTCCATTTCCTTTTTGAGCTGGGCGTTGCCCTCGATGAGCTTCTTGATATGCCCCAAGACATCGTTGCCGGCCTTGAAAAGCTCGCTCGCTTCTTCCAATTGGTCATACGCCACATAGGCCAGTTCTTCGGCACGGCCGGCGCTCACGGCGGTAATGCGCCTTACTCCGGCGGCAATCGCTCCCTCGCTCAGAATCTTGAAAGAACCCAGCTGCCCGGTGGCCGCCACATGGGTTCCCCCGCAGAATTCCACGGATTCCCCGTAACGGATTACCCGCACCTTGTCCCCGTATTTTTCGCTGAACAAGGCCATCGCGCCCATTTTCCGCGCTTCTTCAATCGGCATGGCGCGGTGTTCGTCCAAGGGGATGTTCTGGCGGATGAGCCGGTTCACGATGCGTTCCACCTGGCGTATCTCCTCGCGGGTCATCTTTTGGAAATGCGAGAAGTCAAAGCGCAGTTCCTTATCGTTCACCAGCGAACCTTTCTGTTCCACGTGCGTTCCCAGCACCTTGCGCAAGGCATAGTGCATAAGGTGGGTGGCGGTGTGGTGGCAGGCCGTCTGGATGCGCGAGTCGTTGTTCACCACCGCCTTGAACGAGGATTGGGGATCGGTGGGCAGTTTTTCCACCCAATGGATGGCGGTGTTGTTTTCTTTCACCGTGTCGATAACGGATATCTTTTCGCCGCTCCGCAGGTCCTCGAGATAGCCCCGGTCGCCGGTCTGACCGCCCGATTCGGCATAGAAAGGCGTGGGCGAACACATGATTTGGTAAAGGTCCTTGCCTTTTTTGTTGACCTTGCGGTAGCGCAGAATCGAAGTGGGGGATTCAAGCATATCGTAGCCCACGAACTCAACTTCCGTGCCTTCGTGCACCACCACCCAGTCGTCGGAAGAAACGGCGGCGTCGGTGCGGGAGCGGTTCTTCTGCTTCTGCATTTCGGCCTCGAAGCCTTTCTGATCCACTTTGAGACCCTTTTCGCGCAGCATGAGTTCGGTCAGGTCGAGCGGAAAACCGTAGGTGTCGTAGAGCGTAAAGGCGTTCACGCCATCCAAGGTATCCTTGCCCTCGGCGCAGAGCTTGTCCGCCAATTGATCCAAGAGGCGGTTGCCGGTTTCGAGGGTCTTGAGGAAGGTATTTTCTTCTTCGGTGATAACTTTGGTAATCAAGTCTTTCTGACGAACAATCTCAGGATAGGACTCGCCCATCTGCGCCACCAGCACTTCTACCAGCCGGCAGATGAAAGGTTCGTGCAGGTTCAGGAAGCTGCAACCGTAGCGCACCGCACGGCGCAGGATACGGCGGATAACGTAACCGGCTTTGTTGTTGGAAGGCAGCTGTCCGTCGGCAATGGCGAAACTTACCGCCCGGGCGTGGTCGGCGATCACGCGCATGGCGATGTCGCAACGGGCGTCTTTGCCGTAGGGGATGCCGCAGTTTTGCGACAAGGCGGCGATCAGCGGCTGGAACACATCGGTGTCGTAGTTCGACTTCTTGCCCTGCACCACCATGCAGAGGCGTTCAAAGCCCATGCCCGTGTCGATGCATTTGGAGGGAAGTTCTTCCAGATGCCCGTCGGCCATGCGGTTATATTGCATGAACACGAGGTTCCATATCTCGATGACCTGCGGGTTGTCCTTGTTCACCAAGTCGCGGCCGTTCACCTTGGCGCGTTCCTCGTCGCTGCGGATGTCGGCGTGGATTTCCGAGCAGGGGCCGCAGGGACCCGTGTCGCCCATTTCCCAAAAATTATCATGCTTGTTGCCGAACAGGATGCGGTCTTCGGGCACGTGTGCCTTCCAGAAGTCGTAGGCTTCCATATCCTTGCCCGTGCCGTCTTTCTCGTCGCCGCCGAACACGGTAACATAGAGGCGGTTCTTGTCGAGGCCGGCCACTTCGGTCAGGAATTCCCATGCCCAGGCGATGCTCTCTTTCTTGAAATAGTCGCCGAACGACCAGTTTCCGAGCATCTCGAACATGGTGTGGTGATAGGTGTCGTGCCCCACCTCCTCCAAGTCGTTGTGCTTGCCCGACACGCGCAGGCACTTCTGGCTGTCGGCCACGCGGGGATATTGGCGGGGCGTGTTGCCGAGAAAGATATCCTTGAACTGGTTCATGCCGGCGTTGGTGAACATGAGCGTGGGGTCGTTCTTCACCACCATAGGCGATGAGGGAACGATATGATGCTCCTTTCCCGCGAAAAAGTCGAGAAAGGCTTTCCGTATCGCTTGCGAGGATGTTTCCATATACAATTTTTAAAAACTTGTAAAGTTACGACAAACCCCCGTTTTTTCAAAGTCCCCGCTCCCACGCCCCCGCAATCCCGTTTTATTCGTATATTTGAAACGGAGTTGTCAGAGAAAAGTGACTTATATGAACAAGAAGATTATATATGCTCTATGGGCGCTTTCCGTGCTGATGTCCCTTTCATTTCTGCCCGCGCAAACCCAACCGAATGTGGTGCGGGAAGACGGGCAATGGGCTTTTTATCATATAGACGGATATCCGAGTGCGTTGGGTCTGACAAGCTTTTACACATTAGGAACAGATACGGTTATAGAGGCTCATTCGTATAAGAAAGTGCTTTGCAGGGAAGGCGTGGATACGGCAGAGGAAAAGATATGTCCGTGGGGATTGCGGGAGGACGAAAAACGTTTGTATCTATACGATTATACTACCCAAGAAGAATATGTCCTTTGTGACTTTTCCCTGCGTCCCGGCGACACACTTGCTACCAATTGGCCGTGGTATCCTCCTGTCTTTGTTGTGGAAAAAGTTGGTGACACTATCTTGCCGGGAAGAAATACCCCCTTGCGCTACCTTGCCGTGCGCGATAAGCATCGTCACCAATCTGATTTATGGGTGGAAAAAATAGGCCCTCTCCATTACGGTATTTTCTGGGGGTATCTTTGGATGGCGGGAGGCGTCATCAATGAATTGCTTTGCTATTCGGAAGACGGAAATACGCTTTATCAAAATCCGGAATACAAAACCTGCTATATCCACTACGACACAGGTACTTTCCGAGGCAAAATCGTTTCCGTTCCCGCACCGTTTTATGCCGATACCTACACAGAAGGCAAAAGCACTTTCGGATTAAAGGTAGATACCGTTACTTATATTTTGGCGCCCATGCATATAGGTTTCGAGGCTTTTACCTTTGCGGGAAAGTCTTATTCTGTCGGAGATTCGGTAGAGGTGAGCGGGTTGGTACATAATGAAGTGGATGATGCCTATGAGGAATTTCTTATACTGGGGGTACAGTCCATACGGAAATTTGAAACAGGTGCTTTTTGCGGAAAAATCGTCTATGTTCCGGAATTTGCGATATGGGGAACGGTGGGGGACGGGCAGGCCAATGCCGTTTTCGGCTTGAAAACCGCTTCCGAGACCTATGTGTTGACGGTTGACAGTGTTTTCCTTTTTGGAAAAGAGAAATTTGAAATCGCAGGACAGGTTTGCTCGATAGGGGACAGCGTGGAATTTTCGGGGCATATTCATAGCGTTTCGGATGACCATAAGGTTTTCTCCGCTTTTGAAATAGTAAGTATCAATAAATTGATAAGCTTTCCACAGGAAAGTATCGCAGGTGTCTATACTGGTGTTTTGGACATAATGCCTAATCCTGCCAGTACAAATCCTTGTTTACCGGGAATGGTTATGGGCTTAGACCTCAATAGGGAACAATATGTTTTGGCAGACAAACATTGGTTTTGGAATGAATATATGGAGATAGACGGGATTCTCTATGAAGTGGGTGACAGTGTGGAAATTGATGGCGTGTTGTCCACGCATATAGATTTGTTGAACAGAACCTATTTTGAACTGGAAATCGATACGATAAGAAAGATTGAGAAAACGGTCGACACAACGGTCGATACCACGAGGAACCGAATCTTGCGGGAAATCGGCAATATCCGTTACGATGCCGTCCATCAAACTCTTGTGATAGAGGGTGATGTGAAGATAGATAGATTGGAGGTGATGGATGTGCGGGGGCGGTGCGTGCTCCACGTGACTCATCCCATAGGGAGCGTGTCGGTGGCGCATCTGCCGCGCGGCCTCTACCTCTACCGCCTCACCGCCCCCGCCACAACCCAATCCGGCAAGTTCGTGCGGTAGGGGAAAACCTGAATCACCTGCCTTTCAGAAATTTTCCAGTGGATAAAAGACGGTTCCTCGAAGTCAGTCTGTATAGGTACAGGCCGGCAGGAAGGGAAGCGATGCTTATTGTCGGGTTTCCCACGTCCTTTATGCTCAATATCCGCTGTCCGTTTGTATTAAACAATTCAAAGTCAATACCTTCATCCAATGATTGTTCGGGCAAAAGCAAGAGCATGTTTTGAACGTCTACCCGAATATCCGTTCTCTGCACCTTCTCTTCCACGCCTACTACATCGTTTTTCCTTCCCGTGACGGAACATTGCAGTCTGCCCCAGACTCCGGTCACCGACATGATATACTCCATCGATAGCGAGTTGTCTCTTACAGAGCCGTTACCGCCAATATACATAGAGAGGGTGCTGTCTTCCGTAGAAAAGGTTTGCGAAAACGTAAAATCCCTGCCGTTTGCGGTAGTCGCGTTCACGAAATCGGGAATGCCGTGTGTGGGAATCATAAAACGGATACCGTTCTCTTTGTCCGGCAGAGTCTCTATGGCCAGCGTATAATCGACAGATTTCTTATAGGAAGAATCATCGACAAGCGTGCAGGTTTCCGCAACGGAATATGTGCCCCAAACAGGCGGGATTTCTTGCGCTGCGGCGGTTATAGAGAAGATACTTAGGAGGGCGGATAAAATCTTCATTTTCATAACAAACACTTGAAAGATTAATTACAGACACAAATATAGGGAATTTCAAAATGTGCCTCATGGAAGGCATTCATACTTTTTGTAAACTTGCAGTCATGAATCTATCGAAAAGGATATTGAAACTTTGGGGTTGGAACGCCGAGGGCTTTACGCCCGCCGACAGGCGTTATATCCTGATTGTGGCGC
>CAYVJX010000097.1:0-5716 GCA_964451895.1 uncultured Bacteroidaceae bacterium | reverse complement strand
TTGCGTATGCTCCGGTGGTTGAGAAGCAGCGAAAGGGTTTCTTGCGGGTTCATGGGCTACATTAAGTTGTTCAGGTTCTCGTTTTCGGAAGGAAAGCTCTGCTTGGGCGCTTCCTCCGGTTCATCGGGCTCGGCATGGCGTTTCTCTCCTTGGCATTTGAGGTCCACGTTCAAGCCTTCCGGTTTTTCAAAATCATCTTGCGGAAACGCCAGTTCGGCATCCTCATAGATTTTCTGCATATAGAGGCCCCAGACGGGCAGGGCGGCGTTGGCACCTTGTCCCAGACGCATGCTGTTGAAGTGGATGGAACGCAGTTCGCCGCCTACCCATATGCCGGTGGTCAGCGTGGGGGTGATGCCCATGAACCATGCGTCCGAATGGTTCTGTGTGGTGCCGGTCTTGCCGGCGATGGCCTGTTTGAGTCCGTAACGCCAGCGCAGACGTCCGGCGCTTCCCTCATCCACCACGCCGCGCATGAGGTCGAGCATCAGGTAGGCGGTCTTGGCGCTCATGGCTTCTTCCTGATGGGGCGCGAAGTTTTCAAGCACGATGCCGTGTTTGTCTTCGATACGGGTAATGAAAATCGGGTCGATATGGATGCCTTGGTTGGCATAGGTGGCCATGGCGCCCACCATTTCCTTTACCGAAATGTCCATCGTTCCCAGACAGATCGAGGGAACGGCTTCCATCGGGGCGGTGATGCCCATGCGGCGCGCCAGGTTGATGACCGCTTCGGGCGGAAAACGCTTGATGAGGTAGGCCGAGATATAGTTCACCGAATTGGCCAATGCCCAACGGAGGGTCACCATCTCGCCCTCCTTGGTTTTGGAAGAGTTGGCCGGGCACCATTCCTCGCCGTCGGGCAATGGAAAGCACACCGGCACGTTGGGAACCTGGGTGCAGGGCAGGAACTCGCCTTCCTGCATGGCCAGCGTATAGACGAAAGGCTTGAAGGTGGAACCCACCTGCCGCCTGCCTTGCGAAACGTTGTCGTACTTGAAATACTTGTAGCTGATATCGCCCACGTAGGCGCGCACATAGCCTGTCTGCGGCTCTACCGACATCAGGCCGCAATGCAGGAACCACTTGTGATACCAGAGCGAATCCCAGGGCGACATCACGGTGTCTTTCTCACCGCCTTGCCAAGTGAACACCTTCATCGCCACCTTTTCGTGGAAAACCTTGCGGATTTCTTCATCCGAAGCCCCGGATTTCTTCATGGCGCGGTAGCGGTCGGAGTTCTTCATGGCCTGTTCCATGAACTTGTTCACTTCTTCTTTGGTGAGGTCGGAAGAAAAGGGCGCGTAACGGCTCGTTCCTTTCACGTCTTTGTAGAAATCGTTCTGCAGCGTGCCGCCTATCCATTCGGCCACGGCCTCTTCGGCGTGCCGCTGCATACGCGAATTGATGGTGGTGTAGATTCTCAGTCCGTCGCGGTACAGGTCGTAGGGCTTGCCGTCGGGCTTCTTGTGTTCCTTGCACCATTTGAGCATGTATTGGCGCAGATATTCGCGAAAATGGGTGGCCAGTCCTTCTTCGTGGTTCTGGCGCGAAAAACGCGACATATCGATAGGCCTTGCGGCCAGTTCCTCGTATTCTTCATGGCTCAGGAATCCTGCCTTGCGCATTTGGGAGAACACGACATTGCGGCGGTTCATGGCGTTTTGCGGATTGCGCAGGGGATTGTAGTAGGAAGTGGCTTTCAGCATCCCCACCAAAAGGGCGGCTTCTTCCGGTTCGAGTTCGCCCGGCAGTTTGCCGAAATAGGTGGAGGAGGCTATCTTGATGCCGTAGGCGTTGTTTCCGAAATCCACCGTGTTGAAGTACATGGCTATGATTTCGTCTTTGGTGTAGTTGCGCTCCAGTTTGGCGGCGATGACCCATTCCTTGAGTTTGCGCACCGCCAGCCCTGCCTTAGACAGATGCTTGCGTGGAAAAAGGTTCTTGGCCAATTGTTGGGTGATGGTGCTGCCCCCGCCCCCGCTGCGGTCGCCGCGCAGGATAGACTTGAAGAAAACACGCCCCAGGGAACGCAGGTCCACGCCGCTGTGCTTGTAGAAACGGCTGTCTTCGGTGGCGATGAGCGCCTGCACTAAATAGGGCGAGAGTTCGTTGAACTCCACGTTGGTTCGGTTCTCGATGTAGTAGGCCCCCAATATCTGTTGGTCAGAGGAAATGATTTCGGAAGAGAGGCTGCTGGTGGGGTTCTCCAAGTCTTCGAAAGAGGGCATGAATCCGAAAAGCCCCCAGCTGATGCCGCAGAAGAGAAATACGACCAAGCCTACGCACGAGCCGAAAACACCCCACAGGATATGGCGGTAATGCTTGAAATTCTTTCCGGGTTCTTGGGTTTTGCTCTGTTTTGCCTTCATGAACGTTTGATTTTCATCCCTACCGAGCTGATGTTTTGCAGGCTGTCGCTGCGCATGGCGTGCCTTACTTCAAACCGGTATTGTCCGGGCATGGGAAAACGGATATGCTGTTTGTATAAGAAGCCTAAGCTGCGGTATTTTCCCAGACGGCTGCCCAGCCATTTGCCATCGGGCGTGGCCAAGACACATTCCAGCGTGTCGATGGAGGTGTCCATGTTCGGAAAAACGGTGGTGATGAGGAAAAAGGAATTCCTCCAGGCGAAATGGCGCGTATGCTTGAGGCTGAACGTAACATCGTAGGGCAGGGTGGTGTCTTCCACCACCAGATCGAAGCAGATGGGCTCATGGTATGCCCATGCCGGTTGCGGCGTGTCGTAGGCCTTGTTGAGCAAGGTGCTGCGTTGGCAGGAGGATGCCAGCAGGCAGAGGATGCCGCAGGCGGCCAGACAGACAAGGAGTGATCTATTCGTGGTTTTCATGGTTGTTTTTCAGAACGGGTTTTTGCAGGCTGTGTGCGGGGCGGCTCTTGGCGGACTTGCCATTGTTGTTGCCTTTACGCCTTTCGCCTTTGTTCCTGCCTTTGTTTTCCTTGGGTTTGTCGAAACGGGTCAGGTCGTCCTGTCCCACCACCTGCCGGAATTCGGGCTTGGGCTGCGCCGGTTTGCGCGAGTCTTTGGTCATTTCCTCCAGGTCGCCTACCGTGATGCCGTTTTTGTTGCGTTCCAGAATGTCGAAAACCTGTTCGGCAGTCAGTTCCACATAACTTCCGGGAATCTCGGTATAGGCGTAGGTGAGTTTCTGACGCAGGGGATCCAGCTTGATGCAGCGGGCATCGCCTTTTTCGGTCTTGAGGATGGCTTTGGCATCGGGCATCGATTTCATGGCATCCGCATACACCTCGTATTCGTAGTTGAGGCAGCATTTGAGTTTGCTGCATTGCCCCGCCAGTTTCTGCGGGTTGAGCGACACCTGCTGTACCCGAGCCGCGTGCGTTCCCACCGAAGAGAAGTTATGCAGGAAAGTAACGCAGCAGAGTTCCCTGCCGCAAGCGCCGATACCACCTAAAATGCCCGATTCCTGCCGCGCTCCGATTTGCCGCATCTCGATGCGGAGCTTGAACTCTTCAGCGTAGAGCTTGATGAGTTGCCTGAAATCCACACGGTCGTCGGCGGTATAGTAGAAGATGGCTTTGGTAAAATCGCCCTGAATCTCCACGTTGTTGATCTTCATGCTCAGTCCCAGTTGGGCGGCGATAACCCTGGCCCGGCGTTGCATTTCCTTTTCCGCCTGAATGGTTTCGGTCCATTTGTCCACATCGTTCTGGCGGGCTTTCCGGTAAATCTTGCGTATATCCGTGGAGTTGGGGCTGAGGTTGCGCTTCTTCAATTGCAGCCGCACTAGTTCCCCTTGCAGGCAGATAACGCCTGTATCGTGGCCGTTGGTGCTTTCCACCACCACGATGTCGCCGGTATGGAAACTCTTGGCGTCTTCGTTTTCGGGCAGACGGAAAAAGTCTTTGTGCGTGTTCTTGAAGCGAACCTGCACAATCGGAAAATCGCTTTCGGCGCTCATGCTGGGAAAGGCGTCGGTCCATTGGCAGCTGTGCATCTGGGCGCAGCATCCCATCTGCAGATAGCGTTCGCGGCTGCTGTCTTCCATCTTGGGCGCGTGCGAGAGGCCGCGGCTGTTGTAAATGTTCTCGTCGGCGGTGAGCCGCATGAAAACCTCTTCGCGGGATTCTTCCTCGTGGCCCTCGTGTTCAGCGGGGCGCACGAAACCGCGTTCTTCCTTTTGGTCGTGATAGGAGGTCTTGCGTAAAATATCTTGGTCCATGACGTGTGTTTTCAAAAGTTTATTTTCTTGCCGCCGCCAATATCCGGCAGAGCTTTATGCTCAAATCGGTGAACAGGGTCGGAATGTCGGCGTTACGGCTTATCTGGTAAATGGCGTCGTTAAACAAATCGTAGTATTGCCGCACGTTGGCGGTGGTCACGAACTTGGAGAAGTTCTGCCAGAATGCCTTTTCCTTGGCATCGCCCATGACCCACTGTCCGCAGCCGTTCGAGATCAGCAGGCAGGCGCGTATCTCGTTGAGGCAGCTTTGCAGGAAAAGTTTTATCGGCTCGCCTTTGAGTTCTTTCATCCGTTCGCCCAAAGCCACCAGGGCGGGCATATCCACCTTGAAGCAGAGCCGCATCCAGTCGGCAAAACTTTCGTGAAAATTCTTCCTTGTCTCGTTGTTGCCCGACAGCAGTTTGGCTTCCACCAGATTGCCTTGGCTGCGCCGGGCAAGATCTTGGGCATCTTCCGCGCCCATGCCCTTTTGCCGTAGGTAGGCTTCCAGTTCGGCGGCCTCGAGGCGAGGCACTTTCACCATCTGCGTGCGGCTCAGAATCGTGGGCAGGATGCGGTCGGGATTTTCGGAAACCAAGAGGAAAACCGTTTGCGGTTCGGGCTCTTCCAAGGTCTTGAGCAGGATGGAGGAAGTGGTTACGTCCAGTTTCTCGATCAACCACACGATAACGACCCGAAAGGCGGCTTCGGCGGGCTTGAGGCTCAGGGTCTGCAGAATCTGCCGGCAGTCGCGCACGTTGATGATGGGCTGTTTGGTGCCGATATTCATCGCCTCCGTCCATTCGTTGAGGCTGAAGATGCCTTGGTTGGCCAGCATCAGCTCGCGCCACGTGTCGATGTAGTCCAGACTTTGGGAATCTTTCTTGATGCGGCTGCCGTCGGCGTTGTTGGGATAGACGAAATGCAGGTCGGGGTGGGCTATCTGTTGGAACTTGAGGCAGGACGGGCATTTGCCGCAGGAATCGGAAGAAAGCCCGTGAAGGTCTTCGCCCGAGGAGGCGTGAACCTTTTGCCGGCAGTTGATGTATTGGGCGTAGGCGGTGGCCAGAGCCAGCTGACCGCTGCCTTCCGCTCCCCAAAAAAGCTGGGCGTGCGGAATACGTCCGTTATTGACGGCGGCAATCAGCTTCTCGATCAAATCCCGTTGTCCTATGATGTCTCTGAAACGCATTTCGGTTCAAAAATCCCAAACCTGCAAATTTAACGAAAAAGAGGGGGGATTGCAAGAGGCGGTTTCGGGGGAGCCGGAGTGTTGCCTCAATTTCTTTGCAGATTTTCGATTCACGAGGTTTGTGAAAAGTTCAGAATCCTTTTGTTTTTATTGTAAGTATTTGATAATGTTACAATATAAAAAGTGTTGATAAATATTGTATGGTTGTGTTTTGCTTCTCCTTGGGATTTATTTTAATTTAGCGACAAATTTTAAAAACCCAAGAAAATGAAAACAAACAAACTTGTATTGCTCTTCGGTTGCCTGCTGTTGACCGTTT
>CAYVJX010000096.1:0-5901 GCA_964451895.1 uncultured Bacteroidaceae bacterium | reverse complement strand
AGAAGGGCGAGCCGTAACGCCCCGCCAGCGTTTTCTGAATGCTGCGGCAAACATCCAAGAGCGTAAAGATATGGGAATCGGAACGGGCGGACATGATACAGTTCTCGATGCTTATTTCCACACCAAGGCCACAGCAGAGGCGGAGGCGCCTTCTCCTTGGCCTTCGAAGCCCATTTTTTCGGTGGTGGTGGCCTTTACGGAGATTTGACCGGCTTCCACCCGCAGGGCTTTGGCCAGATTTTCCTGCATGGCGGGCACGTAGGCGGCTATCTTGGGTTTCTGCATACGCAGGGTAACGTCTATGTTGCCCACACGATAGCCCTGTTCCGCTATCAGTTCTCCCGTTTTCTGAAGAAGAATCAAACTGTCGATGCCTTTATAGGCAGGGTCTGTATCGGGAAAATGCCGGCCGATATCGCCCAAGGCCAGCGAGCCCAGCAAGGCATCGCAAACGGCATGCACCAGCACATCGGCATCCGAATGTCCATCCAGGCCTTGTTCAAAAGGCACATCGACGCCACCCAGAATCAATTTGCGGTTGGGCGTGAACCGATGGGCATCGTAGCCGTAGCCGACCCTAAAACTGATCATTTACTCTCCTGGCTTGGCGCGCGGCTCTGTCGGCACGGTTAAAGTTGAAGGAAACCCCTACACGCAAGGTGTTCTTAAGCGGGTTCGAACCCGATATGGTGGAAGTGGGAATCAGATAGGAGAAATCCAAGCCTACCATCTTGTAGCGCAAGCCTACGCCCAAAGTGAGGTATTGGCGCCAGCCTTTGTATTTGCTTTCGTGGAAATAGCCCATGCGCACCGCCACAATCTCGCGCCACCAGTATTCTGCGGCAAGGCTCCATTGTATCTCCTGCATTTCTTCCTTAAAGCCGCCGGGCGCATCGCCGAACGACTGGAAGATGCCCTTCATTACGTTTACCCTGTTGTTTTTTCCTTCTACGATCACGTTGTGCAGCGTATCGCCGTCAACCACCTTGTCTCCGTAGAGGGGTGGGGTGGGCACAAGCAGTTTGTAGGCTTCGGCGTAGAAACCTACCGAGTTGTAATCATCGATATGCCAATTGAAGCCTACGCCTAAGCGTAAGGTGGCGGGCAGGAAGTTCTTTTCCGCCTCTTCGGAAAGGTCCTGTGTGTAACTTATCTTGTTGCCGATATTGGTAAAACTCAATCCCGCGCTCAGGGTTCCGCCTTTGTATTTCTTGCCCAGATCGAAGTCCTGACAGTAGTACAGGCCTATATCGGCAGCCCCTGCCAGACCGGCTTTGGTATCGACTCCTGCCACATATTGTCCCAAGGTAAGGTTGGAGTAGATGAAACGCCCCGTAACGGAAATCGACAGAACATCGATCAGCTTGCGCGCATAACTTACGTCAATGGCGAATTCGTTGGGCTTGTAGCTCTGCGAACTGGTTCCCTGGGCATCGGTGAACACAATCGAGCCCATGGAGAAATAGAGCAGGGAGAAGCCGAGTACGTTGCGTTCATCCTTGAATTTGTAAGCCCCCGAGAGGTAGGCCAGCGACATATCGGGCACAAGGTTGATAAGCCAGGGGCTGTAGGTGAGCGAAAGCCCGAACTGGTCTTTCAAAAAGGCATATTTGGCAGCGTTGTAGTGCTGGGAATTGAGGTCTGCCGAGGTGGCCACCCCTACGTCCGCCATACCGCCGGAGCGGGCGTCTGGCGAAAGCGAAAGGAAAGGCACGGCCGTGGAAATGGGATTGTTGACCTGGCCTGTAACCCGATTTACCGGATTACCGCCAACATCGATAATCTGTGCATAAGAAAAGCCTCCTAAGGTCAAGAAGAATATGGCGATAGCCATCCACGATTGTCTGTGCATTGTCACAATTTTTTAAAAGAGGACAAAGATACGTAAAGCCAAGAGCCAAAAGCAAGTTCACTTGTTTTTGGCCGAGGCGGAGTATCTTGACCAACGGACAAAGGTAACATAATCTGCCAAAAAACCAAGCGGATTATTTGCCGAAGCCTCATCGCCCTGTCGAAGGGCAATAAAAAAAGCGGTGGAGAATCGAGTTCCCACCGCTTTTCTGTCTGAATCGTTTTTATTCTCATTCTCAGCCGCACTTGGAGTATCCGCAGGAAGGACACGTAAGGCAGCCTTCCTTATAGACCAGACCGGCTTCGCCGCATTCGGGGCATTTGGTCTTTTCGGCGATGGTTCCGTTGGGAATGTATTTCTTCAAGGCGCGTACCACCCCGTTTTTCCAGGTGTTGATCTGGTCGTCGGAACCCAGTTTGAGCCCGTTGATGAGGTCTATGATTTTAGGCAGGTCGGCGCCTTGACGCAGAATGCTGGAAATCAAGATGGCGTAGTTCCAATAGGTTTCATCGAAAGTACGCGAGAGGCCTTCCCAGTGAACGCCGTAACCGTCGCGGTCCTTGAACTCGAAGTCGTAGCGCGCCGGGGAGTTCTCATCCTTGCGCACGCGGATAATCTCGCCCTTGTTCACGAAAGAGGGCAGGGGGAAGTCGTCGGCGCGGCCGGTAAAGATTTCGTAGGGACGGCCTTCATACAGACCCACCACGGCGATCCATTTTTCGTAGTCGTTCTGGAAACGCACCACATCGGCTTTGAGCACGTCGGGACGGGAGGAAGGCGCCTTTTTGGAAGGTGCCTCGGCGCTTTCTTTCTTCTTGTCCGCCACCAGAACGCCCGAACGCGAGCCGTCGCGGTAGATGGTCATGCCCTTGCAGCCACATTCCCAAGCGGTCTGGTAAATCTGGCTCACCAAGTCTTCCTGGGTTTGGTTGGGCACGTTTACGGTAACGCTGATGGAGTGGTCAACCCACTTCTGCACCGCGCCCTGCATCTTTACCTTGCTCACCCAGTCGATATCGGTGGAAAGTGCCTTGTAGTAGGGCGACTGGGCGATGATTTCCTGCAACTGTTCTTCGGTGTAGGAATTGAGGTTGGTGGTATCCAGGCCGGTAACCTTCATCCATTCCAAAAACTTGGGATGAACCACAGTGTATTCTTCGAAGGAATCGCCCACTTCATCCACAAAGTCAACGTGAACGCCCTTTTCGCCCGGGTTCACCTTGCGGCGGCGTTTGTAGGCCAGCATGAACGCCGGTTCGATGCCGGAGGTGGTCTGCGTGCAGATGCTCACACTGCCGGTGGGAGCCACGGTAAGGAGGGCGATATTGCGGCGGCCGAATTTGGCCATGTTGTCGTAAAGTTCGGGTTCGGCTTCCTTCAAACGGTTCACAAAAGGATTGCCGGCTTCGCGCTTGGTGTCGTAAACCGGGAACGCGCCGCGTTCCTTGGCCATTTCCACCGACGAACCGTAGGCTGCCAGCGCGAGGTTCTTATGCACTTCCACTGAGAAATCAGTGGCTTCGTCTGTGCCGTAGCGCAGGCCGAGGGCGGCCAGCATATCGCCTTCGGCAGTGATGCCCAGACCGGTGCGGCGGCCTTGGCGGCTGCGGTCCTTTATCTTGAGCCAAAGTTCGGTTTCGGTACGTTTTACATCTTCGTTTTCGGGATCCTGGTTAATCTTGTCCAAGATGCGATCCACGTGTTCGAGCTCGAGGTCGATGATGTCGTCCATGAAACGCTGGGCCACCCGCACGTGTTGGCGGAAAAGGGGCATGTTGAACTTGGCATCCTTCGTAAAGGGCTTTTCCACATAACTGTACAGGTTCAATGCCAACAGACGGCAGCTGTCGTAAGGACAGAGGGGAATTTCGCCGCAGGGGTTGGTAGAAACGGTGCGGAATCCGAGGTCGGCATAGCAGTCGGGCAGGGATTCGCGGGTAATGGTGTCCCAGAAGAGCACGCCCGGTTCAGCCGATTTCCAGGCATTGTGGATAATCTTGTTCCAAATCTTGCGGGCATCCACCTTCTTGATATACTGGGGATTCTTGGAGTCGATGGGGTATTGCTGCATGAACGGCGAGTTCGAGACCACCGCCCGCATGAATTCATCGGTAAGCTTAACCGACACATTGGCGCCGGTAACCTTGCCTTCTTCGAGCTTGGCATCGATAAAACGTTCCGAATCGGGATGCTTGATGCTGATGCTCAACATCAAGGCGCCGCGCCGTCCGTCTTGCGCCACTTCGCGGGTGGAGTTGGAGTAGCGTTCCATGAAAGGCACGATGCCGGTGCTGGTAAGGGCGCTGTTCTTTACGGGGCTTCCGGCAGGGCGGATATGCGAGAGGTCATGCCCCACACCGCCACGGCGTTTCATCAGCTGCACCTGTTCTTCATCTATCTTCATGATGCCGCCGTAGGAGTCGGAGTTGCCTTTGTTGCCGATCACAAAGCAGTTGGAAAGCGAGGAAACCTGAAATTTGTTGCCGATACCCGCCATAGGGCTTCCCTGAGGAATGATGTAGCGGAAGTCTTTCATCAGTTCGTAGGCTTCATCCTCCGAAACGGGATTGGGATAGCGGCTTTCGATGCGCGCCAGTTCCCGGGCGATGCGGCGGTGCATTTCGTCGGGGGTCTTTTCGTAAATGCGCCCGTCGCTGTCCTTGAGGGCGTATTTATTCATCCATACGGTGGCAGCCAAGGCATCCCCTTTGAAATACTTGGTGGAAGCCTCTAAAATCTCTTCGTGCGAAAATTCGTGGAGTTCCTGTTCCTTGCTCATATCTAAGTTCGCTCTATGTTCTTTCAACTTCTGGTACGGGCTGCCCTGAGGAGCGTTGCCCGTTTCGTTTTCCGCCACCATACTGTCGGACTTGTGCGAAAACAACTCGCCCGACTCTCTTCCGGAGAATAAATCAGCTTGCATAAGCTATTGTCTATTAAAGGTTTCTATAGCGTATATTCCTCGTAATCCAAGCCCCTCAATCCAAGGTTTGCAAAAGTAAATTTTTTCTATGCGGCCGAATTCGGGCTGGTTTCAATGTTATAAACAATGATTGTTGGTTACTTTTTCTAAATGATATAAGTGTAATGTTATCAGGATTGTTTGCGGTTGAAAACATTTATCAACAGACTGTTGATAACTTGGTTCCGAGGATGCCCCCTCGGGATGGCGGCGCAACCTTCCGTTTATAGATTGTCGTTAAAAGGTGTATCCTATTCCAACATCTATATAATGTTCCACCTCATGGAAGTATTTTTTCGGATCCATGTGTGTTAGGGAATAACCTGCAAAAACATTGACTTTATTGATCTTTCCAATAAATCGAACTCCTGCGCAGCCCGAAAAATCATGAAGTTCCGTTTTAGATTTTCTATATATTCCCTCCGTCTCACCGACAATTTCAAATTTAGTTTGCGTATATCGGTAACCTCCTGTATAAAAGACGGCCAAATCCAAGAAAGACACAAGATGCACCTTGAGCCCCATACCGGCGGAAAGTATAACTGAATTAAGGTTTGATTTAATTGTAAATTCATCCGGCACCCAAGAATCTTCTTGATAATATGCCCCGATATAGGAAACTTCTCCTATCGCATAAAAATTAACGAAGCGCGAACGCATGGGGATATCGTAGGCGTAATTCAACGTAAACTTGAGCGGCGGCACCGGCTTCCAAGATTCATACCATTCACTCCGCAATACCGGACTGTAACCAAAACTCAAGGTGTGGCTCCCCTTGTTTCGGTTATCCACTTCCCCTCCTCTGGCAAAAGATAATCCGAACAACAACAAAACCATCGGTAATAAAATGCGGTGTATTCTGTTTTCTTTCAATTTCATGGAGTTGGTTTTTAGGGCTTAACCATATTCTATTTGTCATTCGGTTCGTTACAGTACAATATTCCGTTGGTTTTACAACCGACCTTTAACTCGCCTCGGCATAATCCAAACAAGTTTGGCTTCTGCTCTCGGCTTAAGTTAAACGTTGGTTTTCAACCGACCTTTTTCACGCCTCGGCATACTCCAAGCAAGCTTGGCCTCTGCTCTC
>CAYVJX010000095.1:0-6135 GCA_964451895.1 uncultured Bacteroidaceae bacterium | reverse complement strand
AAACGGGCGGTTGCCCGAAAAAATTGACACCATGAAACCTACTCACATCGAACATCTCGGCATTGCCGTAAAGAACCTCGAAGAATCCATCCGTTACTACGAAGACGTGCTCGGACTGGAATGCTACAACATAGAAGAAGTGAAAGACCAGAAGGTCCGCACCGCTTTCTTCAAACTCGGCGACACCAAAATAGAACTGCTTGAATCCACCGATCCCGAAGGTCCTATCGGCAAGTTCGTGGAAAAGAAAGGCGAAGGCATCCACCATATCGCCTTTGCCATGGAAGACACCCAGGCCGCCTTGAACGATGCCGAAAAGAAAGGCATCCAGCTTATCGACAAAGCGCCCCGCAAAGGCGCCGAAGGCCTCAACATCGGCTTCCTGCACCCCAAATCGACCCACGGCGTGCTCACCGAATTCTGCTGCAAAGACAAATAGCCTGCCGCTATGCCTCCCCTGCTGCCGCATATACCGCTCCAAGCCAAGGAACTCTTGAACTTCAATCTCTGGAGCGCGGTATGTGCGGGCGGCCTTTTCCTGATCGGTCTGGGACTGCTGCTTCTGTGCGAAAAAATCTTTAAGGTTTCCGCCAAAGGCATTTTCAGAACCTTGTTCCTGAGTGTCTATTGCCTGCTCTGCGCCACGGCGGTCTATCTGAACGGCATCCGCCAGGAACAGCAAGACCGTTTGCAATGGGCACGGGAAATCGCGTTGAACCGCGACCTGCCCGCCGAAGCAAGGTTTGCCCAAACCTTGCAGGAACTGCAACAAGAGGGCGCGCTGCCTCCTGCCTTTTCCCGCATCGACAGCCTGGGCGATAAAGATTCTTTGGCAAACAGCTGGCAAGAACTCGTTTTTTCGCCCTCTTTCAACCATTACCGCTGCTTCTTTACCTTTTGCGAGCCTGGAGAACTGCTGCTGTTGGAAGACAGCCTTACCGAAAACTGCCGCACGTTCTTTGAGCGAAAGGCGCAGAAAGGAACGCCCACCGGCATACCGGGGCTGTACGGAACCGACTACGGCATCGAATACTACGCCTATCTTTTCCAAAACCCTGTGTTCTGGGGCGAAGACACCTTGATCATGAACGTGGAACTGGGGCGCAAGAAATTCGCCGACGTGCCGGGCGGCACCGGTCTGCGCCTGCCTCCCGCCTATTCGTATGCCTTCTATTCCGAAAACGAACTATGGAGCTACAACGGCAGTTTCCTCTACCCTTTCCGATTGAAGACCGGCTTGCCCGATTCGCTGTATTTCTTTAAACGGCAAGGCTACGACCATCTGTTCTATCCTCTGGAGCAAGACCGCCTGCTGGTGCTGAGCACGCCTGAAGCCGACCCCACCGACATCCTGCCGAATTTCTCCCTCTTCTTTATTCTTTTCGGCATGGCGGGAGCGCTCGTTCTGGCCCTGTTCGACAAAGATTTCCTAGGCACCGCCGGCACATACGCCCGCCAACTGCGCAGCGGCATGTTCGTGCTGCTGTTGTCGGTGGTGCTCGTGTTCGGGGCGGTGGCCTTATTCTTTATCCGCCAGATAAACCTCAACGAGAACTCCAAGCTGCTGCGCAGCCAAAGCCTCTCCATTCTGGCGGAAATGGAAAGCCGTTACACGAACCTGCCCGCCGGGTGCCTCCTGCCTCCCCAAAACGACAGCATCATCCAAAAACTCCACACTGAAACCGAACAGCTCGGCAACCTGTTCCGCCAAGACATCTATCTCTATTCCACACAAGGCGGATTGATTTCCAGCCCGCGCCCCGAAAGCCTCCTGCCCGAACAGCTGAACGAAGGCATCCTCAACGAGATAGCCGAGGAACAGAGCCACCTGCTGATTCTGCCAAGGCAAGGCTCGCTGCTGGCATTCGCCTCTATCCGCAACGCCAACGGCGAGGTGATCGGCTTTTTCTGCCTCCCCTATTATATACCGGTGGAACGCCAACGAGCCGAAATGAGCCGTTTTCTGTGCACCTACCTCAACATCATGGTGTTGCTGTGCCTCATCACCTTTGTTTTCTCCTCGCTGCTGGCAAGGCGCATCACCAAGCCGCTGCAACTGGTTACCCGCATGGTGGCGCAAATCAAGCCGGCGCAGAAAAACAACCATCTGGAATGGAAACGCAAGGACGAAATCGGCGTGCTGGTAAAGCAATACAACCTTTTGGTGGATGAACTGGAAACAAGCCTGCGCAAACTGGCGGAATCGGAACGTGAGAACGCCTGGAGCGAGATGGCGCGGCAGGTGGCGCACGAGATAAAGAATCCGCTCACTCCTATCAAGTTGCAGGTGCAGTTGCTGCAACGGGCGTATCACGAGGGCCGCGACGATTTCAAGGAACGTCTGGACCGCTTTGCCGAACTGCTCGGTGGGCAGATAGACCGCCTGGCGCATATCGCCGGCGCTTTCTCGCAATTCGCCCAATGGCAGAAGCCGCAAATGCAGGAAGTGTTCCCGGCGCAAGTGCTCCGCCAGACACTCGAACTGTTCAAGGCCGACGAAAGAACGACCTTCCGGATCGAGATACCGCCGCAAAACGAAAAAATCCGCATATATGCGGATTCCGGATTTTTGGAACAGATTCTCATCAATCTGATACGTAATGCTATACAGGCGTTTGAAGAAGCGCAGATTCCCAATCCCGAGATACGGCTCGGCATCGAGGAATCGCCCGAGGGCATCTGCACGGTTTACGTAACCGACAACGGCCCGGGCATCCGCGCCGAAAACCGGGAGCGTATCTTTGAACCCCGCTTTACGACCCGCAGTACGGGCGCAGGCTTGGGTCTGGCCATTTGCCGCCGCCTTGCCGAAAGCATGGACGCGAAGATAGCCTTGGAAAACTCCTCCGAAAACGGAACGACCTTTACGCTTAGAATGAAGTCAGTTCGTTGAAATACTCGATGGCGGCACGGTCGGTAAGCAACGACAGAAAGTCGATGATGGCGCGGTTGTACTGCGATTCTTCCTTTAAATCGTACAGACGCTTGTGGTAAGACGGTTCACCGTTCTTCACCAACAGTTTTATCCACGACAGGAAAGCCCCTCCCAGTTTGGGATAAACCGGCTCGAATTCCTTCTCGATACGGGTCAATGTATTTTCTCCGCCGAAACACTGCGACAAGGCTTCATACAACGACTCTATCACCAGCTTGGCATACGCCTCGTAACTCTTCAGGCGCGGATGCTTGTAGATATGCCTGTAGTTGAACTTCATCAAGGTCTTCATCAGACCATAGACCTCCTTGCTGAAACAAAGCCCGTTTTCGGGCGAACTGTGGCGGCAGAGGTCGGTGATGAAGATATGGATGAAATTGGTGTTGTTGGCCGCTTCCACGAGTGGAAAACCCAGCAGGATATGGTTCAGCTCATCCAACTGGGAATCCGTCAGGATGCCCAAGGCCTGCGCGTCTTCCAGATCCCGCCCCAGATAGGCGATCTTGTCGGAAATCTTCATCACGCAGCCTTCCCAGGTGTAAGGCTCAAAACGGTTCTGCTTGGTAAAGGCGTTCAGGTCGATGGCTTCCTGACGCGGGCAAAGCATGGCCTGGTTCACCTCGCCGCAATGAGAAACGATGCCGTCGCGCACGGCGTAGGTAAGGTTCAGGTTCTTGTGCTGCCCCTGAGTATCGTTCAACAGCTCGATGTCGTCCACCACGCGCAGCGAATTCTTTTCGTGCCAGAACTCGCCCAAGCCGTATTTCTTGCAGAGCTCATCCAAAAACACCTCGCCCGAATGGCCGAAAGGCGCATGACCCAGGTCGTGCCCCATGGCGATGGCGTAGGTAAGCTCCGAATTGAGCCCGAGAAAACGGGCGATGGTGCTGCTTACCGAAATAACGTGGTTCACGTGTTCGATACGGGTGCAGATACGGTCGTCGTTGGTGTGGAAAAACACCTGCGTCTTGGATTTGAGACGCGAATACGCCAACGAATGGAGAATCCGGTCGTTGTCACGCCCGAACTCGCTCCGTATCTCATCGGTCTTGAGCGGCGACTCCTGCTGCCGCCTCACCGCCTGTTTCCACGCGGGATGCCCCGGTTTCATCGCCAAAGAGGCAAACGAATCCCGGTGTTTCTGAATATCGGCTCTGCTCATGGTGTTATCCTCCGGCACGTTTAAAACGGTAGCCCTCTTTGGTTAATATCTCGCAAACCTTGTCGCGCACATCGCCCTGCAACACAATCTCGCCGTCTTTGGCGGTGCCGCCGATGCCGCAACGGGTCTTGAGCGTCTTGCCCAGTTTCTCCAGATCCTGTGCCGTGCCCACAAAACCGGTAACGAGGGTAACGGTCTTGCCCGCCCGCCGCTTGCTGTCACGCATCACGCGCAAGTCCTGACGGGCAGGTTCCAAGGTTTCCTCTTCCTGGGTTTCCTCGTAACGGTACTGGAAATTCGGATCGGTGGAATAGACCACCCCTATCGGCATTCTCTTGGCCATCTTCAATCGATTTATCGCAGTTTCTCGGCAATGTAGGCCGCAATTTCCTTGATGGCGATGCGTTCCTGCCGCATCGTGTCGCGTTCACGCACCGTTACGGTATCGTCGCTGAGCGTGTCGGTATCCACGGTAATGCAGAAAGGCGTACCGATGGCGTCCTGACGGCGGTAACGACGGCCAATGGCGTCTTTCTCGTCGTACTGGCACATAAAGAGCGGTTGCAGCATCTCCAGAATCCCGCGCGCCTTTTCGGGCATCCCGTCTTTCTTTACCAACGGCAGCACCGCCACCTTGTAGGGCGCCACCTTGGCGGGAATCCGCATCACCACACGCTCGCTGCCGTCTTCCAGCTTCTCTTCGGTATAGGCCTGGCTCAACACCGCCAGCACCATACGGTCAAGCCCGATAGAAGTCTCCACCACATAGGGAACATAGTTCTCGTTGCGTTCGCTGTCGAAATACTGCAGCTTCTTGCCGCTGAACTCCTGATGACGGCTCAAATCGTAGTCGGTACGCGAATGGATGCCTTCCAGTTCCTTGAATCCGAACATGAAATTGAACTCGATGTCGGTGGCGGCGTTGGCATAGTGCGCCAGTTTCTCGTGGTCGTGGAAACGGTAGTTCTCCGCCGGCATACCCAACGAAAGATGCCAGCGCATACGTTCCTTCTTCCAATATTCGAACCATTCCATTTCGGTGCCGGGAGCGCAGAAGAACTGCATCTCCATCTGTTCGAACTCACGCATGCGGAAGATGAACTGACGGGCCACGATTTCGTTGCGGAAAGCCTTTCCCGTCTGGGCGATGCCGAAAGGAACCTTCATACGTCCGGTTTTCTGCACGTTGAGGAAATTCACAAAGATGCCCTGAGCCGTTTCGGGGCGCAGGTAAATCGTGTTGGCTTCCTCGCTCACCGAACCCACCTTGGTGGAGAACATCAGGTTGAACTGCCGTATATCGGTCCAGTTGCGTGAACCGGAAATGGGGCAGACGATTTCCAGTTCCTCAATCAGTTGCTTGAGGTCAGCCAGGTCGTTCACTTCCAGATCGTGGTTCATGCGGTGGGAAATCTCCTTGATTCTGGCCGTATATTCGAGCACCCGGCCGTTGGTGTTCACAAACTCTTCCTTGTTGAACGCCTCGCCGTATTTCTTGGCCGCCTTCTCGATTTCCTTCTCTATCTTGCCTTCCAGTTTGGCGCAGTAATCCTCAATCAACACATCGGCGCGGTAACGCTTCTTGGAATCCTTGTTGTCGATCATGGGGTCGTTGAACGCATCCACGTGGCCGGAAGCCTTCCAGATAGTGGGATGCATGAAGATGCCCGAATCGATGCCCACGATGTTCTCGTGCATCTGCACCATCGATTTCCACCAATAGTCGCGGATATTCTTCTTGAGTTCCGCCCCGTACTGCGCGTAATCGTAAACGGCGGCCAGGCCGTCGTAAATCTCGCTCGAAGGAAAGATAAAGCCGTATTCCTTCGCATGGGAAACCAGTTTCTTGAATTGTTCTTCGTGATTTGCCATTGTGCTTTCTTATTCAAAAATGCCCGACAGCCTAAGCCGCCGGGCATTACCGTTAAAACAAAGAATCCGCAGACCTAACGGGTCTGTTCTTTCTTCAACCTTTCCATCAAGGCGGGAACCACTTTATTGAGGTCGCCCACGATACCCATATCGGCCACTTCGAAGA
>CAYVJX010000094.1:0-6186 GCA_964451895.1 uncultured Bacteroidaceae bacterium | reverse complement strand
GTTGTCTGAAAACGGAAATAAAAAACGTTGTCGGACAACCTCTCTTTATATCGGGCGCTTTTAAATAAATTTGCCCCGATGCGGAGATTTTTTTATATACTATTGTTTATCACGTTCTTATGGCCTCTTTCCAATGCCATATACGCGCAGGATACCCCTACCCGACCCAGGCTTAAGGGCGAGCGTCCCCGTATCGGCTTGGTATTGAGCGGCGGCGGTGCCAAAGGCATGGCGCACGTGGGCGTGCTCAAGGTATTGGAAGAACTGAACATTCCCATCGACTATATCGCCGGCACGAGCATGGGGTCGATTATCGGCGGGCTGTACGCCTACGGTTACTCGGCGCATGAACTGGATTCCATCCTGCGGGCCACGGACTGGGGCAAGCTGCTCAACGACGCTCCCGACTGGCGCGACGTTTTCTACATGAACAAAAACAACTATATCCTTAATCTTCCGTGGGGAATGAATGAGGATAAAACGGCTTTCGCGCCCATGGGTTTGTTGAAGGGGCAGCACGTGAGCAACCTGTTCTATACGCTTACCTCGCAGTCTTACCGTTACAAGAGTTTCGAAAATTTCAACATTCCTTTCTTCTGTGTGGCCGCCGATATCGTTAAAGGCGAACCCATCTATTTCGACCAAGGCAATCTGGCGCTTTCCATGCGCGCTTCGATGGCGATTCCCAGCGTGTTCACACCTGTGAAAATCGACTCGATGGTATTGGTGGACGGCGGGGTGCTCAACAATTTTCCAGTGGACAAGATGCTGGAAAAAGACGCGGATATCATTATCGGCGTGGATGTGGGCTTTTCCTACGCCGGCGTGGACAACACGAGCAACTTCATGGACGTATTGGAAGAAGTGGTCTTTATGGGAGCCAAATCGCGCATAATGACGAACCGTGAGCGATGCCACGTATTCATCAAGCCGAATATGACGGGGCTCAGCACGGCTTCTTTCAACAAGGCCGACTCCATCCTGGCACGGGGCGAACAGGCCGCACGCGATTCGTTGGTTTACGCCCGACTGTTATGGGTGGCGGACACGCTGGCCTACTACGCGCCGGATGCCCCCAAGGAAAAACAGCCTTATCTTCCCTTGCAGGAGGTCTATGTCTCGCGCATCGAATACCACGGGCTCAAGAAGTACAATCCTGCGTACATCAACCAGTTCCTGCAGGTGGAAACGGGCAAAAGCATCAAGTTGGAAGCCATCACAAAAGGGGTTGACCGTCTGTACGGGCTGGGCAAGTTCAAGACCGTATCGTATGAATTCAAGACGGATGAACAAGAGCCTGAGGCCACGGTGCTTGCCCTTACGGTGGAAGAAGCCCCGGTTAACGCTTTCAAGCTGGGGGTACGCTACGACAATATCCGCATGGCAGGATTGCTGGCGGGCGTGGAATTGCAGAATCTTGTCAAGAACTCCGTGCTGACCTTGGATATAGAGCTGTCGAAAATGCCGGTCATTTCCGCCAACTTCCGCTTTACTCCTCAATGGAAACGCCACAAGGACCAGTATTCGTTTTGGATTCCCTCTCTCGGAGTCGGGATTGATTACTTCAACTTCAAATCGTATCTGTACCGCAATCCCGAAAACCTGAAACGCCGTACGTCGGATATGACCTCCAACCGGTACAAGGTGAAACTCTACGGGCAGTCTTCCTGGCGCGCCGATGTGTTGGGCGTGGGCTTCGCCTACGAGTTCGCCGACAACAAAGTCCGTATCTCCAATCCGGATTCCATCAATTGGCATGACATCTACAAAAACCACCACGTTTACCCCTACTTCTACTACCGGCACGATAACTTCGACAAGAAATTCTATCCGACCCGGGGATTCAAGATGACCTTGGATGCCACTTTTCCCGTGCGCCTGCGCAATGAAAAGGGCGAAGGAACACAAGCCGCCACCTATTTCCTGAACGTTTACTGGAAAGGGGATTTCGCCATTTCGGCAGGACGGAGGTTGACGTTCTATCCGGGGTTCACCATCGGGCTCACGCCTATAAAGAATCATGCGACAATCCCTATCCAACACCAGTTTTTCCAAGGAGGATGCGCGGATCTGAACTCCATGTACACCACCATGATGCCGGGGGTTCTCCTGGGGCAGTCGAGCGGTCACCAATTAGTGAACCTGAGGCTCACGGCGCAGATAATGCTTCTGAAAAACCTTTATCTGAGTGTGCGCGGAGCCGTGGGCAAAGCCGATTATGAGTTAAAGGATTTTGTAACGAAATACAACAACCTGATTTACGGCGGCAATATCGGGCTTTCCTACAATACGCCTATCGGCCCGGTGGGTTTGAGTTTTCAGACTTCCAACGTGCATAGCTTCAACGTGTTCCTGCACATCGGATATTGGTTCTGATAGATCGGGGAGGCGTTTTTATTTGAGTTCTCCCGGCCTCTTTCCTACCGTGCAGGAGGATTTTCCCATCGAATAAACGGCAAAATAACCTAAGGCATCGTTGCTGATGTTGCCTTGTATATTGGCCGGAGCTGCGCTGAAAACGGGAACGCTCGTGGAAAGGGCGGTGCGCACCTGATTGATGTAATCGGAATATTCCGGGGTAAAGCTGTAGCCTATCAGGGTCAGGACATCGCCTTCGCGCAGCACCACCTTGAGCTGGTCTTGGTTGTCTTGGGTGGGGTCGGGAAAGAAAAACAGGGAGACACCGCGCAGATACAGGCCTGACGAAAAACTATCGGGAAAGAGAAAGATATTGTCGATGCTGTCTTCGTAAACCTTTCCGTTTACCGCATAACTGAAACCGATGTACTCTTTGGTGGGCGGATCCTGGGCATAAAGCAGGAGATTCCAGCCCAAGGCCGTGCCGTGGCCGAAAGGCGGCAGATAATAGCCATAGAACGCCTTTACCGAATCGATGGTAGGCATAAAAGGCATGGTGGCTTGCGCTTGGTAATATTGAGGCGAACCGCTGCCCTGCACGTCTGCCTTCACGTGCAGATGATAGGTTTCTCCCATGATGCCGAACACGTCAGGCGCGGAGAGATACCAGCCGGGCACGCTGTCGGAGGGCAAGAAATCGATGCGCCCGCCGTGGGCATCGGTGATATAGACCTCAGCCCCCGTAAGGCCGATATTGCCGGTCTCGGGGTCGAAATAATCGCAGGTGCGGCTCAATTTAACGATATGCGCCGTGGTGTCGGAGGTAAAGCGGGCATCCACCACCAAGCGGGGCTCGGAAGAAGAAAGCTTGATTTCTATCCTTTCGGTGCAACCCGCCAAACACAAGAGGATTCCGCAGCCTATCATTGTCCGAAGCCTGTTCTTTACCATAATCCCTACCATTTGAAGTTGAAACTGATGAAAGGCACCGCCGAGAAAAGATAAACCTTTTCGGCATATGCGATATTGGGGTTGTCTTGGTCTTGCTTGAACGAAACCGACCAAGGGTTCTTACGGGCGTAGGCGTTATAGACCCCGGCCGAGAGGCTCCAGCTGAAACGCTTGCCGGTATTGGGCTTGGACTTGAACGTATAGGATACATCCAGACGGTGGTAGTCTTCCAAGCGGTCGGAATTACGCGCGCCGTAAACGGGAATGAAACTGCCGTCGATAACGGCCTTCCCTATCGGGTATGTGGTGGGCTGCCCCGAATAGAACACCCAGTTGAAAGAAAGGGCGTGGCGCGGATGCGGGTCGATGTTGAGCAGCAGGTTCACCGCATGGGGGCGATCCTGAGGCGAGGGATAAGGCTTGCCGTCGTTTACCTGGTCTATGATCCGCATGGAACGCGAATAGGTATAGCTCAACGAACCATATACGATGCCTTTCTTGCGCTGCACATACACTTCCACACCATACGCCCAGCCCCTGCCCAAACGCAGTTCGCCGTAGAGGTCGCTGTTGAGAAGCACGTTGGAGTGGTCTTTGAAGTCGATGACGTTGTGCATGAACTTGTAGTAGCCCTCTACCGAGGCTTCCCATTCGTCCGACTTGCCCCATTCGGCACTGATGCCCAAGGCGAGCATATCGGCGGTCTGCGGCTTGACGAAAGGATTGGCGGGAAACCATATATCCATCGGGTTACCCGAATTGGAATTGGTGGCCAGTTGCAGATACTGTATGGTGCGGGTATAATTGAATTTGAGGCTGATGCCATGATTGAAAAGCCACGCCATGCCCACCCTCGGCTCCAAACCGTACCAGGTGTGGTAAAAGTTCTTCTTGCCTTCGTAGATACGGTCTATGCGGTTGTAATCCTTGTCGAATATGGAGACCGAATCTCTGCCTTGGTTCGAGAAAGTGCTGAACCGAAGCCCGTACTTCAACGAAAAATGCTTGCCGATGGTCTGGCTGTTGCCGATATAAAGGCCGCTCTCCAGACTGTACATCTTGTCTTGGTTAAAGGTCATGCGCCGCGCCGAGTCCAGGAAACCGAGGGCTTCGCCCATGTGCAGGTCGAGTTCTCCCGGCTGGCATTCGTGGTATTTTATCTGGAAGCCGAAGCGCAGGTCGTGGTTCTTGGGTGTAAAAACGCCGTCCACCTGCCCGCCGTAGTCAGTGATGCGGCTTTTCCAACCGAAATCATAGCCGTCGGAAGCCATCGCCACATCGCCCACATAATCGGTAATGTTCACGGTAGTGTTGATCACCAAGCGGTTCGAGAACAGATGGGTATAGGTGAGCGCGAGCATCTTGTTGCCGAAATCGAGTCCCATCTCGGCCGAACCCT
Organism: uncultured Bacteroidaceae bacterium; assembly: GCA_964451895.1. Lineage (GTDB taxonomy): Bacteria > Bacteroidota > Bacteroidia > Bacteroidales > P3 > Pullibacteroides. The sequence goes on along the minus strand of CAYVJX010000094.1, from coordinate 1,478 downwards.
CCGGCGCGAACCCGAAACGGTCTTTGCCCATATAGCCCGAAAGCGAGATTTTGTCTTTGTTGTTGTCGAACTTATGCACCAGGCGGGCATTGAGGTCGTAGAAACCCAACTTGGTGTGTTTCATGCCCACCAAAGGCAGGAACATATCGAAATAAGTGGCCCGCCCCGACACCAGGAAAGAGGTGTGGTCTTTCCAGATAGGCCCATCGACGGTAAGCTTGGCCAAGAGAAGCCCTATCCCCCCCTCCAGATGATAGTCGTTGAAATTGCCGTCGCGCATGGAAACATCCACCACCGAAGACAGCCTGCCGCCGTAGGCGATGGGAATATCACCTTTGTAGATTTCCGCGCTTCCGATCACATCGTTGTTGAACACCGAAAAGAAACCGCAGGTATGGGTCGGATTATAGATAAGGGTACGGTCAAGCAGAATGGCGTTCTGATCCAGACCGCCGCCGCGCACGCTGAATCCCGCACTGCTCTCGGAAGCCATCAGCACACCGGGCAGCATCTGCACGGCCTTGATGATATCGGCCTCTCCCAAAAGGGCGGGAATACGCTGCACCATTTCGGAAGTGAAGGTATTCATGCCGATGGTGTTGCGCGAGACCTGTTTGGCGCGGCTGCCCTTGATCTCCACACCTTCAAGCTGCACCGCATCGGGCTCGATATAGAAGTTTTCGGTAAGGTTCCTGTTCTTCACCTCCACGGTGCGGCTTATCGTGCCGTAGCCCAGGCTGCTCACTTTTACCGTGTAGGAACCGGGGGCGAGTTGCAGGGTATAGCGGCCTTCCAGGTCGGAAGCCGCCCCTTTGCCTGCCGGTTCTACCCAAACCGCCGCATCGGGAAGAGCCTGCGAGGTCTTTTTGTCCTGAACCTTTCCGGAAAGGGTATAGGTCTGTTGGGCGAAGCCACTTACGGCAAACAGCAGGAACAGCAAAAAGCCGAACCCACGCGCCGCGTAAGCCGACCTACGTTTTCCAAACGTTTTCGGAACCATTTGCCTTACACCCCCCACAATAGAAATTTCTGATATTTTGAGCGGACGAAATTACAGATTTTCCGCTGATGGGACAAATCCGGAAACAGCGGTCAAACCTCTCTATTTCCAACTCAAACCCACCGCAATCCGCACCCCCACGGCGAGGCTGTGCAGGGGGGAGGGCTTTCCCGAAGCCGAAACCAAACCGCTGTGGTGGCGCATCCGCCCCGAAACCGATGCATCGTAGATAACGGGATAGACCGCCTCCGCACCGCCCTTGTGGATATTCCGCAGGCCGTAGTCGGCAAACACGCCCGCTTCCAGAAACGGAACGCGCCCGCCTTTGCCCTTGCCCTGACCTTTAGGCCGCAGCGTGATGCCGAAATCCACGCTCACGGCCCAATCGGTGCGCAAGGCCAGTCTGCCGCTGCCGTACTCCGCCCGTTCGTTCACAAAGCCGTGGGCCGGCATATCCTCCAAGGGTTCGGGAAAACGC
>CAYVJX010000093.1:0-6197 GCA_964451895.1 uncultured Bacteroidaceae bacterium | reverse complement strand
TGGGCTGACCCTCCGCCGGTTCGTAAGTGTGGGTATGGGTGTCTATCCAGTTCATGACTCAACGTTTGTACCAAAAGAAACAATCGGTCTGGCGGTCGCGGCGGGCAGGGTCGCGCTCGGTAAAGACCGGTTCGAGCGTATAGGGGTCGAGCCCCGTGTAATAGGTTTCGGTGGAGAGCGTCATGGGTGTGGGCGTGAACAACTGCACCTGTTCGAGCTTATACCCTAAATGCCGGGTCTTGTCCTGCAGGTGTTGCATGTCTTTTTGCGTGCAGCCCGGATGGGCGGAGATGAAATAGGGTATCAGCTGATAGTTGAGCCCGCACCGCCGGCAGTGGTCGTCGAAGAAACGCTTGAATTCCCCGAACTGCGAAAACGGCATCTTGCGCATCTTTTCCAATACCGCCGCCTCGGTATGTTCGGGAGCCACCTTGAGCCGCCCCGAAACCCCGTTCTCAATCAGCCAGCGCGCGTATTCGGCCGCATAGTGCTGCGAAGGCCTGCCCTTGCCCCCCGTGTGGAGAAAAGGCACAAGCATGTCGTAGCGCACGCCGCTGCCCACGAACACATGCCGTATGCCGGGCATCGCCGCCACTTTCCTGTATAAATCGAGCAAGGGTTTGTGGTCAGGATTCAGGTTGGGGCATATCGTGGGAAAAAGACAGGACGGTTTCTTGCATCTGGCGCATTTTGCGAGGTCTTTTCCATGCATCCCGTACATATTCGCGCTCGGCCCGCCCAAATCGCTCAGATTGCCCTTGAAATACGGCATACGCATCAGCTGCCGTATCTCTTTCAACACCGATTCCTCGCTGCGGCTGTGCACGTGCTTGCCCTGATGGGCGGAGATGGTGCAGAAAGAACAGCCGCCGAAACAGCCCCGGTGCAGGGTAATGGAGTTCTGTATCATCGTGAACGCCGGAATCTCGCCCCGGTTCTTGTAGCGGGGATGCGGCAGGCGTGTGTAGGGCAGGTCGAAACTGCGGTCTATGTCGTGGCTGTCCGGTTCAAACGGAAAAGGCGGGTTCACCACCACGGTGCCCCGGGCGGTCTTCTGCAGAATCCTGCCGCAGCGCATCTGGTTGGACGCCGTTTCCACCACGGCGAAGTTCCTGGCCTGGCAACGCTTGTCTTTGAGGCATCTTTCGTGGGATTCCAGCACCAGATCGGCTTCGGGCACGGGAGATGCCCCCGGATCATTCGCACAGAGATAGGAAACCTGCAGGATGTCGCGGCAACGCCTTGCATCGGGTTCGCGTTCCAACCGGCGGGCGATTTCAACAACAGGCTTCTCGCCCATGCCATACACTAGCAGGTCGGCGCCGCTCTCCACCAAAAAAGAAGCACGCAGCCTGTCCTGCCAGTAGTCGTAGTGCGTGATGCGCCGCATCGAGGCCTCGATGCCGCCTATCACCACCGGCACGTCGGGATAGAGTTCCTTGAGGATGCGCGTATAGACCAAGGTAGGATAATCGGGACGGAAACCGGCCTGGCCGCCGGGCGTGTAGGCATCGTTGCTGCGGAGGCGTTTGCGCGCCGTGTAATGGTTCACCATCGAATCCATGCAACCCGCCGAAACACCGAAGAACAGGCGCGGACGGCCCAGTTTCTTAAAGTCGCGCCCGTCGTCGCGCCAATTGGGTTGCGGCAGGATGGCCACTTTGTAGCCGGCCGCTTCCAGTGTCCGCCCGATAACGGCGGTTCCGAAAGAGGGATGGTCCACATAGGCGTCGCCGCTCACTAAAATGATGTCCGCCTGCTCCCAACCGCGCCTGTCCATTTCCTTTTTGGAAATCGGCAGCCACGATTCGAGCGGCAACGTATCGGGATCTATCTTGGAGAGACAGAATTCCATGCGGAAAAAAGGCTCAAAAAGAATAGGGTACCCTTGCGGATACCCTATCTCCTAAAATATTAACTTACTTTACAACCAACATCTCGCCATGAAAACAAGATGCTATGAAAAAGCCAAATTAAGCTTCGGCGGGAACCACCGAAACGAAGGGGCGGCCGGTATCCCTCTTGCGTTTGAAAGCCACCGTACCGTCTATCAAGGCGAACAGCGTATGGTCTTTGCCCATGCCTACATTCGCGCCCGGATGGTATTTGGTGCCGCGCTGACGGATAATGATATTGCCGGCGGTTACGGCCTGTCCGCCGAAAATTTTAACGCCAAGGCGTTTGCTTTCTGATTCACGACCGTTATCGGAACTACCGACACCTTTTTTATGTGCCATTGTCTTATACTGTTAAATGTTACTCACTCCGTTTGCTGCGCCCTGGAACTTAGGCGATCTTCTCAATCTGTATCTGCGTCAGGTAAGCGCGGAAACCGGTTCTCTTCTGATAGCCTTTTCTTCTCTTCTTCTTGAAGATGGTAACCTTGTCGCCCTTTACATGACCCAATACCTTGGCGGTAACCTTGGCACCGGCAACCACGGGCGTACCTACTTCCACATTACCGTTGTTGTCTTTCAACAACACCTTTTCAAATTCAACCTTGTCGCCTTCGTTGGCTTCCAAGCGGTTTACGATAACCTTCTGGTTTTCTTCAACCTTCATCTGCTGGCCGGCTATATCTACAATAGCGTACATGACTAAATGTTTTTCTCAATTAGGGGCGCAAAGATAGATAAGTTTTTCGAAACCGCCTATTTTTCCTGCACTAAAAATTTGCATTTTTAATTAAATCGGTGAATTTCAATGGTTTTGTTTATCAACACCTGTTGATAAATTGTTGATATGTCGGGTTCGGATATCTTTTTTCCACCCTTTCCGCCAAAAAAATTTGAGGCCGGAACGCCCGTTTTTTGGCAAACGAAGCATTTTCTTGGTAACTTCGCGCAATTATATAAAGGCAGCGATATGTTCAACAAAGATACCCTGATAGGAATAGGTTGCGACCACGCCGGGTTCGAGCTCAAGGAATACCTTAAGGAAGCCCTGGGCAAGGAGGGCTACCGTTTCGAAGACTTCGGCACCCACAGCCCTGACAGTGTGGATTACCCCGACTTCGCCCATGCGGTGGCGCAGAAGGTGCAGGACGGCGAACTCCCTTACGGTATCCTTATCTGCGGGTCGGGCATCGGCATCTCGATTGCCGCCAACAAGCATCCGCACGTGCGCTGCGCCCTTTGTTGGAAAAGCGAGATAGCCGCCCTTTCGCGCCAGCACAACAACGCCAATATCCTGGCCATGCCGGGACGGTTCATCAGCAAGGAAGAAGCCCTCAAGACGGCGCATGTGTTTTTCGATACCGAGTTCGAAGGCGGAAGGCATCAACGGAGAATCGACAAGATAGACCTTTAATCCCTTTATCCGATGGACTTCTACAGGCAGGTTTTTCTACGGAAGGTTTCCGAGAACATGCGGAAAAAGGACGAGTCGCCCTTGTTCGAGGCGGTGAGCGAGTACTATGAAAAGAACGCCTCCGACGCCAAGAACTATTTTTCGCGCTACCACTCGCTTCGGGAAAGGATTTCCTTTTACAAGAACAAGGTCTTGGCCGATCTGCCCAACTACCTGATGAGCCTTGACCAGAACCTGTCGGCCGCCGGCGTGAAGGTGCTCTATGCCGAGACCCCGGAAGACGTGGTGCGCGAGATAGAGAACATCGTCAAGCCGTCACGCCCCATCTTCATGGGTAAGAACGAGGGTCTGGACCAGATGGGCCTGGGGCGTCTGCTCAAAGGCAGGAAAATGAACCTTCAGCCGGTGCGTCCGGAAAACTTTCCGTACAGCATCCTGCCAGACCCCGAAAGCAAGGTGGTGAACCGCCTGCAGGAAGAGCTCCGGCTCGACGGACTCGAGGAGGAAGGCGCGTCCAAGGGCAAGGTTTCGGCAGAGCAGGTGTTCGCGTTCAAGAAACGCAAGCTGGTGAACGAGATGTTCTCCGATTCGGTGGCGCTCACGGGAGCGGACTTTTTGGTGTGCGACCCCGGTTGCGTGGTGTTGCTGGAGAACGACGGAACGCATCTGCTGCCGGTGTCTTTCTGCAAGACCCATATCGTGGTGGCGGGCATCGACAGCCTCATTCCCTCGCTCAACGAACTGGAATACTTTACCTGTATGCTCTCCGCCCACGCCCACGGGCAGGCCTATGCCTGGAACCACCTGCTCTTGCGCGGTCCGCGCCAGGCCAACGAGCTGGACGGCCCGGAAGAAGTGTATGTGATTCTGGTGGACGACGGCAGGACGGAGATACTCAAGAAGAAGCACCAGCGGAGCATCTTCCACTGCATCCATTGCCAGGCCTGCACCGCGCTCTGCCCGGTGTATAAATACGTGAACACTTTCGACGGGATGCCGCTCACCGGCCCCCTCAACTGCGTGGCCGACCCGATACGGAACGGGTTCAAGGAAAGCGGCTTCCTGCCTTTCGCCTGCACACTCTGCGGCCAATGCAGCGAGGTCTGTCCGGCCGGCATCAATTTTCAGGAGCTCATACTCTTTAACCGCAAGGAATCGGTGGAGGCCAACGCCTTCTTTTCGATGGAACGCAAACAGATGAAGACCCTCAAACGGATGCTGCTTAAAACCAAGTCGTTGCAGTCTTCGATGAACCGATTCTCGCTCAAGCTCCACTTTAAGAAAAACTTCGGACAACAGAAGGAATTCCCGGATTTCAGCCAGAAGAGCTTCCGGATGTTGTGGATTGAAAAAAACACGGAAAAACCATAAACCATGACGATAGAAAACGTTCAGAAAGAAGTGGCCGCCTTGTTGGCCAAGCCCGTGCCGTTCACGGAAAAGGAGATGTGCGCCCGAATGTTGTCGTTCATCGACCTCACCACACTCGACGGCACCGATACCCAAAAACGGGTGGACGACCTCTGCCAGAAAGCCAAAGACTACGGCACCGCCGCCGTATGCGTGTATCCTTTCTACGCTTCGGCGGTCAAGAAGAACCTGTTTGGCACGAACATACAGACCGCTTGCGTGGCGGGAGGATTCCCGGCCTCGCAGCTGCCGCTCAAATCCAAACTGTTCGAAGTGGAACAGACCCTCAAAGACGGCGCGGACGAAATCGACATGGTGATTTCGCAGGGCGCGTTTCTGGAAGGCGACTACCGGCGCGTGGGCGATGAGGTGAAGGCCATCAAGGAAGTTTGCGGAAACGCCCATCTGAAAGTGATTCTGGAAACGGGCAACCTGCAGACGCCCGATAATATCGAAAAGGCTTCCTGCATCGCCATCGACAACGGCGCGGATTTTATCAAGACCTCTACCGGCAAGACCCCGGTTTCCGCAACCACGGAAGCGTTTTACGTAATGCTCAAGGTAATCGAACGCTACGCCGCCCAAAGCCGCATCGTGGGCATCAAGCCCGCCGGCGGCATCTCTTCGGTGGAAGGCGCCATTCCTTATTTCAAGCTGGTATATCAGATTCTGGGCGAAAAGTGGATGAACCCTTCGCGGTTCCGCATGGGCGCCAGCCGTCTGGCGGACGCGCTCTACAACGCCTCCAGGTAAGCCTCCGATGAAAACCCTCTACATCGCCACGCACAACGCGCACAAGACCGAGGAAATCCGCTCGGTGTTCGGAACCTTTCCCTCCCTGGCGCAAAAGTACAGTCTGGCCAACCTTTCCGAACTCGGCTTCGAGGGGGATATTCCCGAAACGGCGGACACCTTGGAGGGCAACGCGCTCCAGAAGGCGAAGTTCATCTACGAGAAATATAAGGTGGATTGCTTTGCCGACGATACGGGTCTGGAGGTGGAGGCCTTGGGCAACCGCCCCGGCATCTATTCGGCGCGCTACGCCAATATGCCGGAAGGTTTCGAGGAGAACGGGCGGGTCACGCCCCGGGCGCTGGCGATGCCCGACCCCACATTCGCGCAGAACATGGACCGCCTCTTGCTCCATCTGCAAGGAAAGCCGCGTGCGGCGCGCTTCCGCACCGTTATCTGCCTTATCTTAGATGGAAAACCGCACTATTTTGAGGGTTCGGTAAACGGCGAAATCCTGTTGGAAAAACAAGGGGTGCAGGGTTTCGGCTACGACCCGGTTTTCAAGCCGGAAGGCTTTTCCAAGAGTTTCGCCGAACTGAGCCTGGAAGAAAAGAACACCATCAGCCACCGCGGACGGGCCTTGGCCCATCTTATCGGATTCCTGGAAAAGATTTAACACTTCTTGCCGCTTTTTTAACATTTTTTTAAGAAAACCTTAAGCCTCCTGCGGTTGTTTAGTTATTGTA
>CAYVJX010000092.1:0-6239 GCA_964451895.1 uncultured Bacteroidaceae bacterium | reverse complement strand
TTGCCGATACGGCTTTGAAGACCGCCGATGCCGGTTACCTGACCCGCCGTCTGGTAGATGTTTCGCAAGATGTCATCATTTCCGAAGACGATTGCCATACGCAGCGCGGCTTGATCGCCACGGCGCTCAAGAAGAACGACGATGTGGTGGAATCGCTCTACGAAAGAATTTTGGGTCGCACCACGATCGACGATGTGATTCATCCGCAGACCGGCAAGCTCATAGTAAAGGCCGGGGAAGAAATCACCGAAGAAATAGCGCGCGAAATCGAAGAATCGCCCATCGAAGAAGTGGAAATCCGTTCGGTGCTTACCTGCGAATCCAAACACGGGGTTTGCGCCAAGTGCTACGGACGTAACCTGGCCACCAACAAGATGGTTCAGAAAGGCGAGGCGGTGGGTGTTATCGCCGCCCAGTCCATCGGTGAACCCGGTACGCAGCTTACCTTGCGTACGTTCCACGTCGGCGGGGTTGCCGGGGGCAGCAGCATCATGTCGAACATCACCGCCGCTTACGACGGGGTGCTCGAAATCGATGAGTTGCGCAGCGTTTCGCACACCACCGAAGAAAAGGGCAAGCACGAGATGGTTATCGGCCGTTCGGCGGAAATGCGTATCGTTGATCCCAATACCAAGGCCGTGCTTACCACCGCCAACATCCCTTACGGTTCGGCCTTGTATGTGGCCGCAGGCGCTACGGTGAAGGCCGGCACGCTGATTGCCGACTGGGATCCGTACAATGCCGTTATCGTTTCCGAATATTCGGGTAAGGTTTCGTTGCAGAACATGATAGAAAACGTTACCTACCGCGAAGGTTCCGACGACCAGACCGGCTACAAGGACCGCATCATCATCGAATCCCGTCAGAAATCGAAGACCCCTTCGATCAACATTGTGGATGCAGGCGGCAATATCCTCAAGATTTACGATATTCCCGTAGGCGCGCACGTACAGCTCGACGACGACAGCAAAATCAAGGCCGGTGACATTCTGGTAAAGATTCCGCGTTCGTTCGGCAAGTCGGGCGATATCACGGGAGGTCTTCCCCGCGTTACCGAATTGTTCGAAGCCCGCAACCCGTCCGACCCCGCCGTGGTGGCTGAAATCGACGGTAGTGTCAGCTTCGGCAAGAAATCCAAACGCGGTCACCGCGAAATCATCATCACCTCCAAGATGGGCGATGAAAAATCCTATCAGATTCCTACCTCCAAGCAGATTCTGGCGCAGGAAAACGACTACGTGAAAGCCGGTACGCCGCTTTCGGAAGGCGCGATCACTCCCGCCGACATCTTGGCTATCAAAGGCCCGATGAAGGTTCAGGAATACATCGTGAACGAAATTCAGGAAGTATATCGTCTGCAAGGTGTAAAAATCAACGACAAGCACTTTGAAGTGATTGTGCGCCAGATGATGCGCAAGGTTGAGATTGTTGATCCGGGCGATACCAATTTCCTGGAAGGCGAACACGTGAACAAGGTGGATTTTGTGGAAGTGAACGACCGTATCTACAGCGAAAAAGTGGTGGTCGATGCCGGAGAATCCGAAAGCCTCAAAGTGGGACAGATTGTTTCCGCCAGGGCTTTGCGCGACGAAAATTCGGTATTGCGCCGCAAAGGACTCAAACTGGTGGAAGTACGGGATGCCCGTCCTGCCACGGCACGTCAGATACTGCAAGGTATTACCCGTGCTTCATTGCAGGTTCGCAGTTTCCTTTCCGCCGCTTCGTTCCAGGAAACCACCAAGGTGCTTACCGATGCGGCTGTGAGCGGCAAGGTCGATTATCTGGAAGGCTTGAAAGAAAACGTTTTGGTAGGCCATTTGATTCCCGCCGGTACCGGTTTGGACGCTTACCGCGGCAATATCGTTTATTCAACCGAAGAATACGCCCAGTTGCAGGAAGCTGCCAATCAAGAATAAGCCATGGAAAAGAAGAACGCCCCCAAAACCAATATCGAGCTCGAGTTGACGGCCGACGTGGCAGATGGAATTTATTCCAATCTGGCACTGATTACGCACTCGCAGTCGGAATTCATCATCGATTTTACCAGTGTGATGCCGGGTGTGGCCAAAGCGCGTGTCAAATCGCGTATCATCCTCACGCCCCAGCATGCCAAACGTCTTATGAAGGCTTTGAGCGATAACGTCCACCGGTACGAAAACATGTTCGGTTCTATCGAAGAGCGTGAACCGATTCCAGCCTCGTTCATAAATACGCCTACCACAGAAGCGTAAGCGTTTTTCCGCTAAAGAAAAAGACCCGTTTCGAAGAGAAGCGGGTCTTTTTTTATGGTTTGTCTTTGATTCTATAATTTGAACTCTACGCGGTTGGAGAGGGAACGTCCCAGCGTGAGCTCGTCGGTGTATTCCAGATCGTCGCCGATGGCGATGCCCTTGGCCAAGGTGGTTATCTTGACGGGAATGTCCTTTAGTTGGCGGAAGATATAGAAAGCGGAGGTGTCGCCTTCGGGCGTGGCCGGAAGCGCGAGGATGAGTTCCTGTATGTTTTCGTTTTTCAGGCGTTCTCCCAATCCGGCAATGTTGAGTTGCGAGGGGCTGATGCCCGCCAGCGGATTGATAAGTCCGCCCAAGACATGATACAGACCGTTGTACATACCCGTGTTCTCAAGCGCCATGACATCCCGCACATCGCTCACCACGCACAGCAGGCTTCTGTCTCTTTTGGGCGAGGCGCAGACAGGGCAGGTTTCGGAATCGGAGATATTGTGGCAATGCTTGCAATAGCGGATATTGTTTCGGAAATCGATAAGCGTGTTGCCGAATTTCTCTACCATTTCGCGGTTCTGCGAAAGCAGAAAAAGAGCCAGCCGCAGGGCGGTCTTGCGTCCGATACCGGGCAGCCGGTTCAGTTCGTCAACGGCGTTTTCCAACAGTTTTAGCGAAAGGTTTTCCATAAGCGGAGTGGATTGTGCCGCGAAAATACAACAAAGTTGCCGTAGCATAAAAATATTGTTACATTTGTTGTTCTGCACAATAAAATAAGATATGCGGAACACGTTTTTTTTGATAGCCTTGTCTTTCCTGCTGGTTTCTTGCGGCAGTTCCGAGAAAAAGGCGGAGTCGGGTCTGATAGCTTTTATCGTGCGCCATGAACGTACCGTGGTTCCTTTATCCGAGCAGATAGACCGGGCGTTTTGGGAATATGCGCAAACGGGTTCTGAATCTGTTCGGGCAAGGATAGATTCTTTACAGGCGGTCAGGGTGGAATACCTCCATAACGAAAAAAGTTTCGCGTATCTGAAGCAACTGCGGGAAAAGGGCATCATTCAAGATGAATATCTGAAACGCCAGTTGGAGATCCTTTACCGGCAGTACCTGCCTTGCCAGGCCGATCTGCATTTACAGAAACACATCAGCGGCTTGCAGTCGTATCTGAAAAACGAGGTCTGGAAAAAAACGAAAGACAACCATGCGTACAGCCATTCCGATTCATCGGCCGCTGTGGGGCTTGCCGGCCGGAGGGTTATGCGCGACAGCCTGATGCTTTTGGTGAAACTGCGCAATGAATGGGCGCGCCAGACGGGTTTTAGCGATTATTATGCGTTGCAGTTCTTTTTGAACGAGCAGGAACCGAAAAAGATAGACAGCCTGTTTTCTGTTTTGGAATGGCAGACCGGTTCGGCATATTTCCAGATTAAAAAGGATGTGCGCGATCCGGTGCATTACCGGGGTGTTTTTTCGCAGTACGGTCAACGTTACGACAATTTAAGGCGGAACAATGTCTATGCCTATGTAAATATGCCGCATCTTGCCATCCGTTTCTTTTCGGGCATCGGGTTTGAGCTGGAAGAAGTGCTGGCGCACAGCGATTTTTCGCGGAGTGACGGCAAATTGCCGATAGTACGTTGTATTTCGATGAACCGTAAGGATGATATACGCCTTATCGGGAGATTGAACGGCACGGAAACCGATATGTTGCGTTTGCTTGCCTGCTGCGGGGAAGCCGCGTATTGGAAAAGCATACCGAACACCTTGCCGTACCTGTTGCGCAGCCCGTCTTCTTTTATGCTGCAGGTGGGCGTGGGGTCTTTTTTCTCACGTTTGGTGGGTTATCCCGATTGGCTGCTGTCGATGGGCATCTTTTCGGCGGGGCAGGCGGGATCCTTACGGGGCTCGACTCATAAGGAACTGGTTCGGGAACAGCTGCTGTTCTGCCGTTGGGCGTTGTTGATGTATCATTTCGAGCGCGCGCTTTATGCCCGTCCCGATAGCGATCTGTCTGCTTTATGGGTCGATTTGAACCGGCGTTACTTAGGGCGGGATTGCGAAAAGGAAATCAGATGCAACGGCAGGATCTGCCCCCGGTATGCCCGCACCGAATGGATTACCGAGCCATATTTGCTGTTGGATGCCTGCCAAATGCATAACTACCTGTTGGCGGAACTTTGGGCGGCGCAGGTTACGGGGTACCTTTGCCAGACCTATCCCAAGTTGGGCAATCCCTGCAATCCTGAATTGGTGGGCGATGAAGAGGTGGGTGCCTATTTCAGAAAGCGTGTTTTTGAACCGGGAGCCGGAAAGCATTGGGAAGAACTGACCCGCGAGGCGACCGGCAAGGCTTTGTCGGTAGAAGATTTTGTTGAACAATTTTGTCAGATAAAGGAATGAGTCCTCTTGTTATAGGAATTGTTTTCGTAGCCTATACGGCTCTTTTGTTTTTGATAGCGTTTCTTACCGGAAAAAAGGCCGGAGACGAGGCTTATTATCGGGGAAACCGCCGCTCCCCGTGGTTTGTGGTGGCTTACGGTATGGTGGGGGCATCGCTTTCGGGGGTTACCTTTATGTCTGTGCCGGGCAATGTGCTGCGGGAAAATTTCTACTATCTGCCCATGGTGCTGGGCTTCGTGGCAGGTTATGCGGTTATCGCCAAAGTGTTGCTGCCTATCTATTACCGCTTGAACCTTACTTCCATTTACGGTTATCTGGAGATGCGTTTCGGCATGCGTTCCTACAAGAGCGGGGCGGGATTCTTCCTGCTTTCGCGGAGTCTGGGCGCCACCTTGCGCATGTTTTTGGTGATAAGCGTGTTGCATGAGTTCGTATTCAAGGCGATGGGGATACCTTTCGGCGTTGCGGCGCTTATCTTTATCCTGCTCATTCTGGGTTATACGTTTCGCGGCGGTATCAAGACCATTGTCTGGACCGATACCCTGCAGACCACTTTCATGCTTGCCGCGGTGGTGATTTCCATTGTCTGCGTTGCCCAAAGCATGGGCTGGAATTTCGGCCAGATGCTGGTGTCCGTCAAGGAAAGTCCGTTCTCGCGCATCTTCGATACCGACCCGATGGCGCCGCGCTTCTTTGTGAAACAGTTCGTGAGCGGTTTGTTCATTACCGTCACCATGACCGGCCTGGATCAAGACATGATGCAGAAAAACCTCAGTTGCCGCAACCTCAAGGACGCGCAGAAAAACATGTACACCTGCAGTGCCAGCATCTTGGTGATGAACTTTTTCTTTCTGGTATTGGGCGCGATACTTGTTTTATATGCGCAGAAAAACGGCATCGTCTGCACTGATACCGACCAGCTGTTTCCCACCATCGCCATTCGATGCCTGCCGTCTTTGGCGGGACTTACCTTCGTTATCGGAGTGCTTTCGGCCGCGTATTCCAGTGCGGACGGAGCTTTGACCGCCGTTACCACAAGTTTTACGATAGACATCCTGGGGGTGGAACGCCGGGGGCTTTCCACACAGGAACGCAAGAGAATCCGCTATATCGTGCATGTGGGCATGGCCTTGCTCTTCCTGCTGCTGATTATCCTGTTCAACAAGGTAAAGAACGATTCGGTCATCAATATGGTTTACGACATCGCTTCTTATACCTATGGACCGCTGTTGGGTCTTTTCGTGGTGGGCATCTGCACCAAATGGAACGTGAAAGACCGTCTTACTCCCTTGGTGGTGCTGTTGGCTCCGGTACTTTCGTATGCCATCAATACAGGATGCCGGATATGCTGGGGATACCATTTCGGATTCGAGTTATTGCTGCTGAACGGCTTATTAACCGTGGCCGGTTTATATTTAATCAAGAAAAAATAAATTTTTTCGGTTTGACATACAGCGATTTGTTGAATTCCGAAGAAAAAAAGCAGGTGGAAAGTTTGTCAGTTTAAAAAACTGTCGTACCTTTGCACTCCCATTTGCGAAGGAGACTTCAAAAGTGGAGCGATCGGCGGAGCCGCCGTTCCGGAAGGGGCGGAGGGCGGAAGCCGGAAGAGTT
>CAYVJX010000091.1:0-6263 GCA_964451895.1 uncultured Bacteroidaceae bacterium | reverse complement strand
CTTGATAATCGGGAACAAGTCCTGCGTGGATACGCCTATTTTTCCTTTGCTCATGGCTAATGTTTTTTTTGTTAACGGAACATTCCTTTATCCAAATACGTGCCAAAGTACCGAACCTGCTATTCTGGCAGGCACGGGAATCCTAAAAAATATCGTATCTTTGTTGGTTTAACAAATTCTAAACAATCCTATATGCCTGCACGAGTCCTTTGGATCGATGATGAAATCGATTTGCTGAAACCGCACGTCATGTTCCTCCAGTCAAAAGGATATGAAGTCATTACATTGAACAACGGGGTGGATGCCCTCGATACCATCAAGCACCAGATCGTCGATATCATTTTTCTTGATGAACAGATGCCGGGTCTGTCGGGGCTGGAGACCCTCGCCAAGATAAAGGAGATGTTTCCGGCCATTCCTATCGTTATGGTTACCAAGAGCGAAGAAGAGGATATCATGAACGAGGCCATCGGTTCAAAAATTTCCGACTATCTGCTCAAACCCGTCAATCCGGGGCAGATTCTCCTGGCCATCAAGAAGCAACTGGAATCGAAACGTCTGGAGAACGAACGCTCCACCTCTTCCTACCAACAGGAATTCCGCGAAATCGGCGCCGCCCTCTCCCCCAACCTTTCTTTCAAGGAATGGGAAGAAATCTACAAAAAACTGGTCTTTTGGGATATAGAACTGAGCAAGACCGACGACGAGGGCATGAAGGAAGTGCTCCGCAACCAAAAGGACGAAGCCAACCTGCTGTTTGCCAAGTTTGTGGAAAACAATTATATCGACTGTCTGAAAAAAGGTTCGGAAAACGAGTTCGATATGTCGCACACCGTGCTGAAGAACCGGCTCCTGCCCATCCTCAACGATGAGATTCCTGTTTTCTTCATCCTGATAGACAACCTGCGCTTTGACCATTGGAAAATGATCCAGAAGCGCATCACGCCTTACCTGAACACTTTGAGCGAGGATGTCTATATGAGCATCCTGCCCTCGGTGACGCATTATGCTCGCAACAGCATGTTCGCCGGGCTGCTGCCGTCTGAAATCGAGAAGAAATATCCCGACTACTGGGTACGGGAAGATTCGGGGCATTACAAGAACCAGAACGAAAGGCTGTTGCTTGAGGAATGCCTCAAACGCTTCGGCAAGGAGCCCAACTATACGTTCAACAAGGTAATCAACAATTCCTACGGATTCAAGATTATGGAATATCTGCCCAAGATGTTGCAGACCCCGTTGAACGTTATCATCTACAACTTCATCGACATACTCTCGCACGCCAGCACCGAGATCGAACTGCTGCGCGATATGGCCAACGACGACGCTTCCTACCGTTCGTTAGTGGAATCCTGGTTCGAACATTCGCCTTTGCTGGAGCTTATCAAGAACCTGACAGGACAGAAAGCTATCGTCATCATCACCAGCGACCACGGCTCCATCCGTATCAACAATCCGGTGCGCATCAAGGGCGACCGCGACACGAGCGTGAACCTGCGCTTCAAGTCGGGCAGAAACCTGGAATACAACCCGCGGGATGTATTCAGCGTGCGCAATCCCGGCGATATTTTCCTGCCTAAGATAACGATCACTTCCTCTTTCGTGTTCTGCCGCCAGAACGACTTTTTCGTCTATCCCAACAACTACAACCAATACGTGAACTACTACCGGAACACGATTCAGCACGGCGGTATCTCGATGGAAGAGATGTTGGTTCCTTACGCGGTGCTTCAACCCAAATAAGCCATGGAAGACGGTATATCCACCTTTACGGCGGCCACGCCCGAAGACCTGCCTCCGGCGGCCACGCTCCTCCTGGAACGTTTTCCGGAGGAGCGTGTATTTGCTTTCTTCGCCCCGATGGGCGCGGGAAAAACCACTTTCATCAAAGCCCTTTGCGATTGCCTGCAGGTGAGCAACCGGGTCGTGAGCCCTACTTTCGCGCTCATCAACGAATACGATTCTCCCCAAGGCGCAGTGTATCATTTTGACTTCTATCGCCTTAAAAATATCGCCGAAGCCTACGACATCGGCACGGACGAATACCTGTCGAGCGGATGCTACTGCTTTCTGGAATGGCCTCAGGTAATGCAGCAGATGCTGCCCCTCCGCTATGTGGCGGTGGATATCACGGTGGATGCCGAAACCGGAGCGCGGCGAATCGATGCCCGTATCGTTAACCAAAACCCGCGTCGATGAGAACCGTAAAAGACCAAGGCTGCCCCGTTTTCATCGGTTGCGGAAGCCTGGAAAAACTGCAGGATTTTCTGACACGCCGGGCAAAGGCGCATAAAATCGTGCTGCTGCATGAACAGAAGGCGGCACCGCTGATTCTGCCTCCGCTCTTCAAAAGCGTTCCCCTCCTGCAAGACGTTCCCCGTTACGTATTGGATTCCACCGAAAGCAACAAGCAGATAGAAAACCTGCTGCCGCTCTGGCAGGCATGGAACAGCGACCACTTGGACCGCGATACTCTGGTGGTGCTCTGCGGCGGCGGCGTACTCTGCGATATGGGCGGTTTTGCCGCCTCGGTCTTTAAACGCGGCATTCCTTTTGTAAGCGTTCCCACCACCTTGCTGGCGATGGCAGACGCCTCGGTGGGCGGCAAAACCGCCGTGGACCTGGGCGAAGTAAAGAACATCGTGGGCACTTTCCGCCGCGCCCAGGCCGTGGCGATAGACCCTGTCTTTATCGAGACCCTGCCCGATGCCGAATTTCTGTCGGGTATGGCGGAGATATTGAAGATGCAGCTTATCGGCAGCCGCAGATTCACACCCGAAAGCATGGAGGCCAACTTTAACCGGCAGCATTTCGATTCCCGGCGGCTGCATTTCGCCATCAAGGAAAAAGCCCGTATCGCCCGTTTGGATTTTGAAGAGAAGAACCTCCGCAAGACCTTGAATTTCGGGCATACTTTCGGCCACGCTTTCGAATCGCTGGCTTTGAAACAAGGTCGCCCCGTTCCGCATGGTTACGCAGTGGCTTTCGGCATGGATTGCGAGCTGTTCCTTTCCATGCGCCAAGGCGGGCTGAAAGCCGAGAAATTCGGGCGGGCGCACCGGCTGATACAAAGCGTTTACGGCACATTCAACTATACCGCCCAAGACATTCCCTCCCTGATAGGCTATATGCAGAACGACAAGAAAAACCGGCAGAACGGACAGATACGCCCCGTCTTGTTGAAAGACTACGGCACTTGCCTGTATAAACTTTCCGTTCCGCCCCAAACGATAGAAGAAGTCTTAACCCTCTACCCCTTTGAAGAAAAAAATCAATAAGCATGGATAATATCAGCATTCGACTGGCCGAAAGGCACATGGAGGGGGAAGCCCCTTTGCCGAGTTCCAAAAGTATCAGCAACCGCTACCTGATATTGCAGTTTCTCGCCGATGAGGATTTCGGACTCGAAAACCTTTCGGAATCGGACGACACACGCCTGATGCAGAAACTGCTCAAAACGATAGACCGGCAGGACGAAGATCCCGACGACACAACCGAACTGAACTGTCAGAACGCCGGGGCGGTGATCCGTTTCCTTACCGCCTTGCTGGCCTTCCGCGCCGGAACCTGGATCCTGGGCTCGGACAATCCGCGCATGAAAGCCCGTCCTATCGGGCCTTTGGTGGATGCCTTGCGTTCCATGGGCATTGAAATAGAGTATCTCGAAGAAGAGGGCTTCCCTCCCATACGCCTGGTGGGAAAGCCCGAAGCCTTGCAGTCGCAAGACTATATCGTGCGTGTGGATGCCGGCCAAAGCAGCCAGTTCGTGTCGGCCTTGATGATGGTGGCTCCGCTTTTTGAACACGGGCTGCATATCGAGATGATCGGCGAAACCAAGGTGTCTTTGCCCTATATCCAGATGACCGCCCGTCAGATGCAGAACTGCGGCGTGGTGGTCGTGTTCATAGACGGCAACAATATCTTTATCGACGGCACGCTGCACGCCCCGGCCCAAACCTTGATCGAATCCGACTGGACTTCGGCTTCCTATATATACGGTTTGTTGGCCTTGAGCGAGGGCGGCAGCGTGGAACTCCCCTTGCTTTTTGAAGACAGCGTGCAGGGCGACCGCATCGTGGCCAACTGGTTCGAAGAATTGGGCGTGGAGACCGAATTTCTGGAAGACCGCGTGATTATCCGCAAGAATCCCGATATTCCGATAGACCGAAGCCCCAAGGAATACGATTTTGTGCATCATCCCGACCTGGCACAGACCATGGCGGTGGTTTGCGCCGCCTTGGGCATCGAAGTGGAGCTTACGGGCATCTTCGGGCTCAAATACAAGGAAACAGACCGTATCGTGGCCTTGCAGAACGAGTTGACGCGCATCGGCGCCCGCATCGAATCTTCCGAAACGGAAAATTCCAACCGCCTGCACATCTATCCCTCCGAACTGCATCCCCAGACCGAACTGATACACACCTACCGCGACCACCGCATGGCGCTGTCGTTCGCGATACTGGCGGCCAAGTACGAAAAAGTGAACATCGAAGACAAAGACATCGTTCAAAAGTCGTTTCCCGATTTTTGGAACGTCATGAAAAAATTAGGAGCCAAGCTGTCATGAAGTTTTTAAAATCCGCCGCGTGCTGGGGCATTATCCTTGCGGCATCTTTCGGGTTCAGTTCCTTGCCGGCAAAGAATGTAAAGACCTCCAAGGACACTATCAATATATTGGCGTTCAACGATTTTCACGGCTCTTTTCAGCAAACCGGCAATATCCCCGGAGCGGGACGGCTGGTGCGCACGCTGAACGACCTGCGCGCCACGCTGCCCAACGTATGCGTGGTGGCCTGCGGCGACAACTACAGCGGCGGCTATTTTCCGCGCCTGACGGGAGGACATCCCTTGGACGAGATGTTTGAACTGGCCAAGGTGGAGTATTCGGCTATCGGAAACCACGAGTTCGACTGGGGCATAGACGCCATGGAAAAAAGGCTGCATTGGGGCAACACCCGTTATCTGGTGGCCAATATCTTTGAAGATTCCACCACCGGACTGCGCCCCCGTTGGGCCGTTCCCTACGCCATCAAGCGGCAGACGCTTAAAAACGGTACGCCCGTAAGGATCGCCTTTATCGGGCTTTCGACCCAGGAGACCAAAACGGCAGCCCTGCCCGAAATCGTCAAGGACCTCGACTTCGCCAATCCCGCGGGCGTGGCCGGACGCATCATGCAAGACCTTAAAGACAGCGCGGATCTGTATATCCTTTTGACCCATATCGGCACTGACATGCAAGACGGAAACGTGGTCTTTACCGACCTGGGCGTAGATGGACTGACCCAAATTCCGGGTGTAGATGGCATTCTCAGCGGCCATTCCCACAAGGCGGTTTACGGCCTGCGCAACGGAATTCCCGTAATCCAAGGACACAACTACGGACGCAAGATTTCGCGCCTGCAATACGAGATAAGCCGCGATAAGAAAGGTATCGTTTCGTGCCGTTTCCTCGGCGGAGAACTGCTTTCGCCCCAAAACGGAACGATGGCCGAAATGGAAGCTTCGGTGGAACGCTACCTGCACGCGCCCGAATACGGCTTTGACGAGATATTGACCGAGAACCCGCAGGAACTCGACCCGCAGCATTACGAAGAAGGCAGTCAATTCAGCCTCCTTGGGGCATTGGTCACGATGGCTTACCAAGACTGCTACCGCCGTGCCACGGGCAACGACACGGCCATTGTGTTGGGGGTATGCAACGCCGGAGCGATACGCACCGTTCTGCCGCAGGGAAAGGTAACCAAACTGCAGGCGGGCAACATCATTCCTTTCGGCGGCGTATTGCGTGCCTGCCAAATGAACGGCCAGCAACTTAAGGAGTTGCTGCAATACGGCATCGACTGCAAGGCCGGCTGGCTGCAATACCATAATATGGAGATAGGCATCGAAAACGGAAAAGTTACCTCTATGACGTATGTGGATAACGGCAAACGCATTCCGATAGAAGCAAACGGCCTCTACACCGTGGTTACCGAAAACTTTGTGGCTTCCGGCGGCGACGGTTACAATCCGGCATGGTTCAGCCTGCGCGACCCGGATTTTGAAGCCGTTCCTGCAGCCGAACGCAACCCCACCGATGTGTTCATCCGTTACCTGCAGAACCTCCCGAAAGTGGAAATCGAGCGGATTTCCGTACCGAAAGTCATCAAATAGCGCACTAAAAAGCGATTGACAACCAGCTAAATAAATCATTTTTCTATTTTTCTGAAAAAATAATTTTGGTAGAATAAAAAAAGGTTGTACTTTTGCAACCCGTTTCGCCG
>CAYVJX010000090.1:0-6285 GCA_964451895.1 uncultured Bacteroidaceae bacterium | reverse complement strand
CCATGATTGTAGGTATCATTAAAAACGATTTGCCCTCTTTTGCCAAGGTGGTGAAACAGATTTTTGAAGAACTATGATGAATGGTGTAAGGAAACTTATGGCATAAAAAAACCGATGCGGAAGCATCGGTTTTTTTTATCGGTTCACCTTATGGTTACTTGCTCTGGCCGGTGATTTCTTCGGCTTTTTCCTTAATCGATTCATCCACCAGGAAACGGCCGCAGTATTCGCAGGCGATGATTTTCTTGTGCATGCGGATGTCGATCTGGCGTTGGGGAGGAATCTTGCTGAAGCAACCGCCGCAGGCATCCCTTTCCACGCAAACCACCGCCAAACCGTTGTGGGCGTTGTTGCGGATACGTTCATAAAGACGCAGCCAGCGGGGTTCGATGCGCGACTGGTATTCTTCGGATTTCTTCATCAAGGCCTTTTCGTCCTTTTCGGTTTCGGCCACGATTTCATCCAGCTCGCCTTTCTTGGCCTCTAAGTCTTTCTGGCGCTCGGCGCAGGCTTCTTCGGTGCGTTCCAGTTCGGCCTTGCGTTTTTCGAGGGTGATGGTGGCCTCGCGGATTTTCTTTTCGTGCAACTGGTTTTCGAGGTTCTGGAATTCGATTTCCTTGTTCAAGGCATCGTATTCACGGCTGTTCTTTACTTCGCGCAGCTGCTTTTCGTACTTCTTGATCTGCGCCTTGATTTCGGTTATCGCCGACTTGCGGTCCGCGATGTTCTTGGTGATTTCAGCCATGTCGGCCTTGAGCTTTTCGATTTTGCTCTGGTAGCCGGCAATGTCGTCTTCCAGATCCTGCACTTCCAAAGGCAGCTCGCCCCGGAGGATACGGATGTCGTCTATGGCGGAATCTACGCTTTGCAAGGCGTAAAGGGAAACCAACTTCTGTTCTACCGCGGCGTCTCTTTCTTCGGAAACCACTTTGGGCTTGGCGGCGTCTTGGGCAGGTTTGGCGGCCGCTTTCTTGGCGGCGGCTTTGGTTTTGGTTTCGGCTTTTTCTTTCATCGTGTGAGTGAGTTTAATAGCAAGAAACGGGGTTTACAGACCGTTCCGAAATATGGGCGGCAAATTTAGGAAATTTTTCGGTAACATATTTAAGAATTAACTCCTTTACGAAATGTTCGCTCTCATAATGCCCTATATCCACTAACCAGGTGGTCTTTTCGGCATCCGCGAAGTCGTGGTACTTCACGTCTCCGGTAATATACACATCGGCCTGCCGGGCTTCGGCCTCGGCAAAGAACCCCGCGCCGCTGCCGCCGCACAGGGCCAAGGTCCTTATCGTTCTTCCGGTAAAGCCCGAGTGGCGTATGCACCGCACGCCCGTAAGCGCCTTGAGCGTGTCGAGCAGCTGTTTTTCCTGCATGGGTTCAGGCAGCGAACCGATCACGCCCGCGCCGGCAAGACCTTGGGCGTCTGCGGGAACGAGCGCGCGGGCGTTGAGAAGCCCCAGTTTTTGGGAAAGGTAGGAATTGACCCCCGTGGGCGTGTTGTCGAGATTGGTGTGCATGGCGTACCACGAGATGCCGTGCTGCAGCGAGAGAGCCAGCATCCTGCCCATGCGCGAGCCGGAGTCGATGCGCTTGATGCCTTTGAAGATGGGCGGGTGGTGCGAGATAATCAGGTCCGCACCCTTCTCTACGGCTTCTTCCACCACCTGGGGCGTGACATCAAAACAGATCAGCGCCTGGCTCACTTGTCCGTGGCGGTTTCCGAGCACCAGTCCGGCGTTGTCGTAACTTTCCTGAAGGGAGAGCGGCGCCCATTCTTCCAGGCTTCGCAGCAATTCGTCCAGCTGCAATTTTTGAGCGTTTTCCATAAATAAAATTCCTAAATTTGCAGGTTTTTAAGCCTCAGCCACAAAATAACGAAGAAAAGCCATGAATACCAAAATCCGATATACGGAAGACGACAAGATGTGCTCCCTTGTGTGCGGCAACCACTATATGTTGTTCGTGCTGAGCCGTTTCGGTATTCCGATGGGTTTTGGCGAGGCTTCGGTGGGCGAGGTGTGCCGCAAGCACAGGATAGACGTTCCCACCTTTCTGGCGGTGGTGAACCTGAGCCTGTACGGGCGTCTCGAGCCCAAGGCCGTGAACGGGCTCAAACCCGAAGCCATTGTGCGCTACCTGCACAATTCGCACGAATATTTCCTCAACTACCGTCTGCCCACGCTGCGTTCCGACCTTTCGGAAGTGATAGGCGGCAAAGACCAGCAAGACGTGAGCGTGGTGGTGCTGCGCTTTTTCGACGAATATGCCGATGAGGTGAAGAAGCACATGCAGTATGAGGAAAAAACGGTGTTTCCCTATATCCGCGCCCTGATTCAAGGCAAGGCCGACAGCGGCTACCACATCGACATCTTCCGCAAACAGCACAGTCAGATCGAGAGCCGGCTCACCGAGCTGCGCGACATCCTGCTCAAATACTACGCCGGAAAGACCGGCAACGAGTTCAACGCCACCTTGTTCGACATCTTTACCTGTGCCGAAGACCTGCGCCAGCACAACACTTTGGAAGATGTGCTGCTGGTTCCGTTGATAGAGAAAATCGAAAAAGAGGCGGCGCGATGAGGAGGATGCTCACTTTTACCGTGGCCGAGCCTTCCGAAATCCTGCGGGAAGGCATGGTTTCCGTGTTGAGGAAGATCAACGCCGACTTCCGTGTTTTCCATGTGGGCGACATGGGGCAGCTGGAACATCACCTTTCGATGGAACGCCCGGACGTGCTGATCGTGAACCCCGGTTTTTGGAACGGCGAGAACCCTGCCCGGGGAGAGAACCGCGATATGCTGTGCGTGGCCTTGGTAACGGATTTGCGCGACGAGCAGAAGCTGCAGGGCTTCGACGCCTCGGTTTCGCTCTACGATGATTTTGAGCAGCTGCGCGAGAAACTCGGCAAGCTCGAACCTTCGCGCCAGGAGGCTTCCGAAAGCGGAAAGGCCTTGAGCCAGCGTGAGATAGAAATCGTTTCGTATGTGGTGAAAGGCTACACCAACAAGCAGATAGCCGACAGGCTCTGCCTTTCGCAGCATACAGTCATCACCCATCGCCGCAATATCGCCAACAAATTGCAGATACACAGTTCGGCGGGGCTTACCATTTATGCCATCGTGAACAAGCTGGTAACCTTGGAAGAAGTGAAATAAGATGTACCAATCGGCCAAACTTAAGGAAACCACGGGCTTTATCGCCGACTACGCCGCCGTGCTGCTGGGCGCGGGCGTGCACTGCACGCGGGTGCTGCGCAATTCGCGGCGCATCTGCGAGGCCTACGGCCTGGAGCTTACCATGACCATCTTCGCCTCCAACATCATCCTTACCCTTTCCGATCCCGAACAAGACGAAATCTGCACCGAAGTGGTGCATATCCGGCAGATTCCGGTAAGTTTCGAACTGAACGCAGAGCTGAGCGCGTTGAGCTGGAAAGTGTTCGACAACAGGCTCAATCTGGCGCAGGTAAAGGAGGAATACAGCCAGATCATGCAGAAGCCCCGCATGAACACTTGGCTCGTTACCTTGCTCGTGTCGGTGGCCAATGCCTGTTTCTGCCGTCTTTTCGGCGGGGATCTGGGCTCGATGGGGCTTGTTTTCGTGAGCACCTTCGCCGGCTATATCCTGTTGCGGTTCATCAAGAAGCAAGGCATCGACCATTCGCTGGCGGTGCTTCTCGTTTCTTTCTTCAGTTCCTTTACCTGCCTGGGGCTGGCTTCGCTGCCGGTTCTGGCAGGGCAGGTGAATGTTACGGTGGCGGTGGCCACCAGCGTGCTTTTCATGGTGCCCGGCGTGCCGCTCATCACGGGCGTTATCGACATGTTCGAGAACCATGTGCTCATAGGCTTCGCCCGCCTTATGCGCGCTATCCTTATCGTGCTGTGCCTGGCGGTGGGGCTTTCCATCTCGATGGTGCTATTCAGGGGGAGTTTGCTGTTATGATGGAAGAAACGATAATACGCGCGGTCTGCGCCGCTTTCGCCGCTCTGGGCTTCGGCGCGGTCTCCAATCCTTCGCGGCGTTCCCTGCCGTGCATCATGGTGCTGGCGGCGGTGGGTTACGCCCTCCGTTACCAGCTCATGCAGACTTTGGGTTTCGATATCGCCACGGCCACGCTGGCGGCATCCCTCCTGATGGGTTTCGGCAGCCTCTGGCTGGGCGGCAGGATAAAATGCCCCATGACCACGCTCTACATTCCCGCGCTGCTGCCCTTCGTGCCGGGAATGTACGCCTACAAGGCGGTGTTCTCCATCATCCTCTTTGTGCAGAACATCAACACGCCCACCGAAGCTTTCCTGCACCTCAACGACTTTTTCCTGAACATCATCGTTACCATAACGGTAATCCTCTGCATGACGGTGGGAGCCTCCCTGCCCATGTTCATTTTCTCGCGCCGGGCCAAGTCGCTTACCCGCCGCACCGCAAACAAAAAAACGATATTCCGTGGATAAGAGCCTCAACGAAGAACAAGCCCAAGGCGGTCAGAACCGCACGGAGCTGGAAGAGCTCGGCGAATTCGGCCTGATAGACCGCATTACCGAGAACTTTACCGTACACAATCCCCAAAGCACGCTCAAAGGCGTGGGCGACGACGCGGCGGTACTGCACACGCCCCAGGGGCAGGTGCAGCTGGTTTCCAAAGACCTGTTGATGGAAGGCGTGCATTTCGATATGACCTACTGTCCGCTCAAACACTTGGGTTATAAAGCCATTGCGGTGAACCTCTCGGACATCGCCGCCATGAACGCCAAACCCGCCCAGGTGCTGGTGGGCCTTGCCGTGTCGAACCGCTATTCGCTGGAAGCCATCGAGGAACTCTATGCCGGAATGCGCCTTTGCTGTGACCGCTACGGGGTGGATTTAGTGGGCGGCGATACCGTTTCGAGCCGCGCCGGTCTTGCCGTTTCGGTAACCGTAATCGGTTATGCGGAGCCCGACAGCGTGGCCTACCGAAGCGGCGCCAAGGAAAACGATTTGCTTTGTGTTTCAGGCAATCTGGGCGGCGCGTATGCCGGTTTGCTGTTGTTGGAAAGGGAAAAGCGCGAATTTCTGGCCAACCCGCAGATGCAGCCCGATTTCAAGGATTTTGCCTACGTGCTGGAACGCCAGCTCAAGCCCGAACCCCGTTTGGATATCGTGGATCTGTTGGCGGAACTGAACATCAAGCCCACTTCGATGATCGATATTTCAGACGGTCTGGCTTCCGAAATACTGCATCTGAGCAAAGCGTCGGGTTGCGGCTGTATGCTCTACCAAAGCAAGATTCCGGTGGATATGGAAACGGGCAAGGCGCTCGAACTTTTCAAGATTCTGCCCGAAACGGCGGCGCTCAGCGGCGGGGAAGACTACGAACTGCTGTTCACCATCTCTCAGAAAGATTACGACAAGATAAAGGACAACCCCAAAATCACGGTGATCGGGCACATGGTGGAAAAGGCGCAGGGCAATTTCCTCGTGCCCGAAAACGGCAGTCTCATTCCGCTCACCGCCCAGGGTTGGCAGGCGTTCGATAAACGGTAGTCCCGAAAATTCATTATATGCGGATTGACAAATTCCTTTGGGCGGTACGTCTTTTCAAGACACGCACGGAAGCCGCCGAGGCCTGCCGTCTGGGCAGGGTGCGCATCGGACAAGACATCGTGAAGGCGGCCAAGGAAATCAAGGAAGGCGATGTGTTTCACGTGAACCGCCACGGCGTAACCTTCTCTTTCCGGGTGCTCCATCTGTTGCCCAACCGTGTGGGAGCCGCCAAAGTGTCCGAATACGTGCTGGATATCACCGCGCCCGAAGAAAAGGAAAAGCTCGCCCTGCAACGCGCGCCCTCTTTCGAAAGGCGCGATCCCCGCACGGGACGTCCCACCAAGCGCGAGCGCCGCGAGATAGACCGCTTCAAGGACCTCTCGGACAACGACTGGATATAATTTCTCTTTTCTCTCGGAGCGAACGGCAACAAGCATCCTCTACCGCTTGGCCGAAGTCAGGAAGCCAAGATATATTTCGCTCACAAATAAATCTTTATAAAAAATCTTTCCAGATACTTGTTGAAAAAATTTTGAATCCGTAAATTATTTTAATATCTTAGCGACTCCATTTTTCAGGAGTGTCTGAATTTTTCCGAAAAAAGGCATGAATGAAAAAAGTGGAATCAGTAAAAAAGTTTTATTATCTTAGCGAATCCATTTAACCGTTTATTATGATGAAGAAATGTCTTTTGTCATTAGGCTTGTCCTCGGCAATCCTGATGACGGCTGCCTTCGCGCAGCCGCAGTCTGTGGAGAGCGAGCT
>CAYVJX010000089.1:0-6385 GCA_964451895.1 uncultured Bacteroidaceae bacterium | reverse complement strand
AATGGCAGCTTCGGCGAAAGCCTCGTTGCCTTTCATTAACCGCAAATCTTCCATTGTTCTTTGTTTTAGATTGATTTCTTATTAGTCCTCTTTCGCCCTATAAACGGTAATGACGCCGTCGGGGCAGATACGGCCGCAGGAAGCGCAACCGGTGCAGCTTTCCTCATTGACCATGATGGCGAAGTTGTAACCCTTGCCATTGACTTCTTTCGACATTCCTATCGTTTTGGTAGGACAGATCGACATGCAGATGCCGCAGCCTTTGCACTTTTCCTTGTCCACCACGATAGCACCTTTGAATTTTGCCATGTGTATATAGATTTTTAAGGTTTTATTGATTGTTCTCTTACAGCATCACAGGCATCACCAACATCAGGATATCCTCGTTGGCATCGCCTTCGCCCACGGGAACGATAAGCCCCGCACGGTTGGGCATCGACATCTGGAGGCAGACATCGTCGGTTTCCAGATTGGCGAGCATTTCCAGAAAATACCTGGCGTTGAAGCCGATTTCCATCGGTTCGCCTTCGTACTGGCAGGCGATCCTTTCTTTGGCGGCGTTCGAGTTTTCCACGTCTTCGGCAGAAACCAGCACTTCGCTGCCGCCGCTCATCGTAAGACGGGCCTGGGGCATGGCCTTGCTGGCAAAGATGCAGATACGTTTAACGCAGGTAAGGAACGCCTGGCGCGCCACGGTAAGCTTGTTGGGGTTTTCGGTGGGAATAACCGCCTGATAGTTGGGATAACGGCCATCCACCAAACGGCAGCTGATATGTACGTTCTCGAATTGGAAGAAAACATTCTTCTCATTCGCTTCCACCCGCACTTCCACGGCTTCCTTGTGCATGGAAAGGATGCTCTTGAGCAGGGTCAAGGCCTTTTTGGGAACCACGAAAGAGGTTTCGGCCGGGGTCTTG
Organism: uncultured Bacteroidaceae bacterium; assembly: GCA_964451895.1. Lineage (GTDB taxonomy): Bacteria > Bacteroidota > Bacteroidia > Bacteroidales > P3 > Pullibacteroides. The sequence goes on along the minus strand of CAYVJX010000089.1, from coordinate 5,468 downwards.
ACGTCGGAACGACGGTAACGCACCAGTTTGTGGGCATCGGTAGCCACGAAGGTCATGCCGTCGGGCTTCATCTCGAACAGAACGCCGCACATGGTGGCGCGCAGCTGGTCGTTGCCGGTGGCGAAAATGGTTTTGGAAATGGCGCGCACCAGAATATCGGAAGAAATCGTGGCAAGCGCGTTATCGCCGCCCATCTGCGGAATTTCGGGATAGGTGTCGGCAGGTTCGCCCGTAAGTTTGTATTGACCCGTGCCGCCCGAAATCTCGATACCGGAAGTGGCTTCATCTACATTGAAAATCAGAGGGATGTTAGGCATGGTCTTAAGCGTGTCGAGCAAGGAACGCGCCGGAACCGCCACCGCGCCTTCGCCGGTAACTTCTTCCAATGCAATATCCACTACCGCAATCGATTCCGAATCGGAAGCCACCAAGGTAAGGGTCTTTCCGCTTACCCGGAAAAGGCATTTTTCCAAAATAGGCAACGCCTTGTTTTCTACCAAAAGTCCGCTAACGCTTTGGAGGTTTTCCAAAAGCAACTGGCTGTTGACAATAAATCTCATATCGTTGAGTTTTTTAACCGCGTTCCACCGGAATGGGGAACGTGCGCCTTTACGCGAGCGCAAATATACGCAATATATGTCGGTTTTTCAACCAACCTAATACAATCTGAACCAATCGGGGCGTTTGGCCAGCTTGTCCAAGACCACATAGGGAATCTCAACGGTGTCCGTGCCCGAAGCGCGGCGCACGGCCGTCAAAGCCTTGAACACATCGGGGCTTCCGTCCGTTATCTTTCCGAATACCGGCAAAACCATACATGCCCCCTCTTTGGGGCATATCTCCATTTCGTACAAGAGATCTCCCGCTTCGCCCCCTGCCTCTCCGGCATCGAAATAAACGCGGGTAAAAGAAGAAAGATACGCCCGGGCGCGCGCCGCAGGAACCGTATCCACGCCCCTTCCGTGCTCCAAAAGAAAGGCTTGGCCGGTGTTCAGCAACCGGTAGGAATCCTTGGGGTCGGGATAGGTTACCTTGACCGAAGCCAGACCATCGTAGTCGAAATGGAACAGCAGCCGGTTCTGCCAAAGTTCCGGCTCCGAGGCAAAGAAACGGCGGTTGTCGGACGGGTTGTAGGGCATATCCATCGCATACACCTGCCGTCTGCCCTTGTCGATAACGAAATAACCGCCCGTATGGACAAAAGAGGACGAAAAGACCTTGCGGCCGCCGGCTCTCAGGCACACTTTCCCTCCCCTTTCCGCCATTTCGTCCTGCCATGCCCGACGTTGGCTGTCGGAGGGAATCAGCAGAACTTCCCAAGTATTGAAAAGGGCAAGAAAATCCTGTATCCGCGCCCTGTCCGCCTCAAAGGAAAACCGCTCCGAAATGCCCTGCCACTCGCCTTCTTTCTTTTGGAAACGCAAGAAACAGGTATCGGAAAAACGCATTTCAATCTGATCCACCTTATCCGTGATTTCCGAGGGGATTTCCAAACTCTCCAGTTTTCCGGAAAAGCGCCCGGCAATGGCGAGAACCGCCCACGCCAACAGCAGAACCGAGAGCGATATGAGAACGGCAACGCCCGTTTTCCGATACTTTCTTTCCATACCTCAGGCGGTGTATTTTTTCTTTCGCAAAGCCATGAACAACGCGCCGAACAACAGCACGGCACCTATGGGCAAGGCAAAATTGAGAACGGTATATCGCTTCTTCTGCTTTTCCAACACCGCCTTGTCCAACAGCCGCAGGCGCACTTCCCGAGGCTTGAGCTTGATCCATTCCTGATGGCCGGTAAGGTAATGCAGAGCGTTCACCAAAAAGTTGCCGTTGCCGTACATCTGCCTTGTGTAGCGGTCAAATCCAAGCGGCAGAGGCTGTCCGTCGGGCAGAATATCGTTCCGCGCCATATCGCCGTCGCCCACAATCATCATGGCGGAAGGGCCGCTTTCTTTCCTGTACGCGAAACCGGTAGCGTTTTCCAGTTCGGGCTTCACCAAAGGATAAGCCGTGGGGAAATTTCCTTCCACCAACAGGGCCACCGTTTGCCGGCCTTGGTCAAAACGGCGCAGATCGGGCGGGTTGCGCATCAGATCCGCCGACATCGCGTGCGGCAGACGAACCTTGAACGAATAAGGCGAGGTCTGCAAGAGCGGCGTTTTTTTCAAGCCGTTCTCGATGGTGTCGATACCGGCGGCCACCTGCAGGCGGATGGTGCCTGTTTCCTGCGCCATGCAAGCGGCATCGCCCATGTTCCACGCTTCGGGTTCCACCACCGGGCTGTAGTAATTGGGCATGAACTCGATGATAGGCTGGCTGCCCATATAGCCTGTAAGCACGGGCGAAAGCGCGGCGTTGCGGTCCAACAGCATCTCGCTGCGGAGCCTGAATCCGTAACGGAAAAACAGATCGTCAAGATTCAGATGATACGGCATGGCATCGAACATAGACTGCCCCTTGAGCGAATCGAGCGAACCGTTGCCGGCCTCCATGACCCAAAGCATCTTTCCGCCCCGCATCACGTATTGGTCAAGCACGGCTTTCTGCGCTTCGGTAAAGGCGGTTTGCGGATGCGCCACGATAGCCGCCGCATAACGGGGAATCCATGTTCCGTTGCTGTCTTGTTGCAGGAGCGAGGCTGGATCTGCGGTCAAAGCCGCGCGCGTTACCCGATAGAACGAACTGAGCGCGTTGCCCAAAGAAACCGTCTGCATATAAGACAACTCGCCGTTGCCCTCTAAAAAAGCAACGTCTGCCGGCTCTTTTTCAGACAAGGCGCGGATGGCGTTGGCAAGTTGCAGTTCCACATTCTCAATGGAATTATTGAGCGTTTCTTCCGCCCCACGCCCCAACTGCTCGCTCAACAGCCCCACCGAAATGGAACGCCCGCCGGAACGGAGCTCTGCGGCCGGAAAAATCAAGCGGCGCGTAAGCCCTTCCTTGGTCCTTACCTCCAGCTGTGTGGGGCGGATGCCTTTCTGCGCCAGTTCCTGCATCAGGCCTTGGCGCTGTTCCTCGCTTTCGAGGGCGTAGATATCGGTAAAAGTATAACGGATGGAGGGGCGGTAAATCCTGAATTCATCCAAGGTCTCGCGCACCGAGCGCTCCAGACGCTTGAAGCCCGCCGGAAGACTGCCGGCAAGATACACCTTCACATACACCGGATTGTCATCCTGCCGCAAGATGTTTTTGGTTACGGGCATCAAGGTATAACGTCTGTCGGCGGTCAGATCCAACCGCAACGGCAACAAGGCCGCCACCGCATCCACCACCGCCAGCAGAACCACCGCCAGCAGGTAAGGTTTCCAGAACACTTTTCTGCGTTTGTCGAGCCCCAACACGGTAAAGCCGATAAAAAGCACCACCAGGCTCAGATAATACGCCACATCCCGAAAATCCACCACGCCCCGGCTCAACGAAGAATAGTGCTGGCTGATGCCGAGTTTGGCCACCCAAAGGCTCAGCCCGCCTTCGGGAATCAAGGCGGCGAACAAATCGAAACCCACATAGAGCATAGTGCAGGCCGCCACCGAAAGCACGAAAGCCACCACCTGGTTCTGCGTGAGCGAAGACATGAACACGCACACCGCCACAAACGAAGCCCCCAGGAGCAACAAACCCGTCAACGCGCCCCAAAACGCGCCCAAGTCGAAATTGCCTTGCGGAGAAGCCAGGCCGGAAACCGTATAGAGGTAGAGGAACACGGGCAAGAGGCTCACCGCCAACAGCAGGAAACCGGCGCAGAATTTGGCAAAGACCAATTGCAGGCGCGTAAGCGGACGGGTGAGCAACATTTCCATCGTGCCGCTCTTTTTTTCTTCGGCAAAGCTGCGCATGCACAAGGCGGGCACCAAAAACAGGAACACGAGGGGCGCCCACGAAAAGAAAGGCTCCAAGGTGGCGTATCCTGCGTCGAAGATATTGAACGAAGTGGGCAGTACAAACAGCATCAAGGCATTGACCGCAAAAAACACCGCCAACACCAAGTACGCCAACGGCCCCGAAAAAAACAGACGTATTTCTTTTTTGAGCAATGAACGCATGATTACTATCTCTTATTGGTTTCGAAACGGACCACCACCTTGGCGCCGTTATCCACGCCCAAGATACGGGCCGCATTTCCACGGTTCATCGAGATTTCCAGAAAACCGTTTTCCAGAAAGATAAAGGCGAGGTCTCCGGGTTCCACGTCCATATACGCCCTAACGAATCTGCCGGGAATCTTACGCCAGTCCGCCCGCACATCAACGAATTTAAACTCCGCCTCACAGGCGGCGAACTGTTTTTTGGTGATATTGGTGATGATGTTTCCGAAACCGTCCACGCACAGCACCATGCCGGAAAGCTGCATTCCCGTCACGTTTCCGTTGCGGTCCCTTTCGGGCGTACGTTGCAAGACCAGCCCGCCCTCCAATAGTTTGGGGCGGAATCGCTTGTCGTCAGCGAGGCGGGTGCCGATCTGAGCGGGCGGCGTGCCGACCGCCAGCAATGTCGCCACCTTAGGGAACAGGTCTCTGGCCGGAAAGGTATATACTTGGGTTTCCTGCCAGATCTTTATTTCGTAAACCTCTTCCGCCTGCTTGCCCGACAGGCACTCCAACACCGAAAAAAAGCCGTTGTCGGCCCCGATAAAGAACTGACGGTCGAATTTCACCACCAGATGCGCGTTTTCGGGAGAAGCGATATCGTCCACGCCTATGATATGGATGGTTCCCGTCGGGAAATAGCGGTAAGTGTCGAATGCCATATACGCCGCCGCATAGATATTGCCCTTGTCCCGCGGCACGGCATGCGTTATGTCCACAACACGCACATCGGGCAACTTAGCCTGCAGCCGGGCCCTGACCACCGCCGCATAATGGTCTGTCAGCCCCCAGTCTGTCAACAATGTTACCGTCTGTGTCATCATAACCTACAAAATTACGGCTTTGGCACGGAATATCCAATTGGAACGCCCGGTTTGGATTCTGCGCTCGACTTTTCATATATTTGCACACCCTATAGGCATCCGGGCTTTGCGGTTCCGGCATCCTTAACAATTGAAGACATGCTCAGTTTCACGCTTTCAAAAATCGCTGAAATCATCGGGGGAACCGTTGAGGGAGGCGCGGCAGAGACGGTCATCACCACGCTCTGCAAGATAGAAGAAGGACACGAAGGAGGGCTTACTTTTCTGGCCAATCCCAAATACACCCCTTATATTTACGAAACAAAAGCCACGGCGGTAATCGTGGGCAAGGATTTCGTGCCCGAACACCCCGTTGCGGCGGCCTTGATCCGCGTGGAGAACTCCTACGAGGCCTTTGCCCGTCTGTTGGCTTTCTACAACGAATACACCACGCCCAAACCGGGCGTTTCCAGCCTCGCTTTCGTGGCACCCGACGCCAAAATCGGCAAAGACGTGTATATCGGCGAATTCTGCGTTATCTCCTCGGGCTGCGAAATCGGCGACGGTTGCAAGATTTATCCGC
>CAYVJX010000088.1:0-6458 GCA_964451895.1 uncultured Bacteroidaceae bacterium | reverse complement strand
TGGACGTGAAAGACATCGAGAAATACGGCAAGACCCTCGGCCCCAAGGCGCAGACACTCACGATTGAGAATGGTCTGCACGACCTTGCTCTGTCGGCCAAACCCGTGCGCGAGAGGTTCTATCGGGAAAGCCTCGGTTTTCTCAACGCGAACCGCCCTGCCGAATAGGCACCCAACGGAAGCGGGTCGGGAAAATCCCGACCCGCTTCCGTTTTCTCAGAGGGCGTTTATGCCTTATGCGTGTTGTCGCTCATCGTCTGCCGGTACCGGAACAGCAGCATGAACAGCAAGGCCACCACGAGGGCGAAACCGGCAAAAATAAACCAGCACGTGGTCCAGTCCCCCATCAGATAACCGTCTTGCCACGAGCAGTAACGGTTCACGACGGCCCCGGCCGCGAGCGTGCCTATCGTGGCACCCAAGCCATTGGTCATCATCATAAACAGACCTTGGGCGGATGCCTTTACCGAGGACTCACATTCCTGATCCACGAAAATACCGCCCGAAACATTGAAGAAGTCGAAAGCCACCCCATACACGATGCATGAAAGCACAAAAAGCAGCACGCCCGGCATTGTGGGTGAACCTATTCCGAAAAAGCCGAAACGGAGCACCCAGGCCAACATCGACATCAGCATCACGGTCTTGATACCGAAGCGACGCAAGAAGAAAGGAATCATAAGAATGCAGACGGCCTCACTGATTTGCGAGATGGAAGTGAGCAAGGTGGCGTTGTCGGCCGCGAAAGAATCGGCTATGGCCGGATCGGGATTACCGTTGAAAGCCGTAAGGAAGGGTCCCGCGTAGCCGTTGGTTACCTGCAGGCACATCCCCAGCAGAGCCGAGAAGATAAAGAACAGGGCCATCTTGCGGCTCTTGAACAGGGCAAAGGCGCTCAGCCCAAGGCTTTCCATCAAGGATACATTTTTTTTGCTTTCCAGTTTGCAGACAGGCAAGGTAAAACTGTATAGGGCGAGCAGCAGGCCGAGCAAGCCTGACACCATGAACTGCATGTAGGAATACTGGAACTTGTGGGGATTGTCGGCGATGGTCAAGGAAAACGCCCCGTTGTCCCACACCGCGCAGTTGACGAACCACATGGAGATGATGAAACCGACCGTTCCCAGCACACGGATTGGAGGGAAGTCCTTTACCGTATCCAACCCGTTGCATTTCAACACGGTAAAAGCCACCGTATTGGACAGCGCGATGGTGGGCATATAGAAAGCCACGCTCAAGGTGTATAGCGTTATGAACAAAGCCTTGTCGGGTATCTCCTGCCCGAAGCCGGCCTGAAGCCCCATCCACCAACAGGAAAGCATAAATACGCCGGCCAGCAGATGACAGAGGCCCAACATGCGTTGCGGCTGCACGTACTTGTCGGCCAAGATGCCTATCAGCGTAGGCATAAAGATGCTCACAATACCTTGTATGGCGTAGAACCAGGCGATTTTGTCGCCCAATCCCGCCACGCCCAGATAATTCCCCATCGAAGTGAGGTAGGCGCCCCAGACGGCGAATTGCAGAAAATTCATCGCGATCAGGCGGATGCGGATATTTTTCATCGATATTTTTTTTGATAAGCCAACAAACAACAAATGTACGAATTAATCCAACACGACACCGCTTCCTTCCGACACGCTTCCCATCACGCACGCATAGGGATAACCGCCTGTCTTGAGTTCATGCAGCACAGACGGCACCTCGGCAGAGGGCACACACATCAGAAGGCCGCCCGAAGTCTGGGCATCGGCGCAAAGCATTTTACATTCCAGTTCCACCCCTGCCCCCACCTGCAGATAAGGCCTGGCATATTCCATGTTCTTGAAGGCCGCCCCCGGCACACAGCCCGCCTGCAGAAGCGGCAAGACTCCAGGCAACACGGGAAGCCGTGCCGTATCGATATGCAATTTTTTGCCAGAAGCGGCGGCCATCTTGCAGGCGTGCCCCATCAAACCGAAACCGGTAATGTCGGTGGCGCACCGGATACCGTACTTCCGCATCACCTCCGCCCCCTTGGCGTTCAACAGGCACATTTGATCCAAAGCCTCGCGGTAAGCCTTTTCATCGGCCATACCCAAACGATGGGCCGCAATCAACACACCCGCGCCAAGGGCTTTGGTAAGCACCAGCACGTCACCCGCCCGCGCCGCCGCGTTGGTGACCAGTTTTTCGGGATCCACCGTTCCCACCACGGCCAGGCCATATTTGGGCACGGCATCCACAATCGTATGTCCGCCCATGGTGAATGCGCCCGCCTCGTTTACCATCTCCTGTCCGCCCTGCAAAATATCGTGCAGCACTTCCAAGGGAATCCCTTCGGCGGGAAAAAGCGTGAGGTTGAGCGTAAGAAGCGGCGTTCCGCCCATCGCATACACATCGCTGAGGGCATTGCAGGCGGCGATCCGCCCAAAGGTACGGGCGTCTGAACAAAGCGGCGGAAAGAAATCGGTGGTAACGATCAAGGCCGTGGTATCGTTGAGGCGATAGACACCCGCATCGTCGTGGGTCTCTATATCCACCATGATATCGGGATGAGACTTCAAGGGAATATCGGTCAGAAGGCGTTCCAACAGTCCGGCCGGCAATTTGGCCGAACAACCTCCGGTTTCGGAAACAGACAAAAGATCAAATTCCATCGTCATTTATCTTAAACTCTATGCCGGCCTCACGCCACAGTTTTCTCACCAGCGCTTCATCCTTTCCGGCAAACACCAGTTTCATGCCACAGGGCGTTTTCGGCGGTCCCAAAACGGTTTTGAGCCAACAGTCCACGCCCGCCTTGAGCGCGATTTCCTCAGCCTGTATCAAAATCACGGCACTCCCGAACAAAGCCTGCCTCATCACGGATATATCACCTTAAAGGATTGTGAAAGCAGGGTGGCGATATGGTACATATTGCTGATGCTGCCCACAGCCACCTGTTCCTGCAAACCGTAATATTCCACGCAGGTGCCGCATACCACGATGGAAACGCCTTTTTCCTGCAAGGTCTTGAGCGATTCCAATACAGGCGAATCCCCGCAGGTGAGTTTCACGCCTTCGTTGTAGAAGCAGACGGCACGAGGCAGGCTGTCCAATTCGGGCAGGACATTCAAAAAGGCCTTTATCAGCAGGGAGCCCAAACGTTCGTCGCCCTTTCCCATGCAAAGGGAAGAAACCGCCACCACATAGCTGTCGGTAGCATCCGGAGGCAAGGCGGGCGCAGGAACAGGGTGGCAAAAAGATTCGGCCGCCATGTGGTCAGCCGCCGATTTTTCCGACTCGGAACCCACCACGAACGAAAGTATCCATTCCTGGTTGTCCACCTGCATTTCCTTAAAGGCGATGCCCAATTCGGCAAGATAGTTCTTAAGGTTCCCCAACGGAATGACGCCATCGCCCACCACCTGTACGGGTGTTCCGGCGGAAGCCTGGCTGATGGCCTGCTTGGTCTTGATTAAAGGCGCGGGACACGAAAGTCCGCGGACATCTACGGTAGGCATATCTTTCTGTTTTTATTTTCACGCATAAAGGTGTCGGCCCATGCAAGCAACGCACGGCAGACCTCATCCGGTTCCTTAGTGGCCACGCAACGGTGAACCATTTCTCCACCGCGCTTCCGCAAAGAAAAAAGGTAGGTTTTGTCGTAGTAGGAAAGCGTCGATTCCAAGGCCTGCGCAATGCAACCGCTCTCTACGGCGGCAACGGCCTGCCGCACCCTGTCGCCGCCCATGCGCCGTTGCAGTTTCAACAGGCACTCCACTAAAAGCGAGGGCGGCATCTTGCCGTATTCCTCCATACCCCGTGCAATGCGTTCCGCCATAGGGCGTTCCACCCACACAAGCGGAGAAGAGGTCAACAGCGCATAGAAAGAGGAAGGCAGTACCACTTTGCCGAGGTTCAGGCTTTCGTCTTCGCACCAAACGGGACGGTCTGGCGAAAAACGCTCCATTGCCGCATGCAAGAGGTTCGAAAACTCTTCGTTTCCGGGCTGCAGCTCCTGACCGAGCGCGCCGAAAGCGGAGCCTTTGTGATGCGCCATCCCTTCCAGATCCAGCACCTGTTCTCCTTGCTGCGCCAGCCGGTGCAGGATTTCGGTTTTTCCACAAAGCGTGGGGCCTCCCAACACAAAAAACCTCCAATCCCGCCGCAAAATTGTCTCGAAAGCATTACGGTAGGCCCGGTAGCCGCCGGGATACACCTGCACGTCTATGTCCTGCAGGCGCAAGAGCCAAGCCACACTCGCGCTCCGCATTCCGCCGCGCCAGCAGTAAAGCATCAACCGACCCTTTTGCGAAAGAGCCTTGCCCTGACGCAACATATCCGCAAAACGCGCGCCGGTAAGTTCCAGGCCGCGCTCTATGGCGGCATATTTGCCCTGACGGGCATAGAGGGTTCCCACCTCCGCCCGTTCCTCATCGGTAAACAACGGCAGGTTATACGCCCCCGGCACGTGTCCGCGGCGGTATTCGGAGGGCGTACGCACGTCCACCCAAACATAATCGTCCGTTCTTATCGAATCCTGCACCATGGCCTCCATACCGTTTTATCGAGAAAAATCAGGGTAAGTCCGTAACCGATGGCTTCCCCCTCCGTGGCCGGGACAATCAGCACACTTTGCATAGGCGCCCCATTCGGCAAACGACAGAAAGTTCATCGCGATAAAGCGGAGGCGGATTTCTTTCATAAGAAACGGGCTTATGGAAACGGGGAGCAAATTTAAGAAATTCCTTAACTTCGCGTGTTTTTTAATTCCTGTTTTTATAATATCAGAGAAGGAAATGAGTACCAGAAATAAGGCGGACAAAATGCCGGAAGTGGTGATGATTTCCGGCGCTTCGTCGGGAATCGGAAAAGCCTTGGCGATAGAAATGCTCCGGCGCGGATATTGCGTTTCGTTGTCCGCCCGCCGCGAAGAAGTGATTAACGAATATCTTGCCCAAACGTTGCCGCAGGAGGAGATTGCCTCCCGTTGCCTGGTGGTGAAGACCGACGTTACGGTGGAAGAAGACTGCCGCCGCTGGGTGGAGGAGACGGCGAGGAAATTCGGCAGAATCGACATCCTCATCAACAATGCCGGTATCTCGATGCGCGGTCTGTTTATCGAATGCAAGACCGAAACGTTGCGCCGCCTCATGGACACCAACTTTTGGGGCACGGTCTACTGTTCCAAATACGCCCTGCCCTACCTGCTCCAAAAACGGGGTTCTTCGATTGTGGGCATCTCCTCGATTGCCGGATACCAGAGCCTGCCGGCAAGGGCGGCTTACTCGGCTTCCAAGGCCGCTATCCAAAGCCTGATGCAGACCCTGCGTATCGAGAACAAGAAGAAAGGCCTGCACGTTATGGTGGCCTGCCCCGGCTTTACGGCATCGCATGTGCGCGAGAACGCCCTCGACAAAGACGGCAACCCGCAAGGAAAAACGCCCCGCGAGGAAGACAAGATGATGACCGCCGAGCGGGTGGCCCACCTGATTGCCAACGGCATCAAGCATAAAAGACGTTCCCTGATCATGACCCCGTTGGGCAAGATAACCGTATTCGTGGAAAAATTCTGGCCGCAACTCACCGAAGCCGTGGCCTATTCCTACATGGCCAAAGAATCCGACTCCCCTTTCAAATAGAAACCAGCATGAACCCGCAAGAAAACCTGCAGATAAAATGTATGCCGGTAAACCCTATCGAGATGAACCTCTACGTGGTCTATCGCAAGAATGGAGAAGGCATCCTCATTGACCCCGGCTGTTGCCAGGAGGGGGAATTTGAACGCCTGTTCCGTTTTGTGGAGCAGGAGAACATCCAGATAAGCCATATCCTGCTCACCCACCCGCATTTTGACCACTTCTGGGGCGCGGCGCGCATCTGCAAGCACTACGGATTGCCCTTGGAGATGCATGAAAAAGCCCTCGGATTGCTCGAAAAAGGCGCGATGGGCGCGGCATCTTTCGGTTTGCCGCCCGTGGAAGTGCCCGAAAAGGCCAAGGTTTTCGATGCGAATAAGATTGCATTTGCCGGCGTAACGCTGGAGGTGCGCTACACGCCCGGCCATTGTGAAGGCAGCGTTTGTTTCGTGCTGCCCCAGGCCAAGACCGTCTTTAGCGGCGATGTGCTCTTTAACGGCAGTATCGGCCGCACCGACCTGCCTTCCGGAGACTTGGATCTATTGAAGAAGAGCATTTTTGAGCAACTCTTTGTACTGGACGAAGACTTCTCGGTACGCCCCGGCCACGGCGGCCGCACCTGGATAGAACAGGAAAAGTATCAGAATCCGTTTTTGTAGATAGCAACCGCTGATACAAAGGGATTAAGCGGCGGCGAACCGCTCCGAAAAACGCAGGAAGCCTTGTCTTCCCTGCCGCAAGGTTCGCCCGTACAGGTAGTAGGCGATGATGCGGAAAACGCCCGTATCGTAAAGGAACTGCTTTCCGAAAAAGGGATTCTATATCAAGAATTCAAGGTGGATAACCAGGACTGGGT
>CAYVJX010000087.1:0-6463 GCA_964451895.1 uncultured Bacteroidaceae bacterium | reverse complement strand
ACATTGGGAACTCGGTAACGGTTGGGATGAATTTGATATTTGAGTGAGTGGGGTCTTAGCCGAACATCTTTTGCGCGGCGTTGTTCTTGACGGGTTCTATCACCAGATTCTCATCGCTGAAACTGAAATAGCGGTTTCCCGAAACGATGATATGGTCAAAAAGGTATAAATCGAGCAGTTTGGCGCCCTTCTGCATTTTTTCGGTCAGGGCGATGTCTTCCGGGCTGGGCTTGAGGTTTCCCGAAGGATGGTTGTGCGCCAGAATAAGCCCGCAGGCGTGCTCGTCAATCGCGAACTTGAAGATTTTACGCGCATCGACAATCGTGGAGGCCAGCCCTCCCTCGCTGATGAGCACTTTTCGCAGCAGCTTGCCGGATTGCGACAGAAACAGGGCGTAGAACTTTTCATAGGGCGAGGAGGCGAAATCTCCGCAGAGAAGCCGGAAAGCCTCCGCGCTGGTGCATACCTTGGTCTCCGTTCCCGAAGGAATCGACAGGCTCCGTTTTCCAAGCTCGATGCCCGCCAGGATACCCACTGCCTTGGCCTGCCCGATGCCGGTGAACTTGCGCGCCAGCTCCTTGGCGGAACGGCAGCTGAGGTCATGCAGGCTTCCGTTGAAGTATTTGAGCATTCGGCGCGCTATGTCCAGCGCCGAATAACTTTCGGTTCCGCTGCCGATAAGAATGGCCAGCAGCTCCTCGTCTTTCATGTCTTGGGCGTTGCCGGAGAGGAATTTCTCTCGTGGACGGTCTTTGGTTTCCCATCGGCAGATGGGCAGGAATTGTTTCTTGTCTAAAACAAAGTCCGGAAGGTCGGGAAAGAATGCCATGTTAAAAAAGTGCTTTAATAGATAACCCCGAAATTCGGTTTTATCGAAGCACCGCCGCCCAAAAATGAACCGCGATACCCGTAAAAAGCACTCTTTGAGTGTTTTATTTTTTGAAAAAAACTATATCCGCTTGGTCAGTTCGCGCACCAGTTTGGTGTGTTTAAAGAATTCCTTGGCAAAGATGCGCAGCACCGTGTAGCAGGGAATGGCCAGTATCATGCCCCAGATGCCGGTCAGTGTGCCGGCAATCAGGATAACGAAGAATATCTCAAGCGGATGCGCCTTGACGCTGTTGGAGTAAATCGTTACCTGCAGTACAAAATTGTCGATGAGGTTGCTGGCGGTGAATACACCCACCACTTTGAGCAACGACCAGAGCAGGTCTGCCGACAGACCCAGGTGCAGGCCGTTCACGATGGTGAACAGGCAGGTGAGCACCGTGCCGATAACAGGCCCCAGGTAGGGAATCACATTGAACAGCCCGCCCAGGCAGCCATAGAGCAGCGCGTTCTCGATGCCGCAGATCCATAGGCCGAAAGAAAGCAGAATCATCATGCAGATCACTTCGAGCGAAAGCCCCACGAAATAACGGCTCAGCAGCTTCTCCACCGATTCCATCACCTTCTCGGTGCGCTCCACCAGGCGGTCGGGCACGAACAGGAACAGCATTTTCTTGAACATCTGTTCATCGCGCAGAAAGAAAAACGAAAGGAAGATAACGGAGAACAAGCCGATGGCCAGCGAAGACACCTTGCTTGCCAGCGAAGACACCAGGCTTTGGATATTGATATGTTGCCATATCTCGCTCAGGCTGTGCGAGAGATAGCCCGAGAGTTCCTCTTCGGTAATGTCCACGCCTTTTTGGTTCAACCAGGAAATGATGTCGCGGCCCAACAGGGAAGTCTGCGAGGAAAGGGCGTTGTAATCGATGTCGGCTATCTGTTGCGCCTGCTTTACCAGCAGCGGGAAAATGAGCCAGCCGATAAAGCTCAGCAGGCCGATAATCACCACCAGAACGATGAGACTGCTTAAGGAAGCCGGTATCTTTACCCGGTTGTGCAGGAGCTTTACGAGCGGCCTTCCCAACATGGAAACCAAGAAAGCCACCAGCGTGTAGATAATCAAGTCCGACAGCCAGTAGAATACCGCCACCAGCACCAGAAGGCCTAGGACGATGCCGAAAATCTGTTTCTTTTCCATGTTATTTCTTGTCGTTTTTGTTTACCAGAAGGCCGGGTTCAGGCACTTCCTCGCCATGCAGGATATTGAGATAACTGTCGTAGCGCAGTCTGGAGATGACACCCTCCTGCACGGCCTGTTTCACGGCACAGCCCGGTTCATGTTCGTGGGTGCAGTTGTTGAAGCGGCAGTTGCCCATCACCTGCTGCATTTCGGGAAAGTAGCGCGACAGTTCGTCGGTGGTGAACCTTACCATGCCGAATTCCTTGATGCCGGGGGTATCCACGATATAGCCGCCGAAAGAAAGCGGATACATACGGGCATACGTGGTGGTGTGCTTGCCTTTCAGGTGCGTTTCCGAAATCTCGCCCACGCGGATGTCCAGCTCCGGTTGCAGATGCCGTATGAGCGCCGATTTGCCCACGCCCGAATTGCCCGAGAAAAGGCAGATGCGGTTCCGCATACGCTCCCTGAGTTCCTCTATGCCCTGTCCGGTGACTGTGCTGGTGCGGAGCACCTCGTAGCCGGCCTGGGCGTAGATGCGCCTGTATTCTTCCAGTTCCTCCCGGTTTTGGGGCGTGAAGAGGTCGCTTTTGTTGAACACGAGGCACACCGGCACATGATAGGCCTGGGCGGTTACCAGAAAGCGGTCTATGAAGCCTTGGGGCGTGCGCGGCTGGTTCAGTCCCGCCACAAGAAAAGCCAGGTCGATGTTGGCGGCTATGATATGGGTCTGCTTGGAAAGGTTCACCGACTTGCGGATAATGCAGTTGCGCCGCTCTTCGATACGGGTGATCCATTCGTCCGAGAACTCCACCATATCGCCCACCGCCACGGGATTGGTGGTCTTGACCCCCTTGAGGCGGAAATTGCCCTTTACCTTGCAGGTATGTACCCGGTGGTCGGTGTCTTCCACCGCATATTCCTTGCCTGTGCTTGCGATTACCCTTCCTGTGGTCATGCTTCGGAATTTGCGGTGTTCTGCATTTGGCAGAGCTTATGGTAGAGCCCTTGCCGTTCATAGAGCTGTTCATGCGTTCCGCGTTCCACGATACAGCCTTCCTCAATCACGATGATTTCATCGGCATGGCGGATGCTCGAAAGGCGGTGCGCCACCGAAATGATGGTCTGGCTATTCTTTTTGCCTTCCTGCCGTATGGCTTCCATGATGCGGTTCTCGGCTTCGGTATCGAGCGCGGAAGTGGCTTCGTCGAACAACAGGATAGGGGCTTTCTTGAGCAAGGCGCGTGCTATGCTGATGCGTTGCCGTTGCCCTCCGGAAAGCTTGGTGCCGCTGTCTCCGATAAGGCTTTGGTAGCCGTTTTCGCACTGCATGATGAACTCGTGCGCGTCCGCCATCCTGGCGGCGTGTTCCACCTCTTGGGGCGTGGCCTGCGGGTTGCCGATAAGGATGTTGTTGAAGAGCGTGTCGTTGAACAGCACCGTGTCTTGCGAAACGAGCGAGGAAAGGTTGCGCAGGTCGTCTATCCGGCAGTCGGCTATGTCGAGCCCGTCTATCGTGATCCGCCCCGAAACGGGGTCGTAGAAACGCGGGATAAGGTTGATGATGGTGGATTTTCCGCCGCCCGAAGGTCCCACCAAGGCCACGAACTTGCCTTTCTCGATACGCAGGTCAATGTTTTGGAGCGTCGGTTTCTTGCCGTAGGTAAAGCCTACGTTTTCCAAAACGATTTCGTGTTCGAACCGTTTCAACTCCCGGGCGTTCTCTTTCTGCACGATAACTTCCTCGGCGTCGAATACTTCCTTGATACGGGAAAGCGAGCCCTTGCCCGACTGCCAGGTAAAATAGGCCGAAGTGATGTTTTTGGAGGTGGGCAACAACTGTATCATCGCCAGCAGGTAGGTGATGAAGGCTTCCGGCTTGAGGCTGTGCCTGGACAGAATCAGATAACCGCCGATAATCAGGATGGCTACGATGGCGATGGTTCCCAACACCTCGCTCACCGGGGAACTGAGGTTGATGCGGTGCAGCACGCGGTTGTTGAGTTTGTAAAAGGCGTTGTTGTCTTTGCGGAACTTGTTGAGGGCGTAGGCGGTGGTGTTGTAGCTGCGGATGGTCTTGATGCCGTCGAGGCTTTCGGAAACCTGAGAGGCGATGTTTCCTTTAAGGTTCTGCAATTGGAACGACTTACGCTTTAAGGAACGTGATATAAAGCTGGTGGCCATGCCGATAAGGGGCAGGAGCACCAACACGAACAGGCTCAAGGGAACACTGATGAAAAACAGGGCCGCCACCAGAAAAATAAAGGTGATGATATCCACCAGCACTTCCTGTACTTGGTTGAGCATCTGGTTGTCGATGGCCTGCGTGTCTTCGGTGATGCGCGAGAGCAGGTCTCCTTTCTGTTGTCTGGCATAGTAGGAAAGGGGCAGGGTCATGAATTTAAGGAAAAGGTCGTTGCGCATCTGCGCCACCATGCGGTTGCGGATAGGCGAGAACAGGTACAGCCCCATATAGGCGCACAGGTTTTTCAAGAAATAGGCACCGGTGAGGCATCCGGCAAGTATCATCAAGGTGGCGGCTTTGCCGAAGCGGGCTATTGAAAGGTTCACCCAGTTTTCCAATACCTCGATGCCGGCGTTGGCGATGCCTTCCGCCGATTGTATTCCGGAAGCGGCATTGCCTGTGTCGAAAAGGATATACAGCAGAGGCGCCACCGATACAATCAGCACGATGGTGAAGAAAGCCGAAAGCGTTCTTAAAAAGACGTTGAACAACAACCGTCCCGTATAGGGTTTGAGGTATTTGAGCAGCAGACCGTTTTTCATGCCACGGAGCTTTGCGTGGAGACTTCGATGCCGCATTGCGACAGGCGTTCCCGGATCCGTTGCGGTTCAAGGCCGTAAACCCCCGTATAGGTCTTGGGGTCGAGTTGCAGGAGGCGGTTTTTGGTATCGGCATCCACCGTCAGGCCTTGCACGAAATCGAGGATGCTTTGCCTGTCTATCTTGTTTCCGGTGCGGGTCAGGGCTTTCAAGGCCTCGTAGGGTTGGGGAAAGCCTATCGAGCGCAGGATGGTCTGGATGGCTTCGGCCAGTACGGCGATATTGTCGTCCAAATCCTTTTCGATGCCCTGTGCGTTCAGAAGCAGTTTGCCGATGCCTTTCTCCAGCGATTTATAGGCGATGAGACTGTGCGCCAAAGGCACGCCGATATTGCGGCAGACGGTGGAGTCGGTAAGGTCGCGTTGCAGGCGCGAAACGGGCAGTTTGGAAGAAAGATGGGCAAAGATAGCGTTGGCGATGCCCAGGTTGCCTTCCGCGTTCTCAAAGTCGATGGGGTTCACTTTGTGCGGCATGGCGGAGGAACCCACTTCCCCGGCCTTGATTTGCTGCTTGAAGTAATCCATCGAGATATACGTCCACACGTCGCGGCAGAAGTCAATCAGAATGGTGTTGATGCGCCGCAGGGCGTCGAAAATGGCGGCGGCGTTGTCGTAATGCTCAATCTGTGTGGTGGTCTGGTAGCGTTCAAGCCCTAGGGTGTCTTTTACGAAACGGTTGGCGAAAGTCACCCAGTCGATATGGGGCAATGCCGCGTAATGGGCGTTGAGGTTGCCCGTGGCACCGCCGAACTTGGCGCTGTGGGGCGTTTGTTGCAGGAGCAGCAACTGGCTGTGGAGGCGTTCCACAAAAACCAGCATTTCCTTACCCAGTACAGTGGGCGATGCCGGCTGTCCGTGTGTGCGCGCCAGCATTCCCACCTGCGCCCAATCGGAAGCCTTTTGCCCGATCTGCGCCATGATGTTCTTAATGGCAGGCAATATCACGTTTTCCAGCCCTTCCTTAAGCATAAGCGGCTGGGCGGTGTTGTTGATGTCCTGCGAGGTGAGCCCGAAATGCACGAATTCTTCGAACCGCTGCAAGCCCCATGCCTCGAATTTGGCCTTGATGAAATATTCCACGGCCTTTACATCGTGGTTCGTGGTTCTTTCGGTCTGCTTGATCTGCAAGGCGTCTTCGTCCGAAAAAGAAAGGTAGAGCCGGCGCAGATCTTCGAATCTGTCTTGGGGAAAATCTTTCAAGGCGGGGATGCCCGATTGGCAGAGCGCGATAAAGTATTCCACCTCCACACGCACCCGGTAGCGCATGAACGCCCATTCCGAAAAATAGGCTTGCAGGGAAGAAGTCTTGTCGGCATAACGCCCGTCGATGGGCGAAGTGGCGTGTAAGGCGGAGAAAGCGGAATGGTCCATTATTTCTTGATGTTGTCGAGGTTGTAATACAGCCCGCAGTTTTCCTTCCGTTCCATCGACATCTTGATGACCAGATAGCCGATGTTGATGAGGTTGCGCAATTCGGCCAGTTTTACCGAATGCACGGACTTATTATACAGTTCTTCGGTTTCCTTGTAGATGATGCCGAGCCTGTCCCAGGCACGTTTGAGGCGCAGGTTGGAGCGCACGATGCCCACATAGTTCGACATGATGGCCT
>CAYVJX010000086.1:0-6472 GCA_964451895.1 uncultured Bacteroidaceae bacterium | reverse complement strand
CTCCCTGTTCGCCGTTCTCAAAACCGGCGTTGTCGATGATTTCGTAACCCAGACAGCCAAAGAAATTGGTGGCGAAACCGGCGCGTGCCTTGCGCATGGCTAAGTTGCCATAGGTAAGCAGGAACACCTTGGGACGTTTGCCGTTTTTCTTTTCGAAAGCCTCGGTTTGCAGACGCAATGCTTCAAAAGCCTGTGCCGCATGGTAAGGGGCAATCGTCTTGAATTTTCCGTTGGGGGCGGAAGCCTTTTCCGTTTTCTGGAGGTTGTCGGCCTCTTTCTCGTTGAGGTTGGGGAATTGGTTCACCCCGGTGAGCACGATTTTGCGCTTGGCCAGGTCTTCGTTGCGTTTGGCAGCGCATTCGGCTATGGTGTCTTGGATAAAACCGTTTTCGTAGCAAGCGGCGAAACCGCCTTTTTCTTCCACTTCCAAAAACAGTTTCCATGCCTGTGCGGCGATGTTGGCCGTAAGGTTCTCGATATAGTAGGAACCGGCGGCAGGATCCACGATACGGTTAAAGAAAGATTCTTCCTTAAGGATAATCTGCTGGTTGCGGGCGATACGCGCCGAAAATTCATCGGAAGGCCGGAAAGCTTCCGAAAAGTCGTTCACGTAGATGGAGTCCGCCCCGCCGATAGCCGCGCTCATGGCCTCGGTGGCCGAACGGAGCAGGTTCACATAGGGGTCGTAAACCGATTTGTTCCAAGTGGAAACCTCGGCGTGGATAAAGGCGGCCTTGCTGGTTTCCTGTTCGGGTTTGAACTCTTGGATCATATAGGCCCAAAGCAGGCGGGCGGCGCGCAGTTTGGCCGTTTCCATAAAGTAGTTCGAACCGATGCCCAGCGTTAGGGTGGTGCGGCGGGCAATCAGGTCGATGCCCAGCCCCTTGTCGGTAAGGCGCGAGAAATATTCCACCGCCCAGTTGAGCGCCAGACCAAGTTCCTGCACGCCGTAAGCGCCGGCGTTGTGCAACAGGGAGGCGTTGATGCTCAGAAGTCTGAAATTCGGAAGGGCTTCGGCATAGTTCTTGAAAATGGCTACGGCTTCCTCGATGTTCTGTTCCAGACTTTGGTAATAATCCCCGTGCAGAAGCGCGTAGGCGAGCGGGTCGAAATCAATGGAGCCCTTTGTCTGTTCGGCCTTGATACGGTTCTTTTGCAGGTATTCCGTAAAAATCTTCAAGGTTTCGGAATAGCTTTCGCTGCAGATGAAATGAACGGCGGTATGGGTCAGGTCGATACCGGCAAGCAGCTGTTCCATCTGCGCGAGGCTGTGCACGTTCTTGACGCATACACCCACCGCTTCGGCGCCTTTTGCGGCGGCCTGGGCGGCCAGACGGTTGCAGGCGGCGATGTCGGAGATATGGAAGTCTTGGCGAATCTCCCAGTCGTTGGCTTGGGTCTTATTGCCGCGCACATAGGGGAACTGCCCCGGTTCGGCATCCGTATAGGCTATGTTTTCTATATCTTGTGCCCGGTAGAACGGGTTCACGTTAAAGCCTTCCGAAGTTTTCCAAACCAGTTTCTTGTTGAAATCCGCACCTTTGAGGTCTTTTATGATGGCATCCATCCATTCCTGAGTGGAAACGGCCGGAAATTCGGCAAACAGTCTTTCTCTTTCCATGATGTTTGTTTTTTGCTTTTGAAAAGCGGGGCAAATTTACGCTTTTTCAGCGTAAGGCGTATTTTTTCAGATGCCTTTGTTGGCCCGGTCTATGAAATCCAGTATTTCATCTTTTCCCAGTCCCGTCTGTGCCGAAGAAACGATAAAGGGCGGCAGCGGTTCCCATTGTTCGGCAAGGGCGGCTTTCAAGTCCCGCACCGATTTTTCCAGGGCGTTCCTGCCCAGTTTGTCGGCTTTGGTGCCGATAATGCAGAAAGGCACTTCGTTTTCTCCCAAGAACCGCAGGAATTCCAAGTCGATTTTCTGAGGCGGAACGCGCAGATCCACCAGCACGAAAACGCAATAGAGCTGAGGTCGTTTGAGCAGATATTCGCGTGTCATCGTTTGCCATTGCTCGCGCAGTTTCTTGCCGGTCTGCGCATAGCCGTAGCCGGGTAGGTCGGCGATATGCCAAGTCTTGTCGATCAGGAAATGCACGATGCACTGCGTTTTTCCGGGCGTGGAACTCGTTTTTGCCAGATCCTGGCGTCTGCAAAGGCAGTTGATAAGGCTCGACTTGCCAACGTTGGAACGTCCGATAAAGGCATATTCGGGAAGGTCGCCCGCGGGACACTTGCGGTAATCCACGCAACAGGCAACGAATTCGGCGTTTTTTATCTCCATAAAGCCTTAGCGGGTTTTATGTTTCTTGATGCGGACCTCCTCGATGGTCTGCGGAACGTGGCGTTCTTTCTTGCTGGGATAGATTTCATCCAGTTTGATGAGGATGCCCGTTTCTTCCACATCTCCGAAATGGGGGTTGACACAGGTTCCGAAAGAGCGCATCTCGGGCGAAAGCTTGATGTACGAATTGAACAAGGGAGGGATGTTCTCTCCCAATTCGCGGATCCGTCTGGAGGCAACCTTATAGGCTTCTTCCAGATCCAGGCCGTTGAAAAGAGCCTGCAATTTCTCAACCGGGGTCACCGTCTGGAGCGGATTGATGGGTTCCAGCAGCCTGTCGGGGTCTTGATGATACGCGGATACGTAGTAGAGCAGGGTGTCTCGAGCTTCTTTATTGAAAGAAGGGTACATCGTTACCTTTCCGAAGAAGTAACGCATCCAGCTTTTGTTTAGGGTAACCAGACCTCCCAGTCCGTCCCAGAGGTTGTCGAGCGAGAACACGCCGTTGCGCGACGACTGGTATTTGATCTGCACGAACGAACGCCCCAGTTCGATGGTCTGCGGCAGGTATTCCTTGATGAACCGGTCGGTGAACTTGAAGATTTCGGTAGTGGAGAGCAGGGGCGTGCCGTCTGCGGCGAAGCGGACGCGGTTGCCTTCGATAAAACGGTAGCCGCCCACGATTTCCCTGTCTTGGGGATCCCACACTAAAAGCTGCTTGTAGGGGTCGGGCATCGTATCGAACTCGTCGATATCGGTTTCCTTTCCGGTGCCGCCTCCCCCTTGACGGAAAGCTTCTTCCCTGAGCCGGCCCACTTCACGCATGGTGTTGGGCGCGTCGTGCGCCGTTACCACATAAATCATGCGGTCACCGAAATTGGTGTAGCGCAGGAATTTGTCTTGTGTAAGCTCCTGTTCGATCAAAGGCCGCTCTACAGGAGGTATGATGGGTTGCATAAGAGTTCTTTTAACAAATGAATCCAGCCTCGGAATCGGTAGAGAGCCGGTAAACGTGCTCCCTTACCAAGGCTGCCCATTCCTTGTCGGTATGGCGGTCGTCAAACGTGCCGTAGGGAATGGGGTTGCCAACGGTCAGGCGGATTTCCTGGTCGCGGAGCTTGAACATCTCGTTCACGAGGAACGCCTGCTCGATATTGGCCTTCAGTCCCAGTCGGGTCCTGAGATTCGCTAAATTATAAAAAAAATTGGAATTTTTCCCGGAGATATGTACCGGTATTATATCTCGCTGTGATTTACGGGCTTGGGTGATGAAGGTTTTCTTCCATTCCAGGTCGGCGATCACGCCTTTTTTCCCCTTGCGTGAACACTTTCCGGCGGGAAAGTAGAGTATCGTGGCGGGGCCGGCGAAGGCCTTATCCAAGGCACGGCGGTTCTCGGTGTTTTTCTGCAGGGTGTTGATAGGCAGGAACACGGGTTGGAAAGGCGGCAAGGCCAGCAGGATGCTGTTGACGGGGAAAAGCAGGTCTTTGCGCCATTGCCCTATGCGGCTCAGGAAGGCCATGCCGTCCAGACCGCCCAAAGGATGGTTCGCGCAGAGCAGGAAACGCCCCTCTTCAGGCAGTTTCTCCATGCCGGTAACGCTCACTTTGCAGCCGAAATCTTCCAGGATGGCGGTGGCGAAATCTACACCCACCTTGTCGCGTTCTTTGTAGAGAAAGCCGTTCACTTCGTCTTCGTGCAAGAGCCTCCGCAGGATAGGTATCGCAATGCGGATTTTCTTGTAAACCTTGGGGGCTTTTTCCTTCAAGGTCTGTTCGATGTCGATGGTCCTCTCGGAAATGGTAAACGTAAACATAGGTACAAAGATACGGATTTTAGGGCATTCGGCCTTGTTTTGCGTTTGGCGGCAGGTCTTTTTCCTTACCGTTTGGAACGCTTTGTTCCATTCGGGTAAGAAAAATGCCTTTTGCGGGCTGGAACGGAAACCTGAACTCCGTTTTTGACAACAATTTATCAACAATTTAACACAAAATTGTTAATAACTTTTGCTTAAAAAATCCACAAACAACTGATATACAGAAAAGAATGCTGTATTTTTGAAAAATGGGATTTTTTGGGTTGAAAAGGAAAATTTATGAACAAAATGGGAGAACGAGGGATTTTATATCTACTTTTGCCAAGGTGAAAGACGAAATGAAAAAAACTTTCACAAAGCGTTATGGCCATTTTAGTAGGAAAAGAGTTCTGTAAAGTAGATGCTGGAGGCCGCTTCAAGTTTCCGTCCGCCATGAAAAAGGCGTTGGGGGCTTGCGTGGAGGAAGGCTTCGTTATCAAGGAGAGCATTTTCGATGCCTGCCTGGAGCTCTATCCGCGTGCCGAGTTCGAAAAGGAAATCGAGACCAAGGTGGCTAAGCTCAATCACTACAATCCGCAGGACAGATTGTTGATTCGCAAACTTTCAGAGGGCAATCCGGTGTCGCTCGACAACAACGATCGCTTGCTCATTCCCATGGATCTGAAAAAAATCAAGAATATCGACAAGGATATCGTGCTTATTTCGAAAATCAACATTATCGAAATATGGGATGTCGATACCTATAACAAGATGAACGAGGCGCAGTTCGATTTCGCGAAAATGGCGGCCGAACGTTTGGGTCAGATCGATACGCAAGAAATATAGGAGCTCATGCCATGTGTAACGACTATCATGACCCGGTTTTGTTGCGCGAAACGATAGAGGGGCTTCATCTTATTCCCGATGGAACTTACGTGGATGTTACTTTTGGCGGTGGCGGCCATTCCCGCCGCATCCTTTCGCAATTGGGCCCCGACGGGCGGCTCTTTGCCTTTGACCGCGACCCGGATGCCCTGCAACGCGCCTCCGGAGACCCTGTGTTTAAGGACGACAGCCGCTTTACGCTTATCGGCGAGAATTTCCGTTACCTCAAGAACCATCTGCGTTTTCATAGAGCCGTGCCTGTAAACGGCATCTTGGCGGATTTGGGCGTTTCTTCCCATCAGTTCGACACACCGCAGCGTGGTTTCTCCATCCGTACCGACGGTCCTTTGGATATGCGCATGGACCAGGAGGGAAGCCTTACGGCGGCCACCGTGCTCAACACCTATGCCCAGGAACGCCTGGCCGATATTTTTTTCCGTTTCGGCGAGATACCCTTTGCCCGTCGTCTGGCGTCTGAAGTGGAAAAGGCACGGGCGGAAGAAGCGTTTCAAAACACTTCCCAGGCCGTGGATTTCTTCAAGAAGTTCGCTCCGCGCGGCCGGGAAAACAAGTTTTTGGCAATGGTATTCCAGGCCTTGCGCATCGAGGTGAACGGCGAAATGGAGAACTTGCAGGAATTTCTCAGGCAGAGCCTCGATGTGCTTGCTCCCGGAGGCCGTCTGGCGGTGATTTCCTACCATTCTTTGGAAGACCGGATGGTAAAGAACTTTATGCGTTCGGGCAATCTGCAAGGGCAGATAGAGAAAGATTTTTACGGCAACAACCTCTCGCCTTTCGAAGCCGTTACCCGCAAGGCGGTGGTTCCCTCGGAAGAAGAAACGGAGCGTAATCCGCGTTCACGCAGCGCTAAGTTGCGGGTGGCGCAGAAAAAGTAGGAGGAGGCGATGGGAAAGAACAGGATAAAACCGAAACCGATTGTGCAGGATCCCTTGCCTGAGCCCGAACTGGTGATGGAGTTCGAGGGCAAGAAGCCGGAAAAGGAAGAGAAAGAAGAACGGCAGCCCGACGAGGCGGAATTGCAGCGCAAGGAACAGCGGCGTCTGCGCCGTAAGAAAATCCGTTCGGCATTGGACGGTTCGGTGCTTTTAGACAAAGGTCTGCAACGGTACGGTTGGTTGGTGCTGTATGCCTTTTTCTGGGCGATGCTGCTGATATCGAACAATTATCTGTCGGAATCGGTGGTGCGCGAATGCTCGCTCATCAAAGGAGAATTGAAAGAACTGCAGTTCCGGCAGATATCCAGCCAGGCCGAACTGATGCGGCTCAGCCGCCAGTCGTCGGTGGCGGAAAAACTGCAGGGAACGGGCGTAAAGGAATCGGTGGTTCCTCCCTATAAGATAAAGCCGCAGGAAGAACCGGCGGAACAACAAAGATAAGGAAACGGCCAGTGGGCAAAGACAAGGCAAATACAGCTCCGTCAGAAAAGAAAACGGGCTTTTGGTGGAAGGTATATATCGTGTATGCCTTGCTGCTGGTTTTTGCCGTGG
>CAYVJX010000085.1:0-6474 GCA_964451895.1 uncultured Bacteroidaceae bacterium | reverse complement strand
TTGGACGGCGAGCTGCCGCGTTGCAACCCTCGGTCGGTTCGGTCACGTACTGAAGTACGCTCCCTCACCGCCCTCTGGGTTGCGCCTTGCATCTCACCATTCAAAACGCTTTTTTTTGAACAGGATTCGTAAAAAGAATTTGACTGACAACGTCTCGGAGGCCGGGACGTTGTTTTTTTTGTTCCGATTGGATTTTTCACTTTCTAAATTGCTTTATGTGAGTTGTGTATCTTGCTTGATGTATTTTATTTGTTGATTAAGGTTCGATAATTTCGTTTTTGTGGTTTTATATAATAGGCAGGCAAAGGCTATTTCGGCTTTTGAGTTTGTAATGAAAATCATATTTTACATTTGTGTAAAATAATTGTAGTATATTTGTATTGTAAAAGAAGCCCCGACAATGAGCGAAGTGGAACTTATTTTACTCGATCAAACCGACAATTGCACGGTTTATACGATACAGTTTCTTGCAGATGATATGCATGAATTTAAAAAGTTTGTGTTGAAATTCCGAGAGGATGCTGTTTTGGATAAAGATTTCAAGGTTATAGCGAAATTTATCGACCAGATATTGGACTTTGGTGCGTTGGAAAGATATTTCCGCCCCGAGGGTAAGATGAAAGACTCGGTGATGGCACTTCCGGTTCTTCGTTCTAAACTTCGGCTTTATTGCCTTCGTCTTTCCGACAAGATTCTTGTTTTGGGAAATGGAGGAGAGAAGAAAGGCCGCACTTACGATGAAGATGATTCGTTGAAAGGTTATGTCGTTACTTTGCAACGGTTCGAGGAATTGCTTAAGGAAGGGGTGAAAGAGGGAAGCGTAATCATTACAGAAAATGAAATTCATACCGACAAGACTTTTGATATATGAAAAGGGCTGAAATATCGCTTCGGGAGTTATTGGGTGAGATACCTGCGGCAGATAGAGCGGAAGCGCGTCTTTCGTTCGAAATATCCAATAGGATAGATGCACTGATGGCAGAACGGGGTCTTGGCAAAAAGCAGTTGGCCGATGCCATAGGAAAGCGTCCGAATGAAGTAACTCGTTGGCTTAGCGGTGAACACAACTTTACGATTTCCACCCTTGCCATGCTTGGTAATTTCTTTGGTAAACCCATCATTCATGTGAATTGTAAAAGTGCCAGCGGCGGCGTATCTTTACAATCTTCAAAAAAGTAAGCGACAACATGAAAAAACGCATCAAATCCGCATTGATTTCGGTGTTCCACAAGGAAGGCCTGGACGAACTTTTAGACGTGCTCAAACGTTTCGGCGTAAAGGTATATTCTACCGGCGGCACCTACGACTATGTAAAGGGCTTCGGGCTGGAAACACAGACCGTGGAATCCGTAACGGGCTATCCCTCCATTCTGGGCGGCCGGGTCAAGACCTTGCATCCGGGCGTGATGGGCGGTATCCTGGCCCGCCGGGAAGTGCCGGAAGATATGGAAACGATGCAGCAGTACGGTATCCCCGAAATCGATTTGGTGGTGGTGGATCTGTATCCGTTTGAAGAAACGCTCGCCTCGGGAGCCTCCGATGCCGACATTATCGAGAAGATAGATATAGGCGGAATCTCGTTGATCCGCGCCGGGGCCAAGAATTTCAAGGACGTGCTGATTGTGCCTTCGCGGGCGCAGTATGCCGAGGCCGCGCGGCTGTTGGCCTCCGAGGCTTCCACTACCTTGGAGGACCGCCGTCGTTTTGCCGCCTACGCTTTTGAGAAGAGCGCGGCCTACGACAAGGCTATCGGAAACTATTTCCGTATGACCGTGCCGGGCATGGAAGCCCAAGCTTCCACGGAACCGAAGTCTTCCCAACCTGCTTTGGGCGGTATTTCCGCTGAAAGCCGCGCCTTGCGTTATGGCGAGAATCCGCATCAGAAGGGGGCTTTCTATGGTTCACTCGAAAATTGCTTTACCCAGTTGCACGGCAAGGAAATTTCGTACAACAACCTCTTGGATATCGATTCGGCCTTAGCCTTGATAAAGGATTTCGGCAGCGAGCCGGCTTTTGCGGTCTTGAAACACAACAACGCCTGCGGGCTGGCGGTTCGCTCCACAGTATCGGAGGCTTACCGGGATGCCTTGGCGGGCGATCCGGTGTCGGCTTTCGGGGGCGTGCTGGTGTCGAACACGCCTATCGATGTAGAAACGGCGCGGGAGATAGACAAGATCTTTTTGGAGGTGCTGTTGGCTCCTGCCTATGCCGAAGAAGCCTTGGCGGTGCTCAAAAGCAAGAAAAACCGCGTGCTGTTGCAATACCAGGATTTCAAGATGGGCGACCCTTTGATCCGTTCCTGCCTCAACGGCGTGCTGGTGCAAGACCGCGACACGGTGGCCGAATCGGAAGCCATGCTCAAGACCGTTACCAAGAAAGCTCCGATTCCAACGGAAATTGCCGATATGCTTTTTGCCAACTGTATCGTGAAACACAGTAAGTCGAATGCTATCGTGATAGCCAAAGGGGCACAGCTGCTCGCTTCGGGCGTGGGGCAGACTTCGCGGGTGGATGCCTTGCAGCAGGCCATTGCCAAAGCCTTGCATTTCGGGTTCGACCTCCAAGGGGCGGTGGTGGCTTCCGACGCTTTCTTTCCGTTTGCCGACTGTGTGGAAATCGCGCACAAGGCCGGCATCACGGCTTTCATACAGCCCGGCGGTTCGGTGCGCGATGCTGAATCGATAGACTATTGCGACCGAAACGGTTTGGCGATGGTGTTTACCGGTGTGCGTCATTTCAGGCATTAATGGATTGAAATTATGATTCTCAAATATCTGATAAGCCTTGTGGCCCGTTTCGGGGATATGCTTTCGGCTGCCGGCTGGCGGTCGGGATTGGTGCGTTCCACCACCACACTGGCCGTATTGGTCTGTGTGGGGTTGGTGGCTTGGGGTCTGTATCTTCTGGTGCGTGTGATTCTGTCGAAAATCGTGCGGGTCATCGCCGCGCGGCACAAGAACCGTATCGGGGAGATATTGATTAAACGGCATGTGATCCGTTATACATCCTATCTGGTACTGTGTCTGGTATCCAATGCCGCCGTGCCCTATATCTTCGATGAGTTTCCGGCATGGATACCGTTCTTGCAGCGCTTGCTGAGCATAGGCGTGCTTTGGTTCGCCGTGCGCATCATTACGGGCAGCCTTTGGTGTGTGGTCGATTACCAGGCGAGCGGAACGCAGAGCAGACCGCGTTCCTATAAAGGATTGGTGCAGTTCGCTAATATCGTGGTCTATTTTCTGGGCGGTATCATTTTGCTTTCCATCCTGTTGAACAAGTCTCCACTGGTGTTTATCGGCGGGCTGGGAGCGGCATCGGCCGTGCTGATGCTGATCTTTAAAGACAGCATTCTGGGCTTGGTGGCCGGGGCACAGCTTTCCTACAACGATATCGTGCGCATCGGAGACTGGATTACGATGTCTAAGTTCGGTGCGGACGGCACGGTAATCGATATTACGCTCACCACTGTCAAGGTGCAGAATTTCGACCTGACGGTAACCACCATCCCGGCCTACAACCTGATTTCCGATTCGGTGGTGAACTGGCGGAGCATGTCGGATTCCCGGCATCGGCGCATACAGCGTTCTTTTAATGTGGATATTACGGGAATATGTTTTTGTGAGCCGGAATTTCTGGAACATCTTGCCGCGCAGGAGATGCTTTCTGCGTTTATCCAGCCTTATCTGCGTGTGGCTGAAAATGAGAAAGCTGAAAAACTGCCGCACGGCGGGATAACGAATGTGTTCCTTTTCCGCCGCTATATCGAGTTTTACCTGCGGCATCATCCCCAGGTGGAAAGCATGCCCGGCTATACGCTTATGGTGCGTCAGTTGGCTATCGGCGACTACGGGCTGCCCATTCAGGTGTATTGTTTTACGCGCACTTCCGACTGGACGGCCTACGAAGCGATTCAGGCCGATTTGTTTGACCATATCCTGGCGGTGGCGCCTGTTTTCGGGCTGGCGGTGTTTGAACGCACGGCGCAGGCCGACGCCCGGATAGAAAAAGCCGGACTTCCCACGATCGGCAAGCCCGGCAAATAATCTGCGTTTCCGCTTATTTTCTCCGTTGTTCGATAAGTTTGCAGACAATCTGCACGGCGTTGGTGGCGGCGCCCTTGCGGATGTTGTCGGAAACAATCCAGAGGTTCAATCCGTTCTGCACCGATTCATCGCGGCGGATACGGCCTACGAACACTTCGTTCTTGTCGTAGGCGTAGAGCGGCATCGGATAGAGGTTTCGGGTGGGATCGTCCACCACCGCCACGCCCGGCATCTGGCTTAAAAGGCGGCGCACCTCGCTTAAATCGAAAGGTTTTTCCGTTTCCACGTTCACCGCTTCCGAATGGCCGCCCGATACCGGCACACGCACCACGGTGGCGGTAATGCGGATATCCGGGTCGCGGAGAATCTTGCGGGTTTCGTTCACCAATTTGATTTCTTCGGTGGTATAGCCTTGGTCGTCGAAATCGCCTCCGTGCGGAATCACGTTGTGGTGAATGGGGTAATGGTAGGCCATGACGGGGCTTTGAAGCCCTTTTTCTTCGTTTTCCATCTGTTGGAGCCCTTTCATGCCCGAACCGCTTACCGACTGGTAGGTGGAAATCACCAAGCGTTTGATGCCGAAAGCCTGGTGGATAGGCGCAAGCGCCATCACCATCTGAATCGTGCTGCAATTGGGGTTGGCGATGATGCGGTCGGTGTCTTTGACAACATCGATATTGATTTCTGGCACCACCAGAGGCACGTTCTTGTCCATGCGCCATGCCGAGGAATTATCCACCACCGTGCAGCCTTTTTGGGCAAAGAGGGGTGCGTATTGCAGCGAAGTGCCGCCACCAGCCGAAAAAATGGCGTAATCGGGTGCAGCCTCGATCGCATCGGGAACCGAAACAACCTTATGTTTCCTGCCGGCGAACTCCACTTCTTTGCCCACTGAACGTTCCGAAGCGGCGGGCAAGAGTTCCACATTCGTCAAACCATATTCTTCCATGAGGCGGAGCATCTTGGAACCGACCAGGCCGGTTGCTCCCACAACAGCGATTTTCATCTTGTTGATAAATTTTATTTATGTAACACACAGCGCGATATGGCGGTATGACAAGTCTAAGGCTTCGATAAAACGCCACAAAACGCATTATACTATATATGCACAAATATAGACAGGAATGGATTTGATAGCACGAAAGGCCTTACGGATTTTATTAACCTTGGCCGGTTTATTGCCTTGTGCGACCGTTTGGGCGCAGTGGCAGGACTCTTTTGAAGATGGTTTGGACGCGTGGCACGGCAGCACGGAATATTTCGTTACCGACAGCGGCGTGCTGTACAGCCGCGGTCCGGAGAAGAAATCGGTACTGTATTTGGGGCGGGCTTTCGGCAACGGGCGTGCGGAGGATTCGGCATTCCGAAGGGGCTTGCTGCGTGGTGATTCGGTGCTTTGCTTCGAGTTCGGCATCTCCTTGCAGTTCGTGCCTTCCTCCACCAACGGCCTAAGGCTGTACCTGATGAGCGCGGATTCCTTGGGCAAGGATTCGTGCGTGTCGGTATATCTGCAATTGGGGCAGAAAGGAGGGGAGAACCGTTGGCAGCTCTTTTATCAAAGCATGGATACCGGGGTGGATGCCAAGCCCGTGGCGACTATGCTCTGGCAGGGGGAGCGGGTGTATTCCAAGCAGAAACAGATGGATTTCAGACTGCGGGCGATGTATTTTCCCGACAAGGCCTGTTGGAAGTTCTTTCACGCCGACGGGCAGGAGGATGTTTGGGAAGCGGATGGAGACAGCTTGCTGCTGGCCGATTCCCTGAAGTTTTTTCTGCCGGATACGGCTTCGGTGGATGGCGTGCTTTTTTACAGCGGCATCATGGCCATTTATCAAACGGCCTCACGCGCCGACCAATACGGGTTCACTTACGCACAGGCAGGGAGGTTGCCGCCTCCCCAACCTGAACCTGATCCGCAACCGGGCATCGTGCACCGCCCCGTGGATACGGTGATAAATTTTATATACGACACGCTCCGCCTTTGGTTTCCACCCGCAGAGGGGTCTTTGGCGATCAACGAGATATTGTTTGAACCGCGTACGGGACAGAGCCGTTTTGTGGAGATTCTGAACCTGCGGGATACCGTTTTCGGCACCATCAACCTGGCCTTGGGTGTGCCGGGAGAGAAAGGTTGGAAATACAGCCGTCTGAACAAGGATAAATTCTTATGGCTCAAGCCCGGCGCGTATCAGGCTTTTGCCAAGGATGCCGCCGCCATCGCGCCCGATTGCCGTCAGGAACCGGCCCATATCCTTACGGCGGCCTCCTTTCCGACCTTGAACGAAAAGGAAGGGCGGCTGCGTCTGGCATGGCTTCCTCCTGAAAAGGAAAACGGAGATACGGTGGTGATCGATGAAGTGTTTTACAGCCGCGATTTCCACCATTGGCTGCTTACCGATACCAAAGGAGTTTCGTTGGAACGTCTCGATGC
>CAYVJX010000084.1:1834-6484 GCA_964451895.1 uncultured Bacteroidaceae bacterium | reverse complement strand
CAGTGGATGCCGTGGCAGATGGCGGCGGCCATGGCGTCGGTGGCGTCTAAGAAACGCGGTTGGTCGGCCTGTATGCCCAGCACACGGAACACCATGGCGCAGACCTGCTCCTTCGACGCGCTGCCGTTGCCTGTAAGCGACTGCTTGATTTTCAGCGGCGCGTATTCATGCACCTGCACCCCCTTCGACATCGCCGCCGCGATAGCCACCCCCTGCGCCCGCCCCAGTTTGATGAGCGACTGCACGTTCTTTCCGTAAAAAGGCGTTTCGATAGAAAGGCAGTCGGGCGAGAAAGCCTCGATGATACGCACCACCTCCTCGTGGATTTTCTCCAGCCGCACCAAAGGATCCTCCGTTTTGGTAAGGTTGAGAACCCCCATCTCGATATAGGAAAACTGCTGCCCACGGGCGCGGATAAGCCCGTAACCCATGATGCGCGTGCCCGGGTCGATGCCCAGGATGATTCTTTCGTCGGGAGCCTTGTCCATAAAGGCTTAGAGAATAAGCATCGCGTCGCCGAAAGTAAGGAAGCGGTACTCTTTCTTGATGGCTTCCTCGTAAGCCTTCATGATAAGCTCGTAGCCCCCGAAGGCGCATACCGACATGAACAGCGACGACAGCGGCGCGTGGAAATTGCTTATCATGCAGTTGGGAATGGTAAAGTCGTAGGGAGGAAAGATGAACTTGTTCGTCCAACCGTCAAAAGGCTTGAGTTTGCCGCCGAAAGAAACCGAAGACTCGATGCCCTTGAGCACCGAAGTGCCCACGGCGCAGATTTTCTTGTGCGCGTCGATGCCCCGGTTCACGATTTGGGCGGCTTCTTCGGGAATGATGAGCTTTTCGGAATCCACCCGGTGTTTGGTAAGGTCTTCCACGTCTATCTCGCGCACGTTGCCAAGACCGCAATGCAAGGTAAGGAAAGCCGTATCGACCCCCTTTATCTCCATGCGCTTGAGCAGGGAACGGCTGAAGTGAAGCCCCGCGGTAGGAGCCATCACCGCGCCTTCCTCGGTGGCGAACACGGTCTGGTAGCGTTCCTCGTCTTCGGGTTCCACGTTGCGCACCTGCAGGATATGTTCGGGAATAGGCGTCTGCCCCAGGCGGTAGATGAGCGTCTTGAAACTTTCGTAAGAACCGTCGTACAGAAAACGCAAGGTACGGCCGCGCGAAGTGGTGTTGTCGATAACCTCCGCCACCAGTTCGTCGTTCTGCCCGAAATACAGCTTGTTTCCGATACGGATCTTGCGCGCCGGATCCACATACACGTCCCACAGCAACGATTCCCGGTTGAGCTCCCGCAAAAGGAAAACGGTAATCATCGCGCCCGTCTTTTCCTTTTCGCCCGAAAGACGCGCCGGAAAAACGCGGGTGTTGTTCATCACCAGCACATCCCCCTCGTCAAAATATTTCAGGATGTCTTTGAAAACCTTGTGCTCGATTTTCTGCTTCTTGCGATCCACCACCATGAGCTTGCAGTCGTCGCGGTCGGGCGTAGGGTGGGTGGCTACCAGTTTGGCAGGCAGGTTATAGTTGAATTGCGAGAGTTTCATTGCCAAAGACTTATTTTTTTGACGATTGGATTCCTTTTTGAACAGGGCATACCTTCCCAAAAAGGGCGCGAAGTTACAAAAATATTGGGAAAAAGTCAATTTTTAGCGTTACTTTGCAGGCGCAAACAACAAACCTCCAACAACATGAGAAACATGGCAGGATACGGGCTGGTGGCCCTGAAAGGCGTGGCGATGGGCGCCGCCGATGTGGTGCCCGGCGTGTCGGGCGGAACGATAGCCTTTATCTCCGGCATCTACGACGAACTGATCGATTCCATCAAAAACATCAACATAGCGAACCTCAAACTGCTCTTTACGGGCAGGTTCGGCGCAT
Organism: uncultured Bacteroidaceae bacterium; assembly: GCA_964451895.1. Taxonomy (GTDB): domain Bacteria; phylum Bacteroidota; class Bacteroidia; order Bacteroidales; family P3; genus Pullibacteroides. Next base: position 4,600 of record CAYVJX010000084.1, on the reverse strand, counting down.
TCTGGAAAGCCGTGAACGGCAACTTCCTGTTGAGCCTGATTCTCGGCATCGGCCTGAGCATCTTTTCGCTGGCGCGCGTCATCACCGTGCTCCTGCGCGATTATCCGGTGCTGGTGTTCGCCTTTTTCTTCGGGCTTATCGTGGCCTCGGCCTGGTTCGTATCCAAAGATATACGGCAGTGGAACTGGAAGACCCTGCTCGGCCTGGCGGTAGGCATCGTGCTGGCGGTATGGGTAACCTCGGTAACCGCCGCCCATACCCCCGAAGCCCTGTGGTTCGTGTTCCTGTGCGGATTTGTGGCCATCTGCGCCATGATTCTGCCCGGTATCTCCGGCAGTTTTATCCTGCTGCTGATGGGCAAGTACGAATACATCATGGAAGCCGTCAAGAACCTCGATGTGGCGGTGTTGGGCGTATTCGCCGTGGGCGCGGTGGCGGGCATCACGAGCTTCGCGCGCCTGTTGTCCTATGCCCTGCGCAAGTTCCGTGCCCTTACGTTAGCCTTGCTTACCGGATTCATCATCGGTTCGCTCAATAAGGTATGGCCTTGGAAAGAAACCGTGCAGACCTACGTTGACAGCCACGGTATCGAAAAACCTTTGGTGGAAACCAATGTGTTGCCCGATGCCTTTGTATGGCAGGCGGTATTGCTCATGTTGGCGGGTTTCTTTCTGGTATGGGGGCTCGAAAAACTCTCGCGCCGTCCCGTCCGCCGCTGATTCTTGTGTGAACGCGAAGCCCTCGCGATTACAGACTTTCGATAAAGGCCGTCAGATCGGTGTTGGTGGTGTGCAGTCCCAATTTTTTGCGCAGGCGGAACCGCGCCTGTTCCACGCTGCCCACGGTGGTGTGCGTAAGGTTGGCTATTTCCTTGGAACTCATGTTGAGCTTAAGATAGGCGCACAGTCTTTTCTCATTGGGGCTGAGGTTGGGGAATCTTTCGTTGAGCGTCTTGAAGAAGCCCGTATAGACCCCTTCGAACCTCAGTTCAAACTCGTTCCATGCGTTTTCGTTTACCGAAAGGGAGAGTTTGCGTATCACATCGTTGATAACCGACTGGTCGTTTTTCTTCAAGCCGTGCTTGGATTGCGAAAGCTGGGCGATACTGTCTGAAATGGCCTTGTCTTTCTGCTGAATCTGCATGGCTTTGGATGTAATCTCGCGGTTGCGGCGGTCTAGGTCGAGCAAGATGTTCTCTTGTTGCAGTTTGGCGTTGTTGAGCTTGAACCGCAGGCGCGAGCGGATAAGCCACAGCACGGCGGTAAGCAGCGCCAGGATGACCACGCCGATAGCCCAGGCCGTATTGCGCCGCTTGCCCGCTTCCTTTAACTGCGCCATCTGTTGCTCGTATTGGTATTCGAGGCTGATCCGGTAAAGCTCGTTCTGCCCGTTCTTTTGGTTGAACGCATAACTGAGCTCGTTCTGTTTCTTGGCCCACTGATAGGCCTGCTTGAAGTCGCCCTGCTGCTCATAGATATACGCCAGATGCCCGGCGGTATTCATCTGTATTTCCAGCATGTTCAAATCGGTGGCGATGCTATCTACAATCTTGAATTCGGCGATGGCGGTATCATACTGATCCATGGCCAGATAGATGCTGCTGGTGTAATACAGCACCTGCGCCATGGAACGGCGGTTGTTGCGCTTGCGGGCGGAGGTGAGCGCGATCTTGCCGTATTGCAACGCCTGCGGATAGTTTTCCAGATCGGAATAGAGGCTGCAAAGGCTCAGATAGATGGAAGCCGGATTGTAGGGGATGTTGTAGCGGTGGATAAGCTGGATTTGCTTTTTGAGCAGTTGTTCGCACGCCTCCGTTTTCTGTTGATATAGATAACTGATAGCCAGGTTGCTGTTTATCAAGATGGATTCCCTTTTATCTACCGTGTCCGCCAGCGCGAGCCCCTTTTCGAAATAAGACTGCGCCTTGTCTATCTCGTTCTGTTGCGCATAGAGGATAGCCATAACGTTGTATATCGCGGCGATAGGGGTTTTGTCGGGTAGGGTCTGGTAGATTTTCAAGGCCGAATGGAAGTTGTTGTACGCCGCATCCAGAATCTCCATGCCTAAATAGGCGGAGCCGATCAGATACAAGGATTTGGCATACAAAGGCTTGCTGTCTATCCGTTGGGCGAGTTCCTGCAGGGAGTGTGTAAGGTCCAGCGAGATTTCGTAGTTGCCCTTGTATCGGTTCACATACGCCAGATAACCTAAGGCTTCCGCTTGTTTTTCAATGTCTTTCTGCTCCAGAGCCTCCCGATAGGCTTCGTTGGCGAAGTGCAGGCAGGAATCTTCATTGATGAACTTGTAATGGTCCGCAAGTTTCAGGTAATCAAGGGAAGGCTGCTTCTCCGCCCGGATGGTGCCGGATACCGCGAATAGGAAAAGCCATAAGTATATGAGCCGATAAAGTTTCATGAGGCAAAAGTGCAATTTTATAAACAATTCATTGATTTAACACCAAATATGATGGGGTGTTGTGTGAATTTGGTGATTAGTTCGTTATTTCCCATTTTCCTCCTTTGTCCGGGCCGAGGCGTTGAATTTTACCCATTTCCTGGAGAAGTTTCAGCTCTCTTTGTATGGTGCTTAGAGAGGTCGAAAACTTGATTGCCATAAGTTTGGCGGAAATAAACTCGTTCTTTCTGATTTCCCGAAGGATACTTTTTTGGCGCGCTGTTAAAGTTTCGCCCTCATTTTTTGTGCTGTTTTCTACGTCATTTTCTACGTCATTTTCTATGTCATTTTCTACGTCATTTTCTATGTCAT
>CAYVJX010000084.1:0-1734 GCA_964451895.1 uncultured Bacteroidaceae bacterium | reverse complement strand
GTCATTTTCTACGTCATTTTCTATGTCATTTTCTACGTCATTTTCTATGTCATAAACAGGTGTAACTCCCTTGAAATCAGGATGAACTGGAATATGAATGACACAGAAAAGTCTTTCAGGAGAAGTCTCGATGAACGCAGCGGGAGAACCGTTCTCCGCCAAGGCTCGCTGAATGGTGGGAATTCCGGTGGATCGGCCTTCCGTAAGGTCGAGATCTTTGAGGAATTCGCCGAGACGTTTGTTGCGGTAACGGCGGCTTTTCAATATCCGGCTTTCCTCGATAGCGCTGTCTGGAATGGAACGATCCGGTCCTGGAAAGTTTAGAATAGTGATTTCGTCTTCCTCAACGGTAATCTCAACAGGTTCGCGCTCCTGCCAGCTTCTGTGGTAAAGTGCGTTGACAATGGCTTCTTCCAATGCTTCCTCCGGATAATTAAAGGCTCGGAGGGCTTCGCTTTGTGTCGGAATCTTCCTTATACGCTCTTTAATGACCACCGATTTGAGGATGTTCATGGTGTCCTTCACCATCTTGGGAACGGAACCGGAAATCGGGCCGATCTCGGTAAACTTATCGGGTGTTTTGAGGCGGCTTTTTTCAAAAAGGACTATTTCGATTCTCGAATAAGGGAAAAATTTCTCTGGCTTCTCGCAGAACATCATCGCCGCCACATTCCGAAAGCATCGATGTTCCACCGGTCCGACAAGCAAATCCATTTGCTCCAAGACACGCATGAGCGCATCGTTGGAGCCGTCGTTTTCAAGAATCTTGTCCAAGCGGCTGTTTACGGCACGAAGATAGTCGCGTACCAGCCAAGGGGATATGTCAGAAAGGGAAATGGCGGGATTTCCGCGCTCGTCAAAAGGTGTGCGGTTGGCCATGTCGCGAAGTTCGTCTAAAGCTTCGCCTTTGGCCTCGATGGTTGTAGCCCCGTTGCGGATGTAATATTTGGCAACTTTGTTTTTGGCCGTTACATTTTCCGGAACCGCATAAGGCCGCTGCTCACCGCTGGGCACCCAAATAACGAGGATGTTACGGCCATCCACCTCTTCAACGGAAGGCCGCGGCAGATAAAAAGGCTCTATAAGGTTGTTGTATCCCTGCATTTCCCGCTGAATCTTATCGAGTTGCGCCAGATCAATGCCTTTAACCGGGCGTTTGGCGATACCTTGTTCTTCTTCAACCCCGATAAGAATGTAACCGCCTCCGATATTGTCGAAATCATTGGCGAAAGCCCCGATACTACGATATACGCGATCTGGATTCCAGCCGCTTTTGAATTCGATGCGGCCGGATTCTACCTTGTTCTTGCTTAGCAGATCTTCTATGTTGATAGGTAACGCCATGGTACAAAGTTACGCTATATCTTTCATAAAACCAAGCATCAAACGTTTTTTTCGGTTCTTTGTCGGCGCATTCCTTACGGTGGCTTCGGCTGAATGTATGGATGTAAACTTACAAATATTTAATTGTGTGTAAAATAAATTTCAATGCTAAGGCGATGTAGAGGCGATTCTGGATGTTTGATAAAAGTTTGTAGGTATATATAGGTGCATTTTTATTTGGCAGGTTTCGCGAAATCATACAATTTCGCGCGCTCAAAACAAAGCGAGGTGAACTTTTATTTCGCTTGAGTAGAAATAATACAAAACATTATAGTGTTAACAAATTTAAAATCAAAACAATGAAAAAATTACTTTTTTCTTTGCTGTCCCTGCTGATGGTCTGCGGCCTGG
>CAYVJX010000083.1:0-6506 GCA_964451895.1 uncultured Bacteroidaceae bacterium | reverse complement strand
ATCCTCTTTTTCCAACGCCCGCTGTTTTTTTGAGCAGGCGAATTTACGGAAATTCTTAAATTCGCAGGTTTTTCCAAACGGGTTTCCGTTCGGGTGAAAGTTTGTAACGATGAAAATTGTCATTGCAGGAGCCGGTGCGGTGGGAACGCATTTGGCGAACCTGTTATCAAAAGAAAAACACGACATCATCCTGATTGACCAGGATGCCGCCAAGCTGGAAGAACCGGGCAGCCGTTTCGACCTGCTTACCATCAATATCTCCGCCACCTCCATCCACGGGCTCAAAGAAGCCGGCGTAGGGGCGGCCGACCTTGTTATCGCCGTTACCTCAGATGAAAGCCGCAATTTGGCCATCTGTATGCTTTCGCATAGTCTGGGAGCCAAGAAAACCGTGGCACGCATCAACAACTCCGAATACCTTGACCCCAAATACCAGCGTTATTTTCAGGAAATGGGCATCGACTCGCTGATTTATCCCGAACGCCTCGCGGCGCAGGAAATAGCCGATTCGATGAAGATGAGCTGGGTGCGCCAGTCTTGGGAATTCCACGACGGCGCGTTGGAACTCATCGGAGTGAAGGTTCGCTCCGACGCCCAGATACTGAACCGCAAGCTCAAGGATTTCGGCGAAGAAGACCTGCCTTTCCACGTGGTGGCGATCAAACGCAAGAACCGCACGATTATTCCGCGCGGCAACGACATGCTTACCGAAGGCGATCTGGTGTATTTCATGACCACCAAAAAGAACCTGCCCGTTATCAGGACGCTCTGCGGCAAGGACAACTATGAGGAAGTAAAGAACATTACGATTATCGGAGGCGGGAAAGCGGCGGTGCAGGCCACCATGCTGATTCCCGACTACATGAACATCAAGATTATAGAACAAGACGAGGAACGCGCCAAGCAACTCACCGCCATGGTTCACGACCGGGTGATGGTGATTCACGGCGACGGCCGCGACATGCGCCTTTTGGTAGATGAGGACATCAAGAACACACAAGCTTTCGTGGCCCTGACCGGAAGCGCCGAAACCAATATCCTCGCCTGCCTCGCCGCTAAACGCATGGGCGTACGTAAGACGGTGGCGATGGTGGAGAACCTGGATTACGTGGATATGGCCGAAAGCCTCGACATAGGAACGGTCATCAACAAAAAAACCATCGCCGCCGGTCATATCTACCAGATGATGCTGGATGCCGATGTTTCCAACCTCAAATGCCTCACCGTATCTTCCGCCGATGTGGTGGAATTCATCGTGGGCGAGAAATCGCGCGCCGTCGGAAAGGAAATACGGGAACTGGACCTGCCCGCCGGAGCCACTATCGGCGGTCTGGTGCGCAACGGAGAAGGCATTCTGGCCAACGGAACGACCCGGCTCGAAAACGACGACAGCGCGGTGGTGTTCTGCATCGATACGGAAGTGAAACGATTGGAAAAATATTTCAAATAAGCCGTGAACTTCAAACTTATCCTACGGGTTTTGGGAAGCCTTGCATTCGTGGAGGCGTTTTTTATCCTGTGTTGCACGGTCATGGCCTTCTGCTATGCCGAAGACGACGCCATGGCCTTTCTCGCCTCTTTCGGCATCGCCATGGGAACGGGACTCCTCTTTATGCTCGTCAGCAAAGGCGCGGAAAAGACCATGAGCCGCAAAGACGGTTATATCGTGGTGTCCGTAAGCTGGATTCTGTTTTCGATTATCGGCATGTTCCCCTATCTGTTCAGCCACTACACCAGCGGCGTAACGGACGCTCTGTTCGAAAGCATTTCGGGCTTTACCTCCACGGGAACCAGCATCATGGACAATATCGACTCCTGCCCGCACGCGCTCCTGTTCTGGAGAAGCCTTACCCAATGGGTCGGCGGTTTGGGAATCATCCTGTTCACCATCGCCCTTATTCCCGGTATCGGCATGGGAGACGTGAGCCTGTTCGCCGCCCAAAGCATGGGTCCCCTGCCCGGAAAACTCCAGCCGCGCATCACCAACACCGCCCAATGGATCTTTACCGTGTATCTGGCGCTTACCGTAGGTTGCGCGGTGGCTCTGTATTTTTGCGGCATGAATGTGTTCGACGCCGTGAACCACTCCTTTACCTGCATCGGCACCGGCGGTTTCTCCACACATCAGAACAGCGTGCAGTTCTTCAACTCCGCCCGTATCGAATATGTGCTGATAGCCTTTATGTTCTTTGCCGGAGTAAACTACAACCTGCTTTATTTCTTTGCCCTGCGCGGCAAGTTCAAACGGCTTTTCAAAGACACCGAATTCAAGTGGTACACACTGCTGTTCATCGCTTCCACAGCCGTCTGCGCCCTGTCGCTGCATTTCGACAACGGGCTTGATTGGGAACCCTCCCTGCGCTTTTCGGCATTCCAGACCATTTCTCTCTCCACCAGTACCGGCTACTGCTCGCACGACTACATGCTCTGGGCTCCCAAATTGCAGCCTCTGTTGCTGCTCTTGATGGTGATAGGCGGTTGCGCGGGTTCTTCCGCGGGTGGTTTCAAGGTGGTGCGCGTGGCCATGCTCTGGAATATCGCCAAAAACGAAACCAAAAAGATGCTCCACCCCAACGCGGTGATTCCCTTGCGCATCAACGGGCAGGTAGTGGCCACACCCGCCAAGATGGTGCTCATTACCTTTACTTTCCTCTACCTGCTGACGTTCTTTATCGGATGGATGCTGCTGATGTGTTTCGGCATCGAGTTCTCCGAAGCGGCTTCCTGCAGCCTTTCGGCTTTGAGCAACACCGGCCCCGGCATCGGTTCCTACGGCCCGGCCTATTCCTGGAGCATCATGAGCACGGGAGCCAAATGGGTCTGCTCCGCCTTGATGTTCATAGGCCGTCTGGAAATCATGTGCGTGTTCGTGCTCTTTACCCGCAGTTTTTGGAAACGGCACTAAATCGCTTTCGCGGGTTGGCTCAAAAGTGCTATTTTTGTATTCATGAGCACTTCCCCTGTCAAAAGTGACGCCATTACCTACAGGCGTATTCTCGGCATCGCTTTTCCCATTATACTGAGCACGTTGGCGCAGAATGTCATCGCCATCGCCGATACCGTTTTCTTAGGCAACCTCGGGGAAGTGGAACTGGGCGCGGCGGCCTTGGCGGCGGTATTCTACCAAGTGCTGGTGATGGTGGTGTTCGGATTCGGCGTGGGCGCGCAGATCGTGATGGCAAGACGGGTCGGACAAGGACAGAACACCGAAGTAGGCCGCATCTTCCAGCACACCCTTTGGTTCACCCTGTTCTGTTCGGTACTCTGCTGGAGCGCGTTCCGGCTGTGGGGCGAAAGCCTGCTTCCCCACATGGTCAAATCGCCTGCCATCCTGCAGGCGGTAAACGAATACCTGCAAATCCGCATCTACGGAGTTCCTTTCGCTTTCGGCATCGCCGCCTTCAATGCCTTTTATGTGGGTATCGCCCGCACCAAAACCATTTCGATAGCCACCCTCATCATGGGAACGGTCAATGTGGTGCTGGATTACGGGTTGGTGTTCGGCAAACTGGGGCTGCCGCAGATGGGCATGGGCGGAGCGGCACTGGCTTCCGTTATCGCCGAAGCCGTGGGCATACTATGCTATTTCCTGTTGACCGCCTTTTCGCGATACCGGCAGACTTACCGGCCTTTCGGGCGTTTCCCTTTCAGCTTAAAAATGGTAGGAAGCCTTATCGGGGTATCCTATCCCGTTATGATTCAGTATTTCCTGTCTTTCGCCAACTATTTTCTGTTTTTCCTTTTTATCGAAAGCCTCGGGCAACGCGCCTTAGCCATTTCCAACATCACGCGCAGCATGTACACGCTGTTCCTGCTGCCTATCTGGGGATTCTGCTCCACCACCGCCACGCTCACCTCCTACCTCTGCGGACAGAACCGCGCAGGAGAGATTCCGCTCGTGGTGAAGAAAGCCTGTTTGTGCGCGCTGGCTTTCGTAAGCCTCATCGTGCTGCTGTTCGTGCCATTCCATAACAACGTGCTCGGCATCTTTACCCAAGACGACCAACTGGCCATCGAGAGCCTGCGCCCCTGCGCGATAGCCATAGCCGCCACCTACATCATGATTTTTGCGCAGATTATCTTCAATACGATTTTAGGACGAGGAAACACCAAAGCCGGATTCTTCATCGAACTGATCAACATGGTGGTGTATTTTCTCTACGGCTGGCTCATTATCTATATCGGGCAATGCTCGGTAGAGGTGGCTTTCGGCGCCGAGATAGCCTATACGGCGGGGCTTTTGCTGTTTTCGTTGCTGTATATCGTCTGGCAACGGAAGGTCGGCAAACAGCAGATCCGGCAGTTCTAAACCGGCATCGGTTCATAGAAATCGCTTATCTTGCCCATGTCTTTCCAATAGCCGTCTGTCTGTTCGGCCAATATGATATTTTTGGCATGGATGGCGTCCATATAGGCGTCAATCACGGAAAAAGGGGTTTCCGTACCATATTTTTGCGCCCACTCCGACACCAGTTCCGTTTTGAGCAGATGGATGCCGCTGAACGCAAGGGGGGAGAACTCCTCCTGCAAGGCATCGCCCTTGGTCTGCCCGCTCTTGCCATTTTTCCAAGCCCGCAGTCTGCCTTCCCGGTCGGCATACAGATAGCGCGAGCTTTGGCGACGGCGAACCGAAAGCACCGCATCGGCATCGGTTTCAAGCATCCGTTTTTCTAAAAGACGGATATCCAAATCGGTCATGATATCCACATTGTGCACCAATACGGTTTTTTCCTGTCCGAAAAGCGGCAAAGCGTGAGTCAATGCGCCACCCGTATCAAGCAACAACCCCGTTTCATCTGAAAAAGCGATGTTCAGCCCTTTCCGATGCGCATACTCCGTGGCGAACCGCCGCAACATATCGGGAAAATGATGCAGGTTGAGCACAAAATCGCGGCATCCCCAACCTTGCAGGCGTTCCAACAGATGTTCCAGCAAAGGCTTGCCCCCGTATTCCACCAAGGCTTTGGGGCGGTTGTCGGTAAGCGGTCTGAGCCGGGTTCCCAAGCCGGCGGCCAAAATAAAAACGATCATGGATACAAAAGGTATTTCTGACGGATGCCGTCGAATTTCTTCAAGTCCGGCTGCCAGCTGCGGCGTATCTCTTCCTGGCTTTCTCCCGCCACGATCTGCCGCTCCAGTTCCCGGGTTCCCGCCAGTTTGGAAAAGAAAGCGTTGAAGAATCTTTCCTTTTGCGGATAGGCACGATAGAGCTCCAGCAGATAAGACAATTCCAAACGACAAGGCAGGCTGTCGGCATAGGCATCCGGCACGAAAAAGCCCGTGCATTCTTCATCCTTGAAAGGTGGCGTGAGGCTCAATCCGGGCAGGGAACGGGGCATGAACCGATAGTCTCCCACCACAGAACCGGGAAAACCGGCACACTCGAAGGGCCGGTACGTGCCGCGCCCCACGCTCACGGGCGTACCTTCGAAAAAGCAAAGCGAGGGATAGGCATACACGGCTTTCATGCTGCGCAGGTTGGGCGAAGGCGACACAGGAAAAGCATAGACGGTATGCCGCGTGTAGCCCTCCAAAGGAATCACCTGCAAATCGCATTCGATGCCCCTTGCAAGCCAATGTTGGCCGTTTATCATCCGCGCGTATTCGCCGATGGTCATGCCGTAAACCACCGGCACGGGGTGCATCCCTACAAAAGAACGGCAACAGGAGGTATCCAGCACCGGTCCGTCGGTATAGGCGGCATGGGGATTGGGGCGGTCCAGCACCACCACGGGAATCCCGGCCTCGGCGCAGGCCTCCATCACATAATGCAGGGTGGAAATATAGGTGTAGAAGCGAACACCCACGTCCTGCAGGTCAAAAAGCACCAGGCCGATTCCCTGCAAATCGCTTTCGGAGGGCTTTTTATGCTTGCCGTAGAGCGATACCACGGGCAGTCCGGTCTTGGCATCCAGACCGTCTTTCACCGCCGCGCCGGCTTCCGCCTGCCCCCTGAATCCATGTTCGGGAGAAAATATCTTTTGGATGCGGACACCCGAATCAAGCAGCACATCCACAATATGCACATACACCGTGCTGTCTTGTCTTACCTTTGCGTGATGCCGAACCGGAACCACACCCGTTTGGTTGCTGACCACGGCGATGTTCTTGCCGCGCAAAAGGGGCAGATAAAGTTCGGACCGCTCCGCGCCCAATCGCAGACCATTCTCCGCCGCCCAACCCATGCCGACCGCGGCGATTACGAAGAAGATTGTGATAAGATGCCTCATGGTTGCAAAGGTATCAAAAAGACGGGAAGGATGCTATTTTCAAAACTTCGCGGAAAGGGGTAACATTATGTTCCAGGAACATAATGTTTTTGAAGCATAATACAAAATGAAACACACCCTATCCCTGCATCGTGACCTCTTTCACCACATTGCCGGCCAATTTGTTGAGTTCGCGGGTGAGGGCTTTTTGCTCGTATTTGTCGAGGGCGGAATAGGCACCGCCTTGGTCTTTGAGAAAGTCGGCCAAAGCGTCTTGAGCCAATAATCCCATCACCT
>CAYVJX010000082.1:0-6521 GCA_964451895.1 uncultured Bacteroidaceae bacterium | reverse complement strand
GGCTCTCGCCACCGGTACGTATCAGCAAATCGGGATCGGGCATGAAAGAAGTGGCCAGAAACTCCCCGATTTTGTCCGCATTGACCGCTTCGGCCTGCAAAGTGCCTTCTTTTACCTGCCTTGCCATTTGGCGGAACGCCTCGGTCAATTCCCAACGGGCGCTGTAACCGAGCGCAAGCACCAGATCCATGCGCGTATTGTTTTCCGTCTGATGCAAAGCATCATCCATAGCCTGCCGCACTTCGGGCGAAAATGATTCCTTGTCTCCGATAATCCGCAACCGTATGCCGTTCTTCATGAACAAAGGCATTTCGTTATGCAGGCAAGAAACCAGAAGCCCCATCAAGGCGTTCACTTCCGCCTGGGGACGATTCCAATTCTCGGTGGAGAAAGCGTAGAGCGTCAGATACCGGATGCCGATTCTGCAAGCCGCCTCGGTGATGCGGCGCACCGCCTTGACCCCTTCGATATGGCCTTGGGCGCGTTCCAAACCCCGACTTTGCGCCCAACGCCCGTTGCCGTCCATGATAATGGCTACATGGGCAGGAACCCTTTCGGGCTGTATGGCTTGCAGGAAATCCATGGAATTAATGCCTTTTTTTAAGTTGCCGCTGCCCATAGGCGGGGCAGAGCGATTCACGGCCATTGAGACGTACACAGACGGTAACCATCGCAAACGAATACCAGTCGAAGAAATTCTTGTCGCCCCGCTGTGAACCTATCGCGTGTTCCAGCCCCGAAGGGTCAGCGAAATGCGCGGCGATATCGCCATAGTTGGAACGTATGTCACCCACATTGGCGTAATCTCCGCCCACATCGTCCAGATAGTCGGTAAAAGTAAGGCGCATCATCCATTCCAAGCCTAAGGAAACCCCTTTGGCGATGCTTACCTTGAAGCCGATGCCGAAAGGCAGGGCGAACTGCGCCAATGAATATTCCTTCTTGTAGCCCGGCAGACCCTGCCCTTCCGTATGCAACGGGCGCAAGGCCACCCAGCGGGCGTCTTGCGAAACCGGGTCATAGTATCGCCCATAAGGATTCGAAAAGCAGATGGCCGCACCCAAGGCCAGATAAGGCGTAAAACGGTGCTGACGGCTTCCGGTAAAGAAGTTCACGAAATTGACTTCCAAAAGGGCGGCTATATCCACCAAATCGTTGCGGAAATTGAAATTCCGGGGATTGTTGAAACTCTGGTCGGAGGCCGTGATACGCCCGTAAGTGCCGGCAAAACGCAAGGCCAGCCGCGTATCGATGTTATAACGGTAAAAGACACCGGCGGAAAAACGGGTGTCGTGAAAAACCTTTTTAGGATTGATATCGCCCAGATAGAAAGCCCCTCCAACACCGATACCTATCTCGGAACGCTGTGCCTGCACGCGAGCCGTGCCCGACAGCAAAGCGCCCAACAACAAAAGCGCAAGTCCTACTTTTAATCGACCCATGATTTCATTTTGGCTAAAACGGGCAAATATAATGAAAATCGCCGAAAAAAGCACGAAAAGACCTACTTGTGCCGTATATCGACCCCCCACATGAGCTTTTCACGGATAGTGTCGAAGAAATTCCTTTCAGGCGGATAAATGGTGATGAACTTGAAGCCCGCCTTGCGGATCTTGAAGCTGAAGGGTCCTTCGAATTCCACCATCACCGAATCGAGCATCACCCGACATCCCTTGCTGCCTCTGGTCTTGACCATGATTTCCTGATAGCCCTCCAAGATGATGGGGCGCACGGTAAGGGTATGGGAGGCGATAGGGGTGATGAGCATATTGTCGGCCGAAGGAATCAGGATAGGCCCGCCGCAGCTCAACGAATAGGCGGTGGAACCGGTGGGCGTGGAGAACAGCACCCCGTCGCCGTAGTAGGTGTTCATGAAAGCACCGTCCACATACACATCGACCAACACCAGGGGCGAAGAGTCGTTCTTATAGACCGTCACTTCATTGAGTGCGTAGGGAAAGGCAAAGGGATTCTCGTTTTCCTGCTCCCCGTAAAAATCGAACTCGTCCGCTTCCAGGATCAGGCGGTTCTCGCGGCGGAAACGGTCAAAGAAGCCGGGTTGCAGATAAGTCTTGATACCACTGGCGTTCAAGGCGTTCAAGAAGCCCAGACGACCGAAATTGATGCCTAATACGGGAACGCTGGTGTCTTTTACCAGGTGCAAGGTGTCGAGCATGGTGCCGTCGCCGCCCAAGCATACCAGCAAATCGGTACCGTCGGGCAACTCATCAGTATAGATGCGGTCGGGTTCGTCTAAATAACGTGTAGCCAACGAAGGAAAGTCCTTGCGCATCCTCTCCGACAGATCCTGGGCAAAGAAAAACCGGGCCGGTTCCTCCCAAGTCTGGTCGAGGACGGAGAGCAGTTCTTCGAACATGCTCAGCTCCACTAATTTGGCCGCCTTGCCGTAAAAGGCTATTTTCTTCATGCTATCGTTTAATCAGTTTGAGTGTGGCCACCTTGCGGTCGCCCGCCACACGCACCATATACACGCCCGGATTCAAGCCTTGCAGCGAAACGCGCACAGCCTGCTGTCTCCTCAGGGCGAAATGGCGGCACACACGGCCTTGCATATCGAAAATATCCAAGGTCTGCGCCTGCGCGGGAACCAGGATTTCCACCTGCTCGGAGGCCGGGTTGGGTTGCAGACGAAACTCATCGGCGGCAAAAGTGCCGATGGCCGTGGTGGTATCGTTAACACTGGTGTCGGAAACGAAAGTGGGCTTGGCTTCGAACCAGATGCTGTCGATGCGGAAAACACCGCCCACAGGCAAATCACTGCATTCAACACCGAAGGCAAACACGCATATATCTCTGATTACAAATTCCTTTTCAATCGTCTGGATACCGGAAACCTCCGACTGGGCATCCACCTGACGGGCATTCACGATACGATTGCTGCCATAGGTCAAGAGATTCAGCCGCATCGAGGCACCTTCGGCTTCGGTGGCATCGTAACGATAACGGAGTATATACGTTCCGGTGGAATCCAGCTCAAAACAGGAAGACATGCGGGGCGAGCCCACCACGCGGATATCGCCGTCCTGAAACGGCATGGGCTGCGGTGTGTGTACATGGAAGGTAGCCGAAACGGTATCGTCGGTGCGGTTCACTTCCTCAGGAAGCCCGATCCAAGCCTTCACTCGGTGTTCACCCCCCGAAAACATCGGCATAATGAGAGAAAGTTCCGTTTCCTCACCGTCCATCATTTCTTTTTGGAAAGAAATATCCTGAGCCGGCGCATTGTCGTAGCTGATATACGCCTTGACGGTTTCGGGCATCGAAAAACCGCCGGCGGTAATCTTGAACGAAACCTTGCCCATCGCCATGGTGTCGCATTCCGACATATTGCCCGAAACCAAAAGGTTTGAAACCACATAGTCGGAAATGGTCGTATTCAGACTGTCCACCAATACGAAATCATCGATGTACAGAGGATCGGTATTGCCTTCCAGACGGGCTTCCAACCCTAAGAAAACCATACCCGAGTCGGGAAAACGCACATAGGCTTGATTAAAACCGTATTCGGGAGAATCCGGCCGAGGAAAAACAGCCAGCTGACGGGTAAATCCCGTGTTGTCGTAACGGTTGTAGGCATAGAAGAGACACAGGCTGTCTTTGGCACCCACGTTGTTTCCGCCGCGTTTGGAGAAAAACGACACCCGATAGGTCTTGCCTTGCTCAACCCGCAGCAACGGACTCACCAGAAAGTCGGAAACAGAGGATGAACCCACCTGGCATTTAGCCGCCCATTCTCCTGAATGCGCCGTTTCCGTACCGAACTGCATCTGCCACTGTTTGCGCGAAGAAGGATACGACTGCCAATCATCCATCGATTTTTCGGCGAACCTTTCCACAAAAGGCAAATCTTTCGCCTTGATTTTGGTAACGGTTACTTTCACGGTGTCAATTTTTTCGTCCGAACCTTCCATTTCCACCCAGAATTTTACCGTCTGTTCGTCTTCCTTATTGAAAGCCGCCCGTTTATCGAACGAATAGTTATAGTTTACCTGACAAGCAACATCCGAAGTAGGTTGTTCTATACAAACTTCTTCATTATCTATTTGATAACAATATTTTACTTTGTCAGCACCAACCGTTGCCAACGAAAAGTTGCGTACCGTCATGCGCAAGCTCACCGTTTGCCCCAGCCGAGCTTCATAAGGCACGGTGGCATACATCGCCTGCACCGACTTACGCTCTCTTTCTCCCAGAAAAACATTATCTACATAAACGGTATAGTTGTCCTTACTTTCTGCATCGGTTTGTTGGGGAACATTGGTAACATTACGTATCGACAGCAGATAATAACCGCTCTCGCTTACCGTAAATACACGGCGTACTGTATCATAATTGCTGCCCAACACGTTCTTACGGCCTTTCACTCCATTTTGGACATCGTAAGCCAAATCGTAACGGGGACCGTCATTCTGCACATAGTATTCAATTGAACCGTTGTAAGTCGAACTCATTTTGGTACGGAAATTCAGATAATAGTTCTTGCCCTCCTCTAAATAGAAAGGTTTGAAAACCATCCAATCATCGGTTTTTTTAGTGGTGCCGGCCGAGGGTGTTCCGCACAAACCTATCGAACGTGCCGAATATTGGCTGTTGTATCCCGAATTATCACCATATAACGCCCAATTGCCCGGTGTTCCGGCATTAGAGACATTGCCGTCATAATCCACAAAATCAAGATTCTGTTCTACCAGATATTCCGGTTCATCGGTGGAACTTCCGTCAAAATCGAAAAAGTAATCCAAGGTGTTTTCGTCCGCCTCGGAAACCGATACCCCTTGCAATTGCAGACCTCCGTCGGTGGCAGGCCCATAAGTATGAAAAGCCACGACACGGGCAGCGTTTTCCTTGGCACGATAATATACCACCATACGGCGATTTCCCCTGTCTTCAAAACGGTCTTGTTTCCAAATCAACTCTTGGGAAGCAAGCGAATCCCGGCTCGCATCCTTACACATGTAGAGAGCCAACGACTTGTCGCCCATTATATCTCCGCTTGCCAAAACGGCCTTATAGGTAAACTCCACACGGTACATTTTGCCTTTTTCAAAATTGAAAAGCGGAGAAAACAAGTAGTCGTTGTTCCTATTGCCGTTCAGCTTCTTTGTTGAAACATACGGAAAGTTTTTTTCACCCTCTTTTTCAAAACGCCATGCCGGTTCGGTATAGAAAGAATCACTGTGAACCGTCCAGCCATAAGGCTTTTCTTCGGTAAACCGATAATTGACAGGTATGGTGGCGATAGCGGAAGCCCCGGCTCTTACTAAGCAGGACACCGTATCGTTGCTGCGATCCAAATCATCTTCGTTATCAATCCAAAACTTAAGGGTATGGTCTCCATCCTGTAAATCAGGCTTGCTCTGAAAAACAATCCGGCAGATTTTTTCTGAAGCGATATTGATGTCGAAAGTCTCCTTAACCGGTGCTGAACCATCTACCTGATAACAGGCCGTCAAGGTTTCGACCATGCCGCCCCCACGGTTCATCACAAAAGCCGAAAAAGCTTGCGCATTCGCTTTCGTATCTGTATAAGGACTTATAATCTGACCTGCCGCCAAATCCGACCCCACGACTTTTTCCACCTCTAAGGCATTGATATATAATTTTTCTCCGGCTTTAATGTTTTTCGAAGCAGGTCGGTCTATAAGGAACGAAACACAATAATCGCCGCTTTCAGGAATCAAGTCGGAAGAGATATAATATGTGTATTCCGAACCTCCTTGCCGCGGAACACCTCCATGATTTTGGAGCAGCACGCTACGTACCTTGCCATCGGAATCCTTTATGACGTCTTCTGTCTGGTATTGAATATTGCCATTTCCGTAAACATAATAAGGCTCACCCTCCGCATCGGCGGTATGCAAACGGACAATCAGATACCTATTGGTGGGCACAACTGGAACGGAATAAGTTACCTTGACAACATAACTTGTATTATCTGCCTTTTCCAAACGGAAAACAGGAGTAAATGCGGTCGGCATCACTTCTTCTGCGGAATTATTTTGGCTAAAACAAACCGCCAGCTTGTTGTCAGCCACCTCGGAAAAACCCCATTGTGTGGAGGTATTTTGCAAAGTAGAGTTCTCGAAAGACTTGAATTTCCAACGGGCATTGTCCGCACCGGGCGATCCGGCCGTGCCGAAATCCGCCGTGTAGGGAAAGGCGGTGATGGAGGTCTGCGCACTCGCGTTTCCGACAAAAAACAAACCGAAAGCCAAAACGCTTAAAAACGGGGCAAAAAACTTTTTCATGTCTATTTTGCGTGGAATAAAGAGTTAATACCGCGCGAAGTTACTAAATTATCGCTTTCGACCCAACCCGACCGCCATTCTCAGCACTTGCCTAAATTGTGTATTTTTGCCGGTCTGTTTTTACCACATACCGCGCCATGACCGAAGAAAAACCCCAAGATGCCTTGAATTTTGCCGTTGCCGACTACGACGAGGCAACCATCCGCACCCTGAAGTGGAACGAACACATCCGGCTCCGCCCGGGCATGTATA
>CAYVJX010000081.1:0-6654 GCA_964451895.1 uncultured Bacteroidaceae bacterium | reverse complement strand
GGCGTGACACCGGTGTTTTTCTTGAAATATTTGGTAAAGAACGAGGCATCGGCGAAGTTCAGGTAATCCGCCACTTCCTGTATGGATTTGGAACTGACCCGCAGCACTTTTCCGGCCTCTTTGGTTACGTACTCGTCTATCCAGCGGTTGGCCGTCTTTCCGGAAACCGATTTCACGACCACGCCTAAATATTTGGGGCTTATATAGAGTTTATCGGCATAGAAAGCCACGCTGCGCGAACTTCGGTAAAAGCGCGACACCAACTGCGTGAAACGGTAATAGAGTTCAAAGTTGCCCAAATCGGAAACAGGCTTTTCCTCCACATGCGCCGAAGTCATCATCGCCACTTGGTAAAGCATGGCATGCAGGAGAGATCGCAACATCTCCATTTTAAACGGATGGTCGGGCAGACGGCTCGAATCGAACAGAAGCCGGTGAAGCCGTGTCAAGGAATGGATCTCTCTCACATTCAGACATACCAAGGATTTTTTCTCCAATTCCAACAAGAGTGGCCACAAATCACTGTAGGCAATCAAAGCGTCCTGTACGAATTTCGGCATAAACCCGATACCGATGCCGTCGCTTTGCGGCAGGGCTTCCTTAACCCTCACTTCCTGCCCGGGGCGAATCAACACCAACGCTCCCTTATCCGCATGGTAACGGTAATCGTCTATCTCGAACACCACGCTGCCCTTGGTGCAGAGTGCCAGCAACGCCATGTCCACCGAAAGGGAATCTTCTTGAAACGGAACAATTTGGCGCAGGTTTTTCAATATCACCGCCTCCTCGCCGATATATCCCAGATTAACGTTTTCCCGTTCAAAAAAAGCCGTGTTCTCTTCTGTATTTCCCTCCATATATTTTCCTTTCTTCCATACAATGCAAATATAGGCCACCCTTGGCGTTCCTCCAAATTGTTTTAGAAAAAACAGACCATTCTTAGCGAAAAACAGACCTTGTTTCAAGTCTTCCTTCTCTCTTACTTTGCGCCACACTTAGCGTTATTTGCAAACATCGTAATTGTAGCATAAAATGAAAAAGAAAGGCCTTTTGTTCGGGGCGGCGGGAGCGGCGATGCTCCTTTTGACCACGTCCTGCCAGGAAAAGAGAACGATTGCCCCGCTTCCGTCGGGCACGACGGTGCGGGTGATGACCGTTTCGGACTCGCGTTCACACTATGAACAGAATTATTCGGGCACGGTGGAGGAGGAATCCTCGGCTTCACTGAGCTTTCAGGCGGCGGGCAGCCTCCGGCAGGTATATGTTTCCGACGGCATGGGCGTAAAGAAAGACCAGAAACTGGCGGAACTGGATCCGGTTTCGCTCAAGAACGCGCACGAGGCCGCCCTCTCCACGCTCCAGCAGGCCAAAGATGCCTATAAGCGCTACGAACAGCTCCACAAAAAAGGCAGCCTTACCGAAATACAGTGGACGGAAGTGCAGACCAAACTGCAGCAGGCTTCCGCCATGGAAGGCATCGCCCGCAAAAATCTGGAAAACGCCGTGCTCAAGGCTCCTTTCGACGGCATCATCGCCGACAAGACGATAGAAACGGGCGTTACCGTTCTGCCGGGAGCTCCGGTGATGAAAATCGTAACCATCGACCGGGTCAACGTAAAGATTCCCGTACCGGAAAACGAAATCGCCGACACCCGTATCGGCCAGGAAGCCTCCATTGTGGTGCCGGCCTTGAAGAACAAGAAGTTTTCGGGCAAGATAAGCGAAAAGAGCGTTACCGCCAACCCGATTTCGCGTACCTACAACGTAAAGATATCCATCGAGAATCCGGAACACGAACTGATGCCGGGCATGGTATGCAAAGTGGATATCAAGGATGAGAGCAATCACCTTGCCGGCATCGTGATTCCCAATTCCTGCGTGCAGATAGACTACGCCGGCCAGGCTTTTGTATGGCTGGTCCGCAACGGCATGGCCACCAAGCGCGTCATTACCGTGGGCGGGCTCACCGAAAACGGCACCTTGGTGACCAACGGCCTCGACGGCGGTGAAAAACTGATTGTGGAAGGGGCGCAGAAAGTGAGCGAAGGTTCCAACGTAATCGAAAAATAAGCCATGAAAAAAGGAGGTGTTATAGAATGGGCCATGAGCCACCGCCAGATCGTGATTTTAGTGGTGGTGCTCATGATGGTTTTCGGGGCGTATTCGCTCAAGATCATGCCCAAACAGGAATTTCCGGACTTTACGATACGCCAAGGCGTGGTCGTTGCCGTCTATCCGGGCACCACATCCGCCCAGATAGAGGCGCAATTGGCCAAACCGCTGGAGAATTTCATCTTCTCGTATAAGGAGGTGGACAAAGAGGGCACTTATACCATCTGCCGCGACGGCATGGCGGTGGTGATGCTGCACTTGAACGAAACCATCGGAACGGCGGAGAAGAACGACTTCTGGGCCAAGTTCAAACACGGCTTGCAGACGTTCAAGGCCAAACTGCCGCAAGGGGTGCTGGCCTTGCTGGCGATGGACGACTTCGGCGAAACCTCTTCGTTGCTCTACACCTTGTCTTCTACCGACAAGACTTACCGCGAACTGGACGAATATCTGGATGCCCTGGAAGAAAAACT
Organism: uncultured Bacteroidaceae bacterium; assembly: GCA_964451895.1. Classification (GTDB taxonomy): domain Bacteria; phylum Bacteroidota; class Bacteroidia; order Bacteroidales; family P3; genus Pullibacteroides. Next base: position 4,069 of record CAYVJX010000081.1, on the reverse strand, counting down.
GCGCGATATAGAGGCCATCAGCAAGATAAGCCGTGTAGGTTCGCAATCCGAACAGCTGACGGTATATCTGGACCAAGCCAAACTGGCGCATTACGGCATGGGGATGCCTACCCTTTCGGCGCGCCTGTTCTCGCAAGGATTCACCACGCTGAGCGGCAAGGTGGAAAACGCGGCTTTCGTGGCCCCTATCCATATCTCCCAATCCTTCGCTTCCGAAAGGGATATCGCCGAACAGATCGTCTATGCCGACCCGCTCGGCAACGTGGTGCGGCTCAAAGACGTGGCACGCATCGAACGGGAATACGCCCACCCCTCCTCGTATATCGAGACGGACGGCGCCAAATGCGTGCTGATGTCGATTGAACTGCGGCAGGGCTACGACATCGTCAAGATGGGGCGCGACGCCAAGAAAATCATTGCCGGCTACCAAAGCCAACTGCCGCCCGACGTAAAGTTTTCGTGCGTGACCGACCAAAGCCATGTGGTGCGGGAATCGGTGGTGAACTTCCTGCTCGAACTGCTCATCGCCATCCTGGCGGTAGTGTTGGTGGTCGTGCTGCTGATGCCCTTGCGCATGGCGATGGTCTCTGCCGTTACGATTCCCATCACCATCTTTATGAGTCTGGGCGTGTTTTTCCTCTGCGGCATCGAGCTCAACACGGTTACTCTGGCGGCCCTGATCGTTACCTTGGGCATGATTGTGGATAACTCGGTGGTGATCGTTGACTGCTATATGGAACGTCTGGACGAGGGCGTTCCCCGTTGGCAGGCATCGGCCGGCAGCGCCCGGGAGTTCTTTATCTCCATCCTGAGCGCGACCCTTGCCATCAGCATCACCTTCATTCCTTTCCTTTTCACGTTCAAGGGAATGTTCAAAGACTTCATGCTGTCTTTCCCCTGGGCCATCATCATTACCTTGGGGCTATCGCTGCTGGTGGCGGTGCTGCTGGTGCCCTACCTGCAATACCGCTTTATCCACAAGGGGATTCAGCAGGCGGCGGCCGAAAAGAAAAAACAGCGCAAGTCGTTTCTGGATATCGTGCAGAAATATTACGAAAAACTGCTGGCCGGTTGCTTCAAACGTCCCGGCCTTACCCTGGGGGTTGGCTTCCTGTCGGTCGCGCTGGGCTTTTTCATCATGACGCGCCTGCCCCAACGGCTTTTCCCCACAGCGGAACGCAACCAGTTCGCCGTTGAATTCTACCTGCCGGCCGGAACCGCGCTCGAAACCACGGCGCATATCGCCGACAGCATGGAAAGCATCCTCAAAGCCGACCCGCGCGTGGCTTCCATCACTAAATTCGTGGGGAGCGGCTCGCCCCGTTTCCATACCACCTACGCGCCCCAAATCGGAGGCAGCAACTTTGCCCAGTTTATCGTCAACACCGTGAACCCCAAAGCCACCGAACAGCTGCTGGACGAATACGCCAACCGCTACACCGATTATTTCCCGATGGCGCAGATCCGTTTCAAGCAGATAGACTATTCGGAAGCCGCCAACCCGATCGAAGTTCGACTGAGCGGCAACGACATAGGGGAACTGAAGAAACTTGCCGACAGCATCGCGCTGATCATGCGCCATACCGAAGGGCTTTGCTTGGTGCGCCTCTCTTCCGACGGCTCGCTGCCGGGCATCAATGTGGACATCAACAAGGATGAAGCCAACCGCCTGGGCATCAACAAGACCTTGCTTTCGGCCACCATCGCGCTCCAGATGGGCGACGGCGTGCCTATCACCACGCTTTGGGACGGCGACTATCCGATTAAGGTGGTCATCAAGTCTGACCGGGATCATCCGGCCAACCTTACCGATGTAAACAACGGCTTCCTGCCCACCCTGATAGGCGGCCAGCCCGTTCCCTTGCGGCAGGTGGCCAATGTCAGCCCCGACTGGACAGACGGCAACATCGTGCATAAGAACGGTGTGCGCACGCTTACCGTTTCAGCCGACGTGGTACGGGGTTACAACACCAACAACCTCACCAACGCGATCGACAGACAACTCAAACAGTTCGACATTCCCGAAGGAATTTCCGTTTCGTATGGAGGTGAGCGAGAAATAGACCAAAACAATATCCCGCGCATCCTGAGCGGGCTTTGCATCGCCATTGCCATCATCTTCTTTATCCTGCTGTTCCATTTCAAGCAGATCAACATGGCGCTGCTGGTGCTTTGCTCCATTGCCCTTTGTGTTTTCGGCGGCTTCTTCGGACTGTGGATCATGAACAAGGATTTCAGCCTTACCGCCATTCTGGGCTTCGTTTCGCTGATGGGGATCCTGGTGCGCAACGGCATCATCATGCTCGATTACGCGCAACAGCTGCGGATCCATGAGGGCATGAGCGTCTATCAGGCCGCCGTACATTCGGCCAAACGGCGTATGCGCCCCATTTTCCTCACTTCGGCGGCGGCTTCGATGGGGGTCGTTCCCATGATTCTGGGAGGCAGCGGACTTTGGTCGCCGATGGGTGCGGTCATCTGTTTCGGTTCGCTTATCTCGATGGTTTTGGTGGTTACCGTTCTGCCTGTTTCCTATTGGCTGGTTTTTCGCCGCATAGACAAAGCCTCCTCCACGCAAACGGTTTCCACGGCTTTAAACATGAACTAAGATGAAAAGAAGCATCATCATATCCGGATTGGCAACGGTCTTGTTCGCCCATCCCCTCTGCGCCCAACCTCGCCAGCTGTCGTTGCAGGAATGTCAGGAACTTGCCTTGGCGAACAACGTAAAGATGAAAAACGCGCGGCTGGAAGCGGATATGGCCAAAGCCGACCGCCAGGCCAATATCGCCAAATTTTTCCCTTCCGTCCAAGCCACCGGCATCGGTTTTATCGCCGATAAAGGCGTTTTGGGCGGAGAACTGGGCGATTTCGTGAACCTGCCCACCATTCCTACGCTTTCGCCCGAATTTTTGGGAAGCCTGCCGCCTTCGGTACAGGAACTCATCACCCAAATCGCCAGCCAAGGAAAACTGGGGGATCTCATGCAGGGCATCGACAACTTCAACAATCTCGGCCATCAGCAGGTGGAAGTGCTCGACAAAGGGCTGGGCGCTTCCGTTACCGCCGTGCAGCCGGTGTTTATGGGCATGCAGATCATCAACGCGCAGAAGCTCTACAAGGTGGGCGAACAGGTAAAGACCTACCAATTGCAGCAAAGCCACGACGAAGTGTTGCTGACCGTGGAGAAGTACTACCGCCAGCTGCTCAACCTGCGTGAAAAGGAAAAGACGGTGATGAGCATGGACAGCCTGCTGGGTAATCTGAGCGGCGATGTGGCGGAAGCCGTTTCGGCCGGTGTAAAGAGCCGCAACGACCAATTGCAGGTAACGCTCAAGGCCAACCAGGCCAAAAGCGGGCTTATCCAGGTACGGAACGGCATCAACCTTACCAAGATGGTGCTGGGGCAATATATCGGCATAGCGGTGGACAGTTTCGATATCGTTACGCTTGACGAGGACCTGTTGGTTTCGCCCGAGGCTTACCGCACCGACCATCAGGCAGCGCTGAACAACAACCTCAACTTCCGTATGCTCGAAAAAAGCGTGGAAGCCTCTCGCCTGCGCAAACGCCTCGCCTTGGGCGAAAACCTGCCCAACGTGATGGTGGGCGGCGGATTCGCCTACCACAACTTTTTGAACAACGTGGACCGTTCATTCTGGTTCGGAACGGCGGCGGTACATGTGCCTATCTCCAAATGGTGGGGCGGCGGACTGAAGATGAAAAAGGCCAACCTTGCATTGCAGGCCGCCGAAAACACACGGGACAACGCGGGGGAACTCCTGGCCGTGCAGATGCAACAGCTCTACAACCAGTTGGAGGAATACTACAACCAAGTGGAAATCTCCCGGCTTTCGATTGAAACCGCCACCGACAATTACCGGATGCAGCACGATGCCTACCAGGCGGGAACGGCCACGATGACCGAACTGCTCAACGCCGAAAGCCTCCTGCACCAAAGCCGTGACCAATACGCCAACGACTACACCAACTACGTGCTCAAACGCATGGAATACCTGCATGCCACAGGGCAATACCAATCGGGAGAAGTGGTGATAGACCTGCAGAA
>CAYVJX010000080.1:0-6673 GCA_964451895.1 uncultured Bacteroidaceae bacterium | reverse complement strand
CGAACGCCCGTGTCAACGGCTATCTACAAATCCGCGATCTGCATCTGGATTTTCCCGATGAACGCCGTTTGGAAAGCGACAGTATCCATATCGTGTTCGAACCCAAAGTGGCCAAAACGAATCTCTTTAACGTCAAGGCAGACCAAACCGAGATCAAGGCGCGGTTTTTTGTGGAGAACCTTTTGCCCTACCTGCTGCTCAAAGGGCAGAACCTCTACGCCACGGCCAGATTGCAGAGCCGCGATTTGGATTGGGACAGGCTCAAGGTTTGGTTCACGCAGGCCGACGGCACGGCTGTGAGGAAAGACACGGTGGCGCTCGGCGGTTCGGCCGGTGGCAGAAACCTGCTCAAAGACCTCTATGCCGATGTGGAAGTGGATGTTTCCAAACTGTATGTGCCAGACCTGCATGTGGCGCATCTGAAAGCCTTGTTGCGTTATTCCTGGGAGGATATTTCGGTGGAGAACCTGAGTTTCGACGCCCTGCAAGGCGATTTTTCGGGTTCGGCGGCGATGGTGCGCCAGATGGACGGCTGGCAGCTGAACCTGCAGGGCAAGGTGCAGGATATGGATATCAGTTCCTGCTTCAAGTCTTTTAACAATTTCGGGCAAAGTCAGATTACCTACGGCAATATCGGCGGTATCTTTTCGGCCGATTTCCGCATGGCCGCCCGCTATCTGGCCTCCACACAGAGCCTCGACTCGCGGAGCGTGCAGTTATGGACACGCCTCGACATCCGCGACGGGGTGTTGCAGAACCTCGAAAGCCTGCGCAAGATTTCCCGTTTTACGGGAGAAGACGACCTGCAGGATATCCGTTTCGCCAACCTGCACAATGTTATCGAGATAGACCATGCCACGATCCGTATTCCCGAAATGCAGGTGCTTTCTTCTTCGGGCAACCTTTCGTTCAGCGGCACGCACACGTTCAGCAACGAGGTGGATTACATGGTGGTGATCGAGCTGTCGGATTTGCTGAGCCGCCGCCGGGCTCAAAGGCTCAAGAACCAAGAGGAATTCGGGGTGCTTACCGGAGGCGGTTCGCGCGTGCGTCTGCCCTTGCATATCACCGGAACGCTGCCGGACGTGGATATCAGGTACGCCTTTGCCAAAGCCAGACAGGGAGCCAGGGAACGCCTGCAGGAAAACAGGGGCGAACTGCGCGAGGCCTTGCGCGAGGAGTATTCGGACATGCGCCGCAAGAGGGAAGAGAGACTGGAGCGCAAGGCGGAGGAAAAACGGCAGGAGAACGGCGAGTTCATTATCGAGATGGAGGAAGAAGGATTGATGCCCAAGCCTGAACCCGCCAAGCCCGATACGGTTTCAAAAAAGAAAAAGAAGTATAAGACGGAAGATGATTTCCGTATAGAATTTGAGGAGTAAGATCATGATCAAGTCGATGACCGGCTACGGAAAGAGCCGCAAGGAAACAGACGGACGGATTTTTCAGGCGGAGGCGCGGAGCATCAATTCCAAGACCTTGGATTTGAGTTTGCGGTTGCCTGCCGAATATCGGGAGCTGGAACCCGAACTGCGCGCCAAGGTAGCGGCGGTGCTTTCCCGGGGCAAGGTGGAGTTTACGCTGAGCGTTACCCGGGGCGAATCGGCGGCAGGAAAGGAACTGCACCATCTGAACGCCGCCCAGATAGAAAGTTACCGGAAAGAACTGGCAAGCCTCGGTTTTCAGAACCCGAACAGCGCGGATTTGCTGCATCTGCCGGGCGTGGTGCTGGAAGAGATGCCCCAAACGGTGTCGGAATCCGAAAAGCAAACGGTGTTGTCTTTGGCGGATGAATGCTTGGAACGCCTTGACAGGAGCCGTATCCAGGAAGGGGCGGTGCTGAAGCAGGATCTGGAACTGCGCGTTTCGAACATCGAGGAACTGGCAAGACAGACCGAGGTGTTCGAAAAGGAACGGGTTCCGGCTATACGCGCGCGCATCGGGCAGCACTTGGCCGAATGGAGCAAAGAGGGGGTGGATGCCAACCGTCTGGAGCAGGAAATGATTTACTATCTCGAGAAATTAGACGTAACCGAAGAAAAGGTGCGTCTTGCCAAGCATTGCCGCTACTACCGGGATACCTTGCAGGAAGAAGCCGCCGGCCGCAAACTGGCGTTTATCGCGCAGGAAATGGGGCGTGAGATAAATACCTTGGGTTCCAAGGCCAACCATGCCGAGATGCAGAAAACGGTGGTGCGCATGAAAGACGAATTGGAAAAGATAAAGGAACAACTGTTCAATATTTTGTAGCCATGGACATGAGTCTGACCCAGGGGGCGGTCGATTTTATCGAGGATGCACGGATATTCCGGGCTCTCTCGCAGAAAGAAGATGCCGGCAAGGTGGCGGAAGTGCTTGCCAAAAGCATGGAGAAAAAGCCGCTTACCTTAGACGAGACGGCGGCGCTGTTGGTGGTCAAAGATCCGCAGCTGCAAGAAAGCATCTTCGAGGCGGCGCGCAAGCTCAAACGCGACATCTACGGCAACCGTATCGTGCTGTTCGCTCCGCTCTATATCGGCAACCACTGTGTAAACGACTGCCGCTATTGTGGTTTCCGCCGCAGCTTGAAGTCCACTGTAAGGCGTACCCTGAGTGATGAGGAGTTGGTTCAGGAAGTAAAAGGTCTGGAAAACCAAGGCCATAAGCGGCTTATCCTCGTTTATGGCGAGTCGCCGCTCTATTCGCCCGAATACATCGCCCACACGGTGCGGCTCGTGTATGAGACCAAAGAGAGATTCGGAGAGATAAGGCGGGTCAACATCAACGCCGCACCTTTGGACAGGGCGGGATTCAAGGCCGTCAAGGAGGCGGGTATCGGCACCTTTCAGGTATTTCAGGAAACTTACCATAAGGAAACCTATGCCGAATATCACCCGGCCAATACGCTCAAAGGCAATTATATGTGGCGGCTGAACGCCATGGACAGGGCGTTTGAGGCCGGTTGCGACGACATGGGCATCGGGGCTTTGTTCGGCCTGTACGATTGGAAATTCGAGGTGCTGGGCTTGATTTCCCACGCCTTGCACCTGCAGGGCCGCTACGGGGTAGGGCCGCACACGATCAGTTTTCCGCGCATACAGCCGGCCAACGGCTTGGATTTCGCGCTCAAATATCCGGTTTCCGACCACGATTTCAAACATCTGGTGGCGGTGTTGCGTCTGGCGGTGCCTTATACGGGGCTTATCATGACCGCCCGCGAGAAAGAAAGCCTGCGCAACGAAGTGATGCAGTTCGGCGTTTCTCAGATCGATGCCGGAACACGTCTGGAAATAGGCGCGTATCACGAAAAGGAATCCTCTTCCGAGGCGCAGGCATTGGAGAAGGAACAGTTTCAGATTGCCGACAACCGCAGTCTCGACGACACCATACGCTGGCTCGTGGAGCAGAAATTCATTCCCTCTTTCTGCACCTCCTGCTATCGGGTAGGGCGCACGGGCGAACACTTTATGGAATACGCCATTCCGGGCTTTATCGGCAAGTTCTGCACCCCCAACGCCCTGATGACCTTGGCCGAATACCTCCAAGACTACGGCAGCCCCGCCACGGTGCAGGCCGGCAGGAAACTGATAGCCGAAGAACTGGCGGCGATGCCGGAGGGCGATTTGAAGAACCGCCTGTTGGAACGTCTGGACGATCTGGAAAGGAACGGGAAACGCGACCGTCTGTTTTAAGATTTTTTAAGAACAGCGCTATTAACAGCCTCTCTTGTTTTAAACCCTTGGCTCTTATTTGGTTCATTTTTTTTTCAACAAATGAACAAGTACCGAAGTACCGGTCTGGAAGGGCGGAATGTTCGTAACCGGATTATTGGAATGCCGGGCGGTGTTGTACTTTTGCGGCATGATAAACGACATCGCCAACCAAAGGAAGAGAGCGGTACGGAACGCTCTGAGCAACAACAATGTCTTATTGGAACAGGGAAAGTTGCCGCCCCAAGCCATCGAGGTGGAACAGGCGGTTCTGGGAGCGCTCATGCTCGACCCTTCCGCGGTCAACGAGGCGATAGACGTTTTACGTCCCGAATATTTCTACAAGCCTGAACATAAGGTTATCTTCAGTGCCATTTCCGCCTTGTTCACCGCTTCGCAGGCCATCGACATCATGACGGTGGCCAACAAACTCAAGGAAACGGGCGAACTGGATCTTGCCGGAGGCGCGTACTATGTGGCTTCGCTCACCAACCGGGTGGCCTCTGCCGCGCATATCGAGGAACATACCAAGATCGTGCAGCAGAAATACGTGCAGCGCGAATTGATTAAAATCGGCTCGGACATCACCAAGAACGCCTTCGAGGAATCCACCGACCCGATGGAATTGCTCGATGATGCCGAGTCCAAGCTGCTCACAATCGGCGAAAACAGTTTCCGCAGCGACTATACCGATATCAAGATGCTGGTCCGTCAGGCGATTGACGAGGTGGAAGAGGTATCCAAGAAAAAAGACGGTTTGAGCGGTGTGCCTTCGGGCTTCTCCGATTTGGACAGGATTACCAGCGGCTGGCAGAAAGGCACGCTGTTGATTCTCGCCGCCCGTCCCGGTATGGGTAAGACGGCTTTCGCCCTTTCGATGGCGCGCAACATGGCGGTGGATTTCAAAGTGCCGGTGGCGGTCTTCTCGCTCGAAATGTCGTCGGTGGAATTGGTTACCCGTCTTATTTCGGCCGAAACCAACATCCGTGGCGACCAGTTGAAGAAAGGCGACCTCAAGCCGCATGAATGGCAGGCTTTGAACGAAAGGGTGGGGCAACTCTCCGAAGCGCCCCTGTATATCGACGACACGCCCGCGCTCACGATGTTCGAGCTCCGTGCCAAATGCCGCCGCCTCAAGCAGCAGCACAATATCCAGATGGTGTTTATCGACTACCTGCAGTTGATGCGGGGCGGGGATGCCTACAAGGGAAACCGCGAACAGGAAATAAGCCAGATTTCGCGGCAGATGAAGAGCTTGGCCAAGGAACTGAAGATTCCCATCATGGCGCTTTCGCAGTTGAGCCGTGCGGTGGAGACACGCGGGGGAGACAAGAAGCCCCAGCTTTCCGACTTGCGCGAATCGGGCGCGATTGAACAGGATGCCGATATGGTGATGTTCATCTACCGCCCCGATTACTACGGCCAGGCCGATGAAAGCAATGTGGAGGGCGCCTGCGAGCTCAATATCGCCAAGCACCGCAGTGGTTCCACGGGAACGGTGAAGCTGCGTTTCGTGAAGAATTACGCCCGTTTTGAAAGCCTTTCGGACGATTTCGGCGGCATGGGCGATTATTCGCCGATGGCTCCCAACGCCAATTTCGACAATCCCGTCGGCATGGGCTCGGTGGTTACTTATCCCTCTTCGATAGATGGCGGCGATATTCCTCCTGCGCGAGACAGCGACGCGCCTTTCTGCCGCACGCGCATCATCAAGAGCAAGGTATAAGCCCCCGTGCCATGAAACGCCTGCGCTTTTGTTTAAGGTTCCTGCTGGGCTTGGCGTGCCTCCTGCCGGGGCAGCGGCTTGGTGCCACGCAGTTGCTTTTGCCCATGGACGAGGCGCAGACCAACCACCTCAAGGCCTATGGACTGGCGTATTGGGTGTTGGAGAACGGCGGACAGATCAGTTGGCTGCTCAATTACCGGGGCGGCAGTTTCCTTTTGCCTTACAGCCGGGAGATAGAAAGCGAGTGCGCCATACGAGACGTGTATGCGCAGGTATTGTCCGATGCGGCGGTCAACGCTATCCGTGCCGAGATTTCCGATGCGGCGGTCAACATGGACGAGGTTCCCTTGCAGAAAGCCCCGCGCATCGCCGTGTATTCGCCTAAAAGCAAGATGCCTTGGGATGATGCCGTTACCTTGGTGCTCACCTATGCCGAGATTCCCTACGACGTGGTCTATGACCGCGATGTATTGAGGGGCGAACTGCCAGTCTATGACTGGCTGCACCTGCACCACGAAGACTTTACCGGGCAGCTGGGCAAGTTCTGGGCCTCGCACCGCCACCAGGCCTGGTATATCGAGGACGAGCAGGTGCAAAAAGCCACCGCCCGCGAGTTCGGCTACGAAAAGGTTTCCCAGCTCAAACTGGCGGTGGCCCACAAGATCCGCGATTTCGTGCTGGGCGGCGGCTTTTTGTTCGCCATGTGCTCCGCTCCCGACAGTTATGATGTGGCTTTGGCGGCGGAAGGGGTGGATATCTGCGATGTTCCTTTCGACGGCGACCCGATCGAACCCGGCGCGCAACGGAAACTGGACTATTCCAAAACCTTCGCTTTCCGCAATTTCAATATCGTTACCGATCCTTATCTCTACGAGATCTCGGATATAGACGTAACCCTGACCCGTCCGCGTTCGCTCAATGCCAAAAACGATTTTTTCAGCCTCTTTGAATTTTCCGCCAAATGGGATTGGATTCCCACCATGCTCTGTCAGAACCACGAGAAGGTGATACACGGTTTCATGGGGCAGACCACGGCTTTCCGCCGCGACTTTCTCAAACCCAGCGTCACCGTCCTGGGGCAGAACGAGGCCTTGGGCGAGGCGCGTTATATCCACGGCACCTACGGCAAAGGCACCTGGACTTTTCTCGGCGGCCACGACCCCGAAGACTACCAGCATTTCGTAGGCAATCCGCCTACGGATTTGAATCTGTTTCCGCATTCGCCGGGGTATCGGTTGATTTTGAATAATATACTGTT
>CAYVJX010000079.1:0-6769 GCA_964451895.1 uncultured Bacteroidaceae bacterium | reverse complement strand
AAGCGGCGGCGATATTTGCCCCAAATCAGAAACGGATTATTGAAAACGCCGCTGTACATGCCTACCGCCCCGTCTATCTCGTATCGCGCAAGAGCGGACGTACCGATCACCATGCTTTCCGTTAAATCGTGGTTGGCGCAACGGGCCGCCACCTCTTGGGTCAATTGCAGGTAATCCCGGCCAAAGGCATCCAAATCTTCAGAAAACGGAATATCGCAAGAGCTTACCTCCCCCTCTCTGTTCAACACAATGGTATTGACGGCAATATGGTCATATTGCATCAGTTTATCGCCCACCGGCAACATATAAAACTCCTGGATGCCGCTGGCCGCCTTTCCGATACAGTAACACATCAGCATATTGAATTTCAGTTTCTTTTTTCGGCAGATCCGCCGCAGATGTGAAACATCCAAGGTTCTGAACAGCGTAACCATCGGCATCGGAGCCTTCATCCACATCTCAAAAGCATAGGCCCGCGATGTTGCCTGAGGATCAATAACCCGCATCATATCTTACAAGTTTTGCCAAATATACCGAAAAAAACAAAACCCAAATTTTTAATAACTTTACAATCCCATTTCCCGACCATGGCAGGGCAACAAGCAGAAAAACAAACGATACTCCAAGATACGCTCTTTATGCGCGAAGCCTTGAAACAGGCGCAGAAAGCCTTTGAAGAAGGCGAAGTGCCCGTTGGCGCCATCATCGTCTGGAAAGACAAAATCCTGGCCAAAGCCTGCAACTATACCGAAAAGCTCACCGATGTAACCGCCCATGCCGAAATGCAGGCCATTACCGCCGCCTGCAACGCCATCGGCGGCAAATACCTTACCGGCTGCACGCTCTACGTTACCCTGGAACCCTGCGTGATGTGCGCCGGAGCGCTCTATTGGTCGCAGATAAGCCGTGTGGTCTATGGCGCTTCCGACCCCAAACGCGGATGCAGCCAGACGGGTATCAACCTTTTCCATCCCAAAACGGAAATCTGCGGCGGCGTGCTGCAGGAAGAATGCGCGCAACTGCTCTCCGATTTCTTCAAAAACCGGCGATAATCCACCAGCATATGGAAAAAGAACTGAAAATACACTACGTCGAATACGACGAGCAGGATCTGCCCCAGGCCGACCGGGAACTCTTGGCCAAGGCCGCACAGATGGCGCAGACCGCCTATGCCCCCTACTCGCGTTTCAAGGTGGGGGCGGCCTTACGCCTCAAAAACGGCGTGGTGGTATGCGGCAGCAATCAGGAAAACGCCGCCTATCCCTCCGGCCTCTGCGCCGAAAGAGTGGCGGTATTCTCGGCAGCCGCCAATTATCCCGACCAGCAGATCGAGGCGCTTGCCATCACCGCCGTAACCTCCAAGCCGATCAACCATCCGATTGCGCCCTGCGGTGCCTGCCGCCAGTCCATTCTGGAATACGAACACAAGTTCAGCCATCCTATCCGGTTGATTCTGCGCGGAAGTTCGGGCAAGATAGCCGTATTCGACAGCATCGAAAGCCTGTTGCCGTTCCAATTCAACAACGACGAATTGGATTTTTAAAGACATTCCGCACGCTTTTTTCCGCCCGTCCGCATGAAAAACGAAGAAGAAATCAAGGCCGATTTTTGGACGCAGAAAGTGGCGTTGCTCAAGAATATCCTGCGTTACGGCGCGCCGGCCTTTACCATCGATGTGCTTTACGACACCCTCCTGCAATCGGGCGTGGAACCCAGCCGTGTGGAAAAGACAAGCACCCGGAGTTTCTTCGGAAGCCAATGCCCCACGCTGCGCCTGAGCCTTTGCCAAACGGGAGACATCACCATCGTTCAGAACGACGGCATCCAATCAATGGAAATGAGCATACAGGATGCCCGTGAACCGGTGTTGCTCACCGGGGCGGAACCGGCATCGGTGGTGGATTTGCTCAAAGCCTACCGGCAGCATTATCCGCGCTATAAAGAAGCCTTGGACAAACTGTTGCAGGTATTTCAAGACACGGCCAAAGAAGAAGCCAAACGCCAGAAGATAAAGAAAATCGCCTTGGCGAACATCCATCTGATATTGCCGCAGATTTTCAAGGACAGCCCTTATCACACCTATCTGAGAACCGAACAGACCGAAGCCATCCTCTACATAAGGCTCTTGGCGGGAAAGACCTTGGAGATTCCGCTTCCCTACGACCGTTTTCAGGAAATCCCGGACAAAATCACCGCCACCATCGACCACTTTGAAAAAGCGCTGACGCAAAGCCCGCTTCAAGCCAACGTTTCCGATACCGATTTCTGGAACAACGCGGCTTTTGTGGCCGAAACAAGCCCCAACAAATAGTTTTAACCTTCAGAATCCGTCCAAGACCATGGCCGTTAGCATAAACACCGAAGAACTCAAACAACTGCTTGCCCTTACCCCCGATTGGCAGAACATCATGCTGGTGGGCAAACACGGCATCGGCAAATCGCAGATACTCGAAAACCATTTCCGCAGCCGCAACCAAAAAGTGGTCTCGCTGTTCCTGGGGCAGATGAGCGACCCCGGCGACCTTATCGGGATTCCCTGCAAGAACGACAAAACGGGAAAGACCGACTTTATGCCGCCCTATTGGTTTCCCTTAGACAACGAGCCTATCGTGCTGTTCCTTGATGAACTGAACCGCGCCCGCCCCGAAATCCTGCAAACCATCATGGATCTGGCGTTGAACCGCAAGCTGGCAGGGCGTTCCCTGCCGCAAGGAAGCCGCATCATCTCCGCCGTGAACGAAGGCGACGAATACCAGCTTACCGACCTTGATCCGGCTTTGGTTTCCCGGTTCAATATCTACCATTTCAAGCCTACCGTAGAAGAATGGCTGGTTTGGGCGCAGGAAAAGGGGCTCGACGGACGGGTTACCGCCTTTATCGACAACAATCGCGATTACCTCGACGGCGACATGCTCCGCACCCTGGATTCCGGCTTGGAGAAAACGCCCGACCGCCGTGCATGGGAACGGGTTTCGGCGCTGCTGGAGAACATCGACAACATCAACGATACGGCCAAGAAAGCCGTGGCGGGCATTGTGGGAGCGAAAGCGGCGGCGCGCTTCTTCGAAAGCTTTTCGGAAAGACGGGTCCTGAGCGCCAAAGAAGTGCTGCGGGATTTCGAATCCGTGCGGCAGCAGGCCTCGCAATACCGCATTGCCGAACTGTCGGTGCTCAACGAAAGCATCTTCCGCTATCTGGACCGTCTCCCCGACGGCGAATTCTCAGACATCATCCGCCAAAACCTCTCCGCCTATATCCATTGGCTCATCGATAAAGGCTACCGCGAAGCCATGGCGCAGTTCTGCAACCTGATGGAAAGCGTCCGCTACGCTCATGCCAACCTGCTCATGATGCAGCAGGCGCCCGAAGTCTATCAGTCCGTGAACCAATTCATTCTTTCCTTATAATGGAAAGCCGTTTCCAAGCCATCGCCGAAGAATGGTTTCTTACCGAACCGCTATTGTTTTCGGTATATTGCAGCCATCAATTGAAAGCCATGCCGGTGGGCCGCAAGCTCATTCCCTCGGTACTGCGTTCCGGCAAGGGGCGCATCGAATACAATCCCGAACTGATCGCCACGCTGGAAAACGCGCAACTAAAGGAATACCTGCGCTTGGAAATGATACGCATCCTGCTCAAACATCCCTACCAACGCCAGCCGCAGCCCTCGCGCAAGGAAGCCTGTTACTGGGCCAGCGACCTGGTGCTGCAAGACGGGGCGCAACCCAAAGTAAAACTCTTTGGCCGCGATGATTTTCCGGGCATCTCCTTTCCCGGTTACGCGGCGGCTTTCGAAGAATACTACCGTTGCCTGCTGCCGCTCTGCAAGAGCCATTCGGATTCGGATGAAGAAACTTACCAAAGCGGCGAAACGGCCGCCGAAAAGCCCGACAAAACGCAGGAACAGGCACAACAGGCCGCCGAATTGTGGGAAGAAGACCAACTGATGCAGGAGGAAGTGAACCGCCTTATCGAGATTGCCGAAGAAAGCCATTGCTGGGGCAGCCTGAGCGGTCAGATGAAAGAGAAAATCATGGCTTCCACCATCGTTCAGGTAAACTGCAGCCAACTTCTGAACGATTTCAGGAGCTCGCTTTTAAGCACCAAACGCAGGCTTACCCGTATGCGCCCCAACCGCCGCTACGGATTCGAGTATATGGGCAGCCGGCATTACTTCTCCACTCGGCTGTTGGTGGCCGTTGACGTAAGCGGTTCCGTTCCTACCAACAGCCTGCGCCGCTTCTTCGGTCTGGTAAACCGTTTCTTTAAATACGGCATCGAAAAAATCGACGTCATCCAATTCGATTCGGTCATCAAGGGGGAACCTATCCCGCTCAAGAAGGCCCGTCGCGAAATAAACGTTTTGGGCCGCTCCGGCACCGATTACCAAGCCGTGATGGATTATGTATGCCAAGACGGGAACTACGACGGCTTGATTGTCTGCACCGACGGTTTCGCCGCCATACCGCGCCTCAAGAAACACATCAAGACCCAAATCCTCTGGGTCTTCAACAACCGCGCTTTTTACGAAAAACACACGTGGACAGATAGGTTACCGCACAGCCGCCGCGCTTTTATCGAATAGAGCGAGGGCGGATAACGGCAGATCTGCTTCCTTGCCTTCGGGATTCGACTTCGGTCACGTACTTAAGTACGCTCCCTCTGTCTCACCCTCGGCAGCGTCGCATCTCTACCGTTCTCCACCCTCGCTTCCCCGCGCAACGGACCCTTGATTCCCTTTGGTTTTTTGCTTTCGGTCACGTACTTGAACCTTCGGTCACGTGTCATTGGATTCTTAATAATTCTTAAAATTAACATCTTTTAACTTAATTTCTTAGGTATCGAAAGCAGGGGCGATTATTTTTGCGGCGAACATATTTATCAACCTCTTAAAACCTACTGTCATGGTTAAGAAAAACAAAAAACTGCCCTCAAAAGCCAAAAAAATCCCCCAAAAAGCAACGCTTGTTACCGTTGTCAGCCCCGAACTGTTGACCCAAGTACACAACAGCATCATCACTATCCGGGATAAAGCCGTTGTTACCGATGCGGATATTGCCTGTCTCTATGGCGTGGAAACGAAAAGGATCAACGAGGCGGTACGGAACAATCCGGATAAGTTTCCCGAAGACTATATGTTTTCCTTATCTATCAACGAATTGCGATATTTGCGGTCGAAATTTTCGACCGCAAATATCTCCATGAAGAGCCGTGTTCCGCCTAAAGTATTCACGGAAAAGGGCTTATATATGCTCGCAACGGTACTGAAAAGTAAAAACGCATTAGACGTTACCTTCGCCATCATCGAAACTTTCGCCAAGGTAAGAAGCCTCAAACACGCCTTGGTGGACTTTCACCAAGAGACAGACCCTCAGTTGCAGACCGCCAAGATGCAACATTTCGGCGATATGTTGTCGGATATCGTAATGCCCGATTTGGAAACGGCAGAAACGGAATCGTCCCTGGAACTGAATTTCTTTATCGGAAAAATCAGGCATACGGTAAAAAGGGTCAAAAAGGCAGACCGGGAGGTGATACCATGTTAGATTATCTCGCCCTTTCTTTTCTTGAAGGTATCGGCCCGCATACCGCCAACGCCATATTGGACCATTTCGGTTCGGCCAGTGCCTTTTTTCAAGCGGATGCCGACACCTGCCGACAAGCCGGCCTGAACCAAGAGATTGCCGACCACCTGCAAAAACTCACCGATGAGGCATACCGGCGGGCGGAAGAACAGCTCAAACTGACCCAGGAACATCATATCCGCATTCTCTGCCGCGAGGATGCCGAATATCCCAACGCCTTACGATTCTGCGAGGACGCGCCTGTGGTGCTCTACTGCAAAGGAAGCCTTTCGCAAGGAACGCCCCACGGCATCGCCATCGTAGGCACAAGGCGAGCCACCTCTTACGGGCAGGAGCAGACCGAACGCCTCGTGGAATACCTCAAAAACGACGATATCCATACCATAAGCGGCCTGGCCTTGGGAATCGACACCTTCGCCCACGAAGCCAGCCTTGCCAACCATATCCCCACTTGGGCGGTATTGGCACACGGACTGGAATACATCTATCCCAAAGAAAACCGCGATTTGGCAGACCGCATCCTGGAACAAGGCGGTGCCATCCTGTCGGAAATGCCGCTCTTTACCGTTACCACGCCCGGCCTTTTTCCGCGCCGCAACCGCATCATCGCCGGTCTGGCACAGATTACAGTCATCGTGGAATCGGCCATACAAGGGGGAGCCATGCACACGGCACGGGAAGCGGATTCCTACCAACGCACGGTCTTTGCCGTGCCGGGGCGTAATATCGACCCCTGGTCAAAGGGGTGCAATCTCTTGATCCGTACAGGAAAAGCCGTTTTGCTGCAATCGGCGGAAGACCTCCGCCGGGAATTGGGGTACAGCGAACACGCCCAAGGCGATCTGTTCGCGCAATCATCCGAAGAAAAAGGGGCAGGCATACGGTTTATGCCTACCCCTGAACAAAAAGTCCTGTTGGATGTCTTTCAGAAAACCAATCCCGTTTCGGTTGACCTTCTGCAAGCCCGTAGCGGAAAGCCGATTCACGAGATGCTTCCCGTCTTGCTGCAATTGGAAATGAACGGCATCATCAAGTCGCTGCCCGGCAACCGCTATGAACTGGCCACAGGATTCACGCGCCACTGAGCCGCCCATAGCCTGCGCGGAGCACGCCTATTTGAGCATTTCCGCCACCAGTTTGCGGCAGCAGGCCGCCACCGTGGACAAGGTGGCATCGGGCAACAT
>CAYVJX010000078.1:0-6785 GCA_964451895.1 uncultured Bacteroidaceae bacterium | reverse complement strand
CGCCGTGCGTGGAAGGATAGGTGATCATGAGGCAGGAAACGTTCGGGCCGTGTTCGGCTACTTTGGCCTTGAGGTCATTCACGTCGATTTCGCCTTCGGGTGTGGAGGCTACCACCACCACTTTCAAGCCCGCCATGGCCGCCGAAGCCGGGTTGGTGCCGTGCGCCGAAGCGGGAATAAGGCAAATGTTGCGGTGGCTTTCGCCCTTGGCTTCCTGATAGGCGCGGATAACCGAAAGGCCCGTGTATTCGCCCGCCGCACCCGAATTGGGTTGGAAGGAGGCTTTGGCGAATCCGGTGATTTCGCAGAGGTCTTTTTCCAGCTGATCGATGAGTTCGTGGTAGCCCTGCGCTTGGTCGGCGGGTACGAAGGGATGGATGGCCGCCATTTCGGGCAGGCTCAGGCACATCATTTCGGCGGCCGCGTTGAGTTTCATCGTGCAGGAACCCAGCGGAATCATGGCGCGGTTGAGCGAAAGGTCTTTTTCTTCGAGCTTCTTGATGTAGCGCATCATTTCCGTTTCGCTGTGGTAGGTGTTGAACACGGGGTGTTCCAGATAAGGCGTGGTGCGGCGCAGGGATTCGGGAATGTCTTCCAGAATTTCGTGGCTGCAATGGCCGTGGCAGCATTGGCCGCCTTGGCATACATGTTCCTTGCCTACCGCCTGTGCCAGAACGCCGATGATTTCGCGTACATCTTCCAGCGCGGTCGTTTCATCGATGCTGATGCTGAAATGCTTGTCGTCGATGTAGTTGAAGTTCATGCGGTGTTCGAGCGCGATTTTGCGGATGGTTTCGATCGAAACCGGGCTTTCGAAGCAGAGGGTATCGAAGAAAACGGTATTGAGTTGCTTGAAGCCGTATTCCGAGCCGCGTTTGGCCAAACGTTTGGCGTTGGCGTGGATATCGAGCGCAATCTCGCGGATGCCGTCTTTGCCGTGATATACGGCGTACATGCCCGACATCACCGCCATCAAGGCCTGGGCGGTACAGATGTTGGAGGTGGCTTTGTCGCGTTTGATGTGCTGTTCGCGGGTCTGCAAGGCCAGACGCAGGGCGCGGTTGCCCTGAGCATCTACGGTAATGCCGATGATACGGCCGGGCATGGAGCGTTTGAAAGCGTCGGTGCAGGCAAAGAAACCGGCGGAAGGACCGCCGAAGCCCAACGGAAGCCCGAAACGCTGGCTGTTGCCGAACACGCAGTCGGCTCCGTCTTGTCCGGGAGCGCGCAACACGGCCAGTGCCATCAGGTCGGAGGCCACCGCCACCAATGCGCCGGCGGCGTGGGCTTTGTCGATAAAGCCTTTCAGTTCGTGAACCTGTCCGTTGCGGTCCACCTGTTGGATCACCGCGCCGAACACTTCGGGCGTGAACGTGAAGTCTTCCATGCGGCCGGTCTTGACCACGAAGCCGAGCAGGTGGGCGCGCGTTTCGATAACGCTGAGCGTTTGCGGGAACACGCGTTCATCCACAAAGCATACGTTAGCGTTGGCTTTTACCTTGTCGCGGTTGCGGCCATGGTAGAACATGATCATGGCTTCGGCGGCCGAGGTGCCTTCGTCCAACAGCGAAGCGTTGGTGAGGGGCAGCCCGGTCATGTCGGCGATCACGGTCTGATAGTTGAGCAAGGCTTCCAGACGGCCTTGGGAAATTTCTGCCTGATACGGGGTGTAGGAGGTGTACCAACCCGGATTCTCAAGGATATTGCGCGTAATGACGGCAGGGGTGATGCAGTTGTAGTAGCCCATGCCGATATAGGAACGGAACACTTGGTTCTTGGCCGCCAGAGCGTGCAGGTGGTTCAGATACTGGTATTCGTTCATGGGTTGGGGCAGATCCAGCGGTTTGGAAAGCCGGATGGCGGCCGGAACCGTTTTTTCGATCAGTTCGTCCATGCTCTTTACCCCGATGGTTTCGAGCATTTTCTGCGTCTGTTCGGGATTGGGCCCGTTGTGACGGCAGGCAAAGTTGTTTGTGATCATGGTTATTTTGTTTTTAAAAATCTTTTTCCGTTCAGTTTAGTGTATCCGGCTGCCATGCCTTTTCCAGTAAAGGATCAGCAGGAAACCGAATATCATGCCGCCCAGATGGGCGAAGTGCGCCACTCCGTCGGCGGTTCCTCCTATGCCGGCAAAGAGTTCGATCAGGCCGTAGATGATAACGAACCATTTGGCTCGGATAGGAATGAAGAAGTAGAGGTAGATAGGCACGTTGGGAAAACACATCCCGAAGGCCAGCAGTATGCCGAAAACCGCGCCGGAGGCCCCTACCGTAACGATGTTGTTGACATAGTGCTGCACCGAAACCGCGTCGTATTTCTGCATGATGGGAACCAACTCCCAGGCCTGCACGCCGCTCTGTATGAGCCCCGCGCCGATGCCCGTAACCAGATAATAGACAAGAAACCTTTTGCTTCCCCAATAATTCTCGAGCGCGTAACCGAACATCCAGAGCGCGAACATATTGAAGAACAGATGCGAGAAGTTGCCGTGCATGAACATGTAGGTGATGAACTGGAACGGATAGAAATGCTCGGCGGTGAAATAGTGCAGCCCCAGCCAACGGCTCAGGTCGATGCCCCTGGTGGCAAGGCTGATGTCGGCAAGATAAAAGAGCACGTTCAATATCAAGAGGTTCTTTACTACCGGAGGCAGAAAGGAAAACCCTTGTATGCGGTAATTTTCTTGTTGGTTATACATTCTCCGTCTTATTGTTCGCCGTTGCGGAACGGTTAAAGAGCCCCGCCACGGCCGCTTGGTCCAACATCCGTATCACGCGTTTTCCGGAAGGCGAGATTTCGGGCGCCGGCCCGGAAAACAATTGATTGGTCAAATATAAGATTTCTTCCTGAGATAAGGGTGTTCCTTTTTTTATGGCGAGTTCTTTGGCGGCCGCCAGGGCGATGTTCTGCCGCTTCTCGGCTTCGGTCGGCGTGGTTTTGCTCTCGCAGGCAGAGGCTATCTCTTCCAGTATTTCCTGGCTGCGGCTTTCTTCGGCGCCTTGCGGCATGGCGTTCACCATAAAGGAATTGCCTCCTATCCATTCCACCGCCCAGCCCAATGTGCCCAGTTCCTCTTTGATTTCTTTCAGGATACGGGTATGGGCATCCGAAAATTCCACGGTTTGCGGAAAAAGCGTGCGTTGGGAAGGAACGTTTCCTGCTTCGGGCTCGCTGTAGCTGTTGTAGATGACCCGCTCGGAGGCCGCCTGCTGATCTATCAGGGCAAGACCCGATTTGAGCGGTGTAACGATATAGCTGTCGAATAACTGGAAAATGCGCACAGCTTCGTTGGAAACCTTTTCGGCGCGTATTTCTTCGGCGTTTTCCAGCCGGGTGTCGGCCTGAACCTCGTTCACGCAGTCTAACAGCAACTGCACCGGCGAGCTGTTTACCTGCATGTTCTCCTGCATGAGCGCGAAATTGCGCGCGTAGGCGTCCCGGTAATCCTGGCTGACCTTGCCTGTGCCGGCGGGCGCGGGATTGGTAAAGGGGTCGTAGTCGGGATGCAGCTTTACTTTGGGCGTTTCGGGAATATATCCTTGCGATTTGTATTGGTAGGGCAGGGCTTGTTCGGATTGGAAATCGATGCTGTCGCTCACTTGGTTCACCCCTAAGGCGAACTTGACCGCCGCGAACAGCACCTTGTAGATGAAATCCTGGTTCTTGAACCGTATCTCGGTCTTGGTGGGGTGGATGTTCACGTCGATGTCTCCCGGCTCCATTTCCAGATGGATAAAGAAAGCCGGCGATTTCCCTTCGGGCAACAGCCCTTGGTAGGCTCTTTCGATAAGGTTGGAGATACCGCCGTGGCGGATAATGCGGCGGTTTACGAAAAGGTATTGCTTGCCGCGGCCTTTAACGCTGTAGTCGGGCGTGCAGATATACCCGGCCACCGTGAGCCCCGGCACGTTCTGCGCCACTTTTACCAGTCGGTTCTCGAAAGCTTTGCCGAAAAGCTGCACGATGCGGCGGTTCAGGTTGGAGGCTTCCAGATGGTTTATCTTCTGCCCGTTGCGGTAAAGTTGAAAACAGATGCCCGGTTGGGCCAGGGCCATGCGGTTGAACTCTTCTTCCGCATAGCGGTATTCCACATCATCGCTTTTGAGGAACTGCCGGCGTGCAGGGGTGTTGAAATAGAGGTTGCGCACGCAGATGTTCGTGCCCGTTGCGCAGGCGCAGGATTCTTTCAGCGTGGTCTTGTTGCCTTCGATGCAGACACGCGTTCCCGTTTCGTCTTGTTCCCGGCGGGTCTGCAGTTCCACTTGGGCTACGGCGGCAATCGAGGCCAAGGCTTCACCCCGGAATCCCATCGTGCGGATATGCAGTAAATCGTTAGCTTCCGCCAGTTTGGAGGTGGCGTGGGGCATAAAGCAACGCTCGGCGTCCTGCGCGTTCATGCCGCAGCCGTTGTCAACCACCTGTATCAAGGTTCTGCCTCCGTCGGTAAGATGCAGTTCAATCCGGGTCGCGCCGGCATCCACCGCGTTTTCGAGCAGTTCCTTGACTGCCGAGGCGGGTCGGTTCACCACTTCGCCGGCGGCAATCTGGTTGGCGACGAATTCGGGGAGTATGTTGATGACGCTGTCCATGCCGGTTCACGCCATTATTTGAGAACCCACCATAAGAGGGCCATGAGGATAACCAGGTAAATCAACAGCTTGCGGTTGGAAAGCAAGCCTTTGGGTCGCTTCTGCTCGCGTTGGAAAGATTCGCGTATGCGTATCTTGGCTTCTGCCAGCTTCTCGTCTTCGGGCGTTTGGGTCTCGTATTTTTTCTTGAGGTTGTCCAAGCGTTCCTTTTCGGGGTCGTAATACCGGGGATGGATGTCGAATTGACGGTGCTTGGGCTGGGGAAAGAAATTAGGCAGGAATGAAGCCATCGGGAAGCGTTTTTTTAGACAACAAAGATATAATAAAGTGAGGAAAGTTTTTCCGTTAACACCGCGGTGTGGAAATAAACCGGAACCGGAGGCGGAAACACATGGGGGAACAGCCTAACTTTACACTGCTAAACTATCGGTAGAAAATACGTTTATGGCTATCATATTGAGCATCGAGACCTCCACCCGCAATTGTTCGGTGGCGCTTTCAGACAATGAACGCCTGCTTTCTTTCCGGGAAGCCGACCAAGGCAACGAACACGCCGCGCGGATTGCGGTGTTTGTGGATGAAGTGCTGCGGGAAGCCGGCAAGCGTTGCCCTGATGTGGATGCGGTGGCGGTGGGCGAAGGCCCGGGTTCTTATACGGGGCTGCGGATAGGCGTTTCGATGGCCAAAGGATTGGCGTATTCGTTGGAACGCCCCTTGATAGCGGTGAGCCCATTGCAGGCCATGGCGATGGCGGCGGCGGAAAAAAACAGGCAGGCAGGCGGACAAGATGCGTTTTTCTGCCCCATGACCGATGCCGGCAGAATGGAAGTATATGCCGCCCTCTACGATGGAGAGGGCAGGGAAGTGCGCCCGATTGCCGCCGATATCGTGGATGCGGACACTTATGCGGATTACCTGCGGCGGAAAACGGTGGTCTTTTGCGGCGATGGCTGTGGAAAATGCCGCCCCGTGCTGCAGTCGGCATCCCAGGCTCTGTTTTACGAGGATATACGCCCCTCGGCGCGCTATATGCCCGTGTTGGCCAGCCGCACCTATGAAATAGGAAAGTTTGAGGACGTGGCGTATTTCGAGCCTTTCTACCTAAAGGATTTTGTGGCGGGCAAACCCCATGTAAAAGGATTGGTGTGATGAAAAGATATACAGCCATAGGTGTTATGTCGGGCACTTCGCTCGACGGTTTAGATATGCTCCATGTGCTTTTTGAACAAGACCCGGCGGGCAGATGGAGGTATTTTCCCTTGGAAGCGGTAACCGTGCCTTATCCGGCGGATCTTTACACGCGTTTGGCAACCGCCATGCGGGCAAGCGGTCTGGAACTCGCCCAGCTGCATGCCGATTACGGGCATTTTGTGGGTCGGGCTCTGTCCGATTTCATCCGCGAATACGGACTGAATCCCGATTTCGCCGCCGTTCACGGGCATACGGTCTTTCATCGTCCCGAACGCCGGATGAGCCTGCAGATAGGCGACGGGGCGGCGATGGCGGCCGAAAGCGGCCTGATGGTCGTGAACGCTTTCCGCACCGGTGATGTGGCGTTGGGCGGTCAGGGTGCGCCCTTGGTGCCGATAGGCGATGAACTGCTGTTTTCCGAATATGATTTCTGCCTGAATTTAGGCGGAATCGCCAATATCTCTTATCGTGATGCCGGGGGCAGGCGGATGGCCTATGATGTTTGCCCCTGCAATATGGCCTTGAACCATTACGCCGCAAGGTTTCATGCCGCCTATGACCGCGACGGGCTTTGGGCAAGGAGCGGCAGGCCTGTACCGGCACTGAAACAAAGACTGGATGCTTTGGCTTTTTATCTCCAGCGGCCGCCCAAGTCTTTGGGAAGGGAGTGGTTCGAGGCGAGTTTCCTACCCGTTCTGGCGCCGTTTGAAACGGAACCGGTGGAAGATATGCTGCATACGCTCGTGGAACATATCGCCGGCAAGATTGCGGAGACCTGCCGTCAGGCCCACATCGTTTCCGAAAACGGAAAACCGAGCATGTTGCTTACCGGCGGAGGCGCGTTGAACCTCTATCTGCGGGAACGTATCTCTGCCTTGGCGGGCGTTGGATTGGCGGATGTGAACAAGAAAATCATCGATTACAAGGAAGCTTTGATATTCGCGTTTCTAGGGGTATTGCGCCTGGAGGGGCAATGCAATTGTCTGCGTTCGGTTACGGGCGCGA
>CAYVJX010000077.1:0-6929 GCA_964451895.1 uncultured Bacteroidaceae bacterium | reverse complement strand
ACAGCGTGCTGAACCTCCCGTTCAACATTCCTTTCTACGGCAACCATATCAGCCTTTTCGCCCTGTTGATGGCCTTGTCGAACCTGCTTTACACCCACATGACGATGAAGCAGCAGGCGCAGTCCAATCAGATGCCCGGCATGAAATTCATGATGTACTTCATGCCCGTCATGTTGCTCTGCTTCCTCAACAGCTACGCCTCGGGGCTCAACTACTACTACTGCCTGTCAATGCTGATCACTTTCCTGCAGATGTTCTTTATCCGCCGGATGATAGACGACCAGAAAGTGCTGGCCAAGATTCAGGAAAACAAGAAAAAACCGGTTAAGAAATCCAAATTCCAACAACGACTGGAAGAGATGGCCAGACGCCAGCAGGAGATAGCCCGGCAACAGACACAGCAAAGAAGAAGATAATCGTATAACCTTTCATAATAACAGCAATACCATGGGAAGAGCATTTGAATACCGGAAAGCGCGCAAGTTCAAGAGATGGGGCAATATGGCGCGTACCTTTACGCGTTTGGGCAAGGAAATCACCATCGCCGCCAAAAGCGGAAGCGATCCTGCCACCAATCCGCGCCTTCGTGCCATTATTCAAACGGCCAAGTCGGAGAACATGCCCAAAGACAATATCGAAAGGGCTATCAAGCGTGCCACCGAAAAAGACCAGAAGGATTACAAGGAAATCGTATATGAAGGATACGGCCCGCACGGCATCGGCATCCTGATTGAGACCGCCACCGACAACCATCAGCGCACAGTGGCCAATATCCGTTCCTACTTTACCAAAGCCGGCTGCTCTCTGGGCGTTACGGGTTGCCTTACCTTTATGTTCGAACACAAGTGCGTGTTCAACATCAAGCCTAAAGATGGGGTAGGGATGGACGACCTCGAACTGGAACTGATCGACTGCGGCATGGAAGAGGTGTTTGTGGACGACGAAACCGGCAACATCACGATTTACGCGCCTTTCGAAGCCTACGGCGAGATTCAGAAGTACATCGAAGGCAACGGTTTTGAACTCGTGAGCGCCCGTTTCGACCGGATTCCCACCGACACCAAGGAACTTTCGGAAGCCGAACAGGAAGACGTGCAGAAGCTCATCGACAAGATCGAGGAAGACGACGACGTGCAGAACGTGTTCACCAACATGAAATAAACGGCAAACTGAGAGCCAAGGCAGAAGGAATTCGGTCTTTGCCGAGGCGCCGCGTTTATCGTGAAGTATAAATAAAGCCTTTTTCCGCCCATGGATATCCAAAGCATCAAACAACGTTTCGGCATTATCGGCAATTCGCCCTTGCTCAACCGCGCCATCGACGTGGCCATGCAGGTGGCGAACACCGATCTGAGCGTGCTGGTATTGGGCGAAAGCGGCGTGGGGAAGGAGTTCTTTCCCAAAATCATCCATGAACTGAGCGCGCGCAAGCACAACAGTTACGTGGCCATCAACTGCGGCGCCATTCCGGAAGGCACGATCGATTCCGAACTTTTCGGACACGAAAAGGGTTCCTTTACCGATGCCCGCGAAGCCCGCAAGGGTTACTTCGAGGAAGCCGACAAAGGCACCATCTTTATGGACGAAGTGGCGGAACTGCCGCTGAGCACGCAGGTTCGCCTGTTGCGTGTGCTGGAAACCGGCGAATTCCTCAAGGTGGGTTCTTCCAAAGCTCAAAAAACCAACGTGCGCGTGGTGGCGGCCACCAATGTGAACGTGGCCGAACAGATTCAGCTGGGCAAGTTCCGCGAAGATCTCTATTACCGGCTCAACGCGATTACGATTCAGGTTCCATCCCTCAAACAACGCCCGGAAGACATTGAACTGCTGTTCCGTAAGTTTTCTGCCGACATCAGCGAAAAATACCGGATTCCACCCCTGCAGCTTACCGAAGAGGCGCGGCAGCTACTCCTTTCGTACCCCTGGCCGGGCAATGTGCGGGAACTGAAGAACGTGGCCGAGCAGATAACGATTGTGGAGAAAGACCGCACGCTCACCGCCGAGGCACTCCGGCGTTCACTGCCGAACATCGAGACCAACCGCCTGCCGGTGCTGTTGGGCAAGAACGCGCCCAACGGCATGTCGGAACGCGAGATTCTGTACAGCGTTCTGTTCGATATGCAGAAGGACATCCACCAGCTCAAGCAGGCCGTTTCCCGTTTGGGCGGAAACCGCACGGAAAGCCTCGAGCCCGAACCTTACACCATTCTGCCTTCCGAACCGCAGATGCAGCCCATGCAGCAGATGCCCGCCTATCCGATGTCGGTTCCCCATGCGGAAATCATCAATGAACCGATTGCCGTGCACGAGGAAGACCTGAGCCTGGAGAAACGTGAGAAGAAAATGATAGAGCAGGCCTTGGCCAAATATCACGGCAACCGCCGCAAGGCTTCCGCCGAATTGGGTATCTCGGAACGCACCATCTATCGCAAGATAAAGGAATATAACATCTTGATTGAAAATCAAGCATGAAACGCATAGGATTGTTCTTGGGGCTCTTGCTGCTCTTGACGGCCTGCAAGGTGTATTCGCTTTCGGGCGCGTCCATTCCCCCGGAAGCCAAGACCTTAGGTGTAGGGTATTTCCGCAACCGCGCTCCTTCGGTGCAGCCGACCCTGAGTTCCGTCTTCACCGACCGGCTCAAGGAATATCTGGTTTCGCAGAGCAATCTGTCGTTGGTGGACGGATTCGCCGACCTGCAGTTTTCGGGCGAGATTACCGGCTACGCGATCAATCCCGTATCGATTCAGAGCAATGATCAGGCGGCGATGAACCGCCTGACGATTACCGTGCAGGTGCGTTACGTGAACCGTTTCGACGCCAAGACGAATTTTTCCCAGAACTTCTCGCGTTACCGCGACTACGATTCCCGCCTGAGCCTTGC
This sequence comes from uncultured Bacteroidaceae bacterium, assembly GCA_964451895.1. Lineage (GTDB taxonomy): Bacteria > Bacteroidota > Bacteroidia > Bacteroidales > P3 > Pullibacteroides. Next base: position 4,045 of record CAYVJX010000077.1, on the reverse strand, counting down.
CTCGGTGGAATCTTCGCTGATTGAAGAAATCGTGGATGAGTTGGTGGATGATATCTATCAACGCGCTTTTGTCAACTGGTAAAAAAATTCTGCTATGAAAAAGATTCTTTCCCTTTTGGTGTTTTGTTGGGTTTTCTTGGCCGTTCCGGCAAGGGCGGAAACCTTTTTTGCGGCCGATACCGTGAACGAGGCTTCTGCGGGAACCGCCGTGCCTGACAGCACGGTCAACAAACGCAAGCAAGATCGCAAGGAGCGGAACGAAGACCGCAAGGAAGCGATCCGAAATGAGGGCGAGCATATCAAGACCGAAATACAGAATACCACTGAGGAACTGAAGGAAACGGTCAAGGGCGAGTTCAATGAAAAGAAAGAAGCACTCAAGGAAACCTTCCGTCAGACCAAAGAAAGCCTTACCGAATGGTTCAACGAGAACATCGCCGCCAACACGGTAGGGGAGTTCGCTGAACTCCAGCGGCAGAACAACCAGAATTTCTGCGACTACCTGCGGGCCGACTGGCAGGCCTATCCACTGGAGATAAGCGAGCTGGAGATGCCGGCTGACGGACTTTTCTTTACCGGCAAGGCATCCCCCAAAGACAGCAAGGATTCCTGCCTTGTGGTACACGTGGCATCGGTTATCGAACCGCTGGCGCATATCTCGGCCCCCATGCCCGAAAACTATTTCGACGGAGCCGGAGCGGAAGCCGTTTCGGCATTGGTTTCCAAGCAACAGTTCGCCACATCCAAGTTCTACGGGCAGGAAATCAAGATTTACTACGACCCCGTGATCCGCAACATCAATCTGGGCAAAGGGCTTGAAAAAGGCGTGGCCAAAGTGTGGCAGTACCTTTCGATCCAGGATTTCAACCCAGTGGTTTTTCAGCTCTACCAATACAAGGAAGACCTGGCTCTGAACGATTACCAATACTATCTGCTGACCCGGCAGTTCGCCGACCTGGTGTTCAACAAGAGCAAGAAAGGGGAGAACCTGATCTTTACCGCTTTCCTGCTCAACCAAACCGGTTACGATGCCCGTATCGCGCAGTTCCAGGGAGAGGGCGGCAGCCGTCTGGCCCTGTTGCTGCCCTTTTTTGAAGAAGTGGCGGGCAAACCTTATCTCCGTCTGGGCAACAACCGCTATTACCTGATGGATATAGAACCGGGCAAGAAACTGGCGCAGAGTTCGGTAAAGGTGTATGAAAAGGCACATGCCAACGCCACGCATCCGTTTTCCATACGGCATGAACCTCAAAACACCCAAATCGCGCCGCTGTACGGCAAATTCCAAGGTTACACTTTCGATGAACGCCTGGCGCAGATGCAGGCCGATCTACCCGCCGGGCCGCTGGAACTCTATGCCGATGCCGATTTCAGCAACCTGATGGGCAAGACTTTCCTGTACAAACTCCTGCCCGAATCAGACAGCCTGATAAGCAAGATACAGGATGCCAACCTCAAAGACCGGCTTTCGGAACGGGAAATACAGGAAATAAAACTGCTGAACGTATGCCAGCTGTTGAACCGTTCCCTGAGCTGCCAATCCAAGCAATCTTCCAAGCTGGGCGCACGGCACCTGTATCCCGAACTGATGTTCTTCAAGAAAGGATCGGGCGATATCCTCGACCGTTCGCTGCTGCTTTGCCATATTTCCAACCGCGTGCTGAAGATTCCCGCCATATTGGTGGTCTATCCCAATTTCGCGATGGCCGCCGTATGCCTGACCGAAGGAGAGGCCGATACGGAATCGCCTTTTTACGGTGGGGATTACGTGGAATGGAACGGAAAGAAATACTTTCTGTGCGGCAAATTGCCCAAAGCGGTGAAAGAACCCGGCCAAGCCCTTATATACAAGTGGTAAGGTCTTCTTCCACCCTGTCCTTGTGGGGACGGCCCGGTTTACGGCGCGCATGGTTTCGGTCGTTCTTCCGGCGTTCCTCCTCTGCCATCTGACGTTCCTGCATCTTCTGCAAGGACTGCAGGCTCAGTTCTTCTTGAAAAAGCCCGTGGGTTCCCCAATCGACAAGCTGACGCTGTATCTTCTTCATAGCCGTGTAATACCGGCTCATGACGGTGGAAATCGCCTCACCCGATATATAGGCAAGTTCCTTGAAGGATTTCATCTGCAGATGCCGTCCGCTCACCAAGGCCCGTTCCTGCGCGTTGAGTTTGAAGAAACGGAAATCAGACTGGATCAGCAAGGCCATATGGTCGCTCAGGTGGTCTTTGATCTGCTGCCGGTCTATGCGCGGAGAAAAGTCCGATTCCACCGGTTCGGGTTCCACAATGAGGGAATGCCAACCGAGGTTGTCGCAAATCAGCTGTCGTTCTTCCTCGCTTTTGAGCCGCTTTCGGTTCTGGGTGCGGTAGTGTTTGTACAGAATATTCTGCGCAATGGTGCGTAACCAACACCATACAAAGCCTTTTTCTCTATAGAAGCCCTGCATGAACTGGTGTTGGGCACACAACATTGTGTCTTGCAACAAGTCTTTGCTCAATTCTTCATCTCGGCACAATCCGTATAAGAAATGATACAGGCGTTTGCAGTAAACCGTTACATTCGCCTCAAAAGACGCGATTCTTTGAGCCTGGCTCTCCTCATCGGAAAGTCTAGGTTCGGTTGATTCTTTTTTCATAGCGGTTGGGTTCATAATTAAAATTTAAAGAAAGGAAAAGGCCGTGCCTTTTGTTCCGTTTGTTGATAAATTGGTTGACAACTTTTTTTTAAGGATTCAAATGTACGCCAAATTCTCCATAAAATTGCATTAAACTATTGATTTTAAGTATTTTTAATAAAATTCTAAAATTCGAAATATCAAATAAATTACATGATTATTAATTGATTTACTTTTATTTAAAAATATATTAAGATTTATATTGTTTTTGCAAAAAAGTAAACAACGTATAAAATCATAAAAAATCCCACCCCATCCACAGCGGTATTGCTACCTAGAGACGGAAAGTGGGATTCTTGTTTTAAAGAATTGTTTTCCTAAAAGATGATGGGATCGGTATGTTCGCGGTCGGTATAGCGTTCAAAGCGGAATTCGGGCATTCCCAACGCCATGCCGGCAAAAATTTTAACATTCGTTAAGTGTAGCATTTTATGAATGCGGTCCTTCTTGTCCTGCTTCATGCCCGAAAGTACGAAACCCGTGTAGAACTGCGCCACACCGAGGCTTTCCGCCATCAGGGAAGCGTTTTGGTAAGCCAGATTGCTGTCGGCGCAACCGTAGCGGCTCTTGGGCGGCGCACAGAAAAACAAAACCGCCTTGGCACGATGCAACACGGGGTCGCCCTTGCCTTCGTGAAACTTGCGGTGCATGGCCTTCAGCTTAGGTATCATGGCATAGACCTGTGCCATTTTCTTATGCAGCAGGCATTTCAGCAAAGGATTCTCTAAAGGTTTCACCGCATGGGCGAACGTATCGACGGTAAGGGCGGCAAGGCGGTGCAACATTTCGGGATCGGTTACAGCCACCACCTGTATGTTGCGCGTGTTCTGCGCCGTGGGAGCGGCGTAGGCCGCGGCTATGATGCGGTTCAGACTTTCCTGCGGAACAGCCTGGGCGGTAAAGGCACGGTTGCTGCGGCGGGCCTTGAGCAAAAGTTCCACCTGCTCGGGCGAGGGCAGGTCGTTCAAGGCGTAATCGTGCATCGAACTTTCGGGAAACAGCGTATGCGCCACCGCCTTGGTGGGGCATATATCGGCGCAATGCCCGCAACGTATGCAGAATTGTTCTTTCTGAACCTGCATCTTGCCGTCTTCCCATACGAAGATGCCGGCAGGGCAGGCGCGTTCGCAACGGCGGCAGTGGATGCAGGCTTCGCTTTTTATGGAAATCGAGTAGTCCATGGAGATTGTCGGTTTGGAGGTAAAATAAAAAAGGTGCCGAAAACAGCATTTCCGGCACCCGTGTATTCTGCCGTAGCAGAGTTGGCTATACCAACTCGTGGATTACCAGACCCGAACGCAGTTTAGGTTCGAACCAGGTGGTCTTGGGCGGCATGATGTTGCCGCTGTCGGCGATGTCGATGATCTGCTTCA
>CAYVJX010000076.1:0-6998 GCA_964451895.1 uncultured Bacteroidaceae bacterium | reverse complement strand
AGCCCTGCCACGGCCTGGCCGCCGTAACCCATGTCCTCATCGCCGTCGAGTTCCGAAGAGGATAAGTCATCGGCTGTAACGCCTTGGGCTTCCTTCAAATAGTAAACTTCCCCGTTGAAGTTCCGCACGTTGATGATTTCAGACTTGTAGCCGGGGGCTGATACGGTAAGCGTAACCTTGCCGTTTTCGGGTACGCTGCCGATAAGGAAGGTGCCGTCTTGCTGCACCGTTACCTTTTCGCTCCCTACCGAAACCTGTGCGTTCGGAATGGGATTCTTCGTACTTTTCTCCAATACCGTTCCGCTTATCTGCCGTTGCGCCATCGAAAACGACACGAGGCAGAAAAACGAAAAGAGCATGACCAGATGTTTCATGGTTTGCCGTGTTTAACTTTTGATAGTCGATTTGTTTCAATAGCCATAGAAATGGCTACGGCACAAATTTAAAGGAAAAAAAGCTATTGACACAGAGCTGTTGATAAGTAGGTGGAGGTGTTGATAACTGCAATGGAAAAACAGGTTTCTAACCCACCCACAGGAACAACAGCAATAAGACCAGTGAGCGGCGGATGAGCGCCGCCGAACGCCTTATGGCGGCCAGATAGCCGGTGGTCACCACGCCGTAGAGCAGCAGGGCGGCGGCCAGCGAAATGGAGAGGTCGGCCAGGGCGGCGGGCAGGCGTTCTATGGTTTCCGCCCCGAAATTCATCATGCGCAACAGCCAATCCAGCGGCAGGGCGGCCAAACGCGCCGCCTCGCTCCATAGCAACGACAGCACGGAGATGGCGATGCCCAGCGGCAGGGCGAGATTCACCCAGGGAGCCACCAGGCAGTTTCCGATTAAGAAATAGGTGGGAAAGTTCCCGAATACGCAGAGGATAACGGGCAGGGTGGCCAGCTGGGCGGCGATAGAGGCGGTGGAGAGGTCTTTGAAGAAACGGACGATGCGGTTCTTGGGATTCCAAAGCCGGCCCAGCAAGGGGTTCAGCAGCGTAAGCCCCGCCACCGCCGAATACGACAGCAGGAAACCGGTATCGTAGAGCAGGGCGGGATTTATCAACAACAGCCCTAGGGCGGAAACGGCCAGAGAACGGGCGGTGTTCACCTTTCGCCCCATACAGTCGCCCAGCCCCACCACCGTAAACATATAAGCCGCCCGGCATACCGAGGGCGACATGCCCGTAAGCACGGCATAGCCCCATACAGGCATCAGCACCAGAACGAAACGCAGCCATTTCTGCCACCGTTTCCTGCCGAGAAAAGCGAGGGCGGCCGCCGCCATGCAGGAAAAGATGCTCAGGTGCATTCCCGATACGGCAAGCACATGGACAATGCCGCTCTTGCGGTAGGCTTCCTCTATCGGATCGCTTCCCCTTTCGCCTAAAATCAAAGCTTTGGCCACCGCCGTTTCGCTGCCGTTCATGCCGCAGCCCTCCCAGAACCGCCGCAGCCGGGCGCGCAGGCCGTCGGTTCCCCACTTGAACCTTTTCCAGAGGGGGAGCCTGTGGTCGTTTTGGATTTTAAAGTTTCGGGCGGAGAGGAACATCTGGGCGTGGATGCCTTTATCGGCCATGAACTTCCCGTAATCGAAATACTTGCCGTCCCTCCCCGTAAAGCCTTCGATGGCGCGCCAGTCCGCATGCGTGAGGATGCGGTCGCCGTAGCGCGGCAGGGTCAAGGTGGAATCCTTGGCGAAATAACACTGCACAAAACCGCGCCGTTCCTGCAAAACACTGTCGTTGCCACATGCCAGCACCTTGGCTTTGACACGGAAAGTGCGCGCCCTTTCTTCCGGTTCTCCGCAGAGTTCCAAAAGGGTATATCGCCCCGTTCCGGCATGGAGGTAGTGTTTGGGATTCCTGAGCGGGTCGGAGAGTTCCACGTTGGCGGCGCCTAAGCCTACCGCCAGACAGCACAGCGCCAGGCTTCTCAGTTTCTTTTGCCCGGCGAGCCAGAGCGGGATCACCGGTATCAAAAAAAACAGGCCTGCCTTATGCAAAAGCAGACCTGCCACGTAGCTGAACAAAAAACAATAAAGCGCGGAAAAAGGCTTCAATCGCCCAGTTTTCCGGCGGGCAGTTCTTCCAGAGACTTGATGGTGACTCCGGTGTAGTAATACTCGATGGCTTCCCGAACCGAGTACCCCAGATCGATCATCCTTACCACTCCTTCTTGGCTGAGCCCTACGCCGTGCCCATAGCCCCGACCCGAAAGGATCACATCGTTTCCTTTGGTATCGACAGAGAAAAAGGTTGACCGCAACTGCATGTCGCGACGGATATTCTTAAGCGGGATGCCGCCTGCGAAGTTCACTTTCCTTTCGGGCTGTTGAAAATGCAGGGCGCTGTCTTTCATCGCCGCATTGTGAATGTCGTATTGGTATTTCCGGTTGAGGAACGAGAGCCATTCGGACTTGGGCATCACTTTTTCCCAAACGGCGTTCTTCATGCCCAGCGAGAACGTATCGGGAACCGAGCGCAGGTAACTTACCGGCGCGTTCCAGACATCTTCCGAATTGGCAGTCTGTCCGCCCGAATTGGAGTAGAAAGAGGCGGTGATCAGGTTGTCTTTGCCATCCACAATCACCTCGCCGGCGCTCTGCACGGTGGCGGTGAGGATAATCGGGGTGTTGTTGCGGCATTTGTAAACCTGGCAATGCACGTCGTCGCAGAGGTCAAAGCCTTCTTCGTTGTGGCGGCGCAGGTTGCCCATGGCGTAGGTGCGCGAGATAATGGCCTGAACCTTGTAGAAATCGGTCTGGTCGCTGATGCCGCGCACTTCCGACTGCACGACCCCCGCCACGTAGTTTTCCAGATCCACATGGTTGATGAAGAACAGTTTCGTCTTATCCACACTTACGTCCAAGTGGTCGTCGTAAAAGCATTTCTGCGTGCTGTTCCTGCTGTCCTGCAGGCTGAAGATGGCTTTGAGCCCCTTGCCTTCAAAGATGAGGTTGTAGAAGATGCCTACCAGGTCTTCGCCTTTGTGGAGTTCTATCTGCCCGTCTTTGATCGAAATCTGCAAGGTTTCGCCCGAAGCGAGCTCCATGATGGACTTATGGTCGCCGTCGTAAACGCGGTATTGTCCGAGTTCGGCCGTAAAATATGCCTTCGGATAGGCTTTGTCCGACAAGACCCGTACCGAAAGGTCCGTTCCCTGAACCGTTGTCGGCAAGAGGAAAGACAGCATGAGTCCTATTCCGAAACCGATGCGGTTTCGGAACCAGGTACGGAGCGGACAAAACACCGGATGATAAACCAACTTTTTCATATTCCTGCTATACTATAAATCCCGAAACATCGATTTTATCGAAACCGCCACCTTTTCAGAAGTGCCACCGTTTCCCATAATCTGTTGCAATTCAGTGTAATCTTGCAGCATTTTTTTTCTTTCGGGTGTATCGTTTACAATTTTTTCAAACTCTTGCGTGAGCCGCGGGGCGGTAAAATCGCCTTGCAGCAATTCGCATACCACCGGGCGGTCCATAATGAGGTTCACCAGCGAAATGAAACGCACCTGCGGATTCACCAATAAACGGCCTATGCGGTAGGTGGTACTTGAAGTGCGGTAGCAGACCACCTGCGGAACCGAGAACAGGGCGGCTTCCAGCGTGGAAGTGCCCGACTTTATCATGCCGGCGCGGGCTATCGAGAACAGATCGTAGGTGTGCCCGAAAACCAGCTCGATTTGCGGATAATCCTGCAAATGGTGTCGGTAGATTTCCATCGGCAGGTTTTGGGTGCCTGCCACCACAAAGCGGTACTGCGGCATTTGTGATGCCACCTGCAGCATCAGCGGAAAGATCCGGTTTATCTCCTGCTTGCGGCTTCCGGGCAGAATCACCGCCACGGGGCGGGTGTCTTTTTGCCGGAAACTTTCGATAAAGGCCTTGTCGGGTTGGTAGGCGGAAATGGCATCCGCCAGCGGATTGCCCTCAAAAAGCGCCGTGGCCTGGTATTTCTGATAGAATTTCCGCTCGAAAGGCAGCAGGGTATATATCTGGTGCGTGTATTTCTTGAGTTTCTTGATGCGTTTGGTGCGCCATGCCCACACTTGGGGCGCGATATAATAGACCACCTTGTAGCCTTGCCGGTACGCGAAGCGCATCATGCGCATGTTGAAGCCCGGATAATCGATCAGGATAACCACATCGGGCGCGTATTCCTTCATGTCTTTTCTGCAAAGGCTGAAGTTCCGCAGAATCTGTCCCAGATGGGCCACCACCTCGGCAAAGCCCATGAAAGCCAGATCGCGGTAATGCTTTACCAATACCGCGCCCTCGGCCTGCATCAGATCGCCGCCCCAGCAGCGGAACTGCGCCTGCGGGTCTTGTTTGCGCAGGCTCTTGATGAGGTTGGCGCCATGCAGGTCGCCGGAGGCTTCTCCCGATATGATGTAGTATCTCATCCGATGCCGTTTATGGTTTGTTTTTGCTTGGCAAGGCCTTATAGTAGGCGCAATACGGGCGTAAGCCGCATTCTTCGCATTTGGGTTTGCGTGCCAGACACACGTACCGCCCGTGCAGAAGCAGCCAATGGTGCGCCGTTCCAAGCAAATCCCTGGGAATGTTGGTCACCAGCTGGCGTTCGGTTTCGAGCGGAGTCTTGGCGTTTTGGGTCAAGCCGATACGTGCCGAAACCCTGAATACATGGGTATCTACCGCCATGGCGGGCTTTTCGAAAGCCACCGCGGTCATTACGTTGGCCGTTTTGCGCCCCACGCCCGGCAAACGCAACAGGTCTTCCATCTTTTCTGGCACCTTGCCGTTGTAGTCGGTTTCCAGCATCTTGGCCATGCCCAGCAGGTGCGCGGCCTTGTTGTTGGGATAGGATACCGACTTGATGTAGGAATAGATTTCCGCCTCATCGCTCCGGCTCATGCTCCGGGCATCGGGAAAACGCGCGAACAGCGCGGGCGTAACCATATTGACCCGTTTGTCGGTGCATTGCGCCGAAAGAATCACGGCCACCAGCAACTGGTAGGGGTTTTCAAAATGCAGTTCGCTCTGCGCGGAGGGCATGTTTTCCGCAAACCATGCCAGAACCTCGGCATACAGTGTCTTTTTGCTTGTAGTCCGTGCCATCAGAAAGCTACTGTGAATCCAAAACTCAAATTAATCATGCTGAAATTCTCGTGGAAAGTGTTCCTGAACACTTGGTCGGGAATGTTGACGTTGGGGATTTCCGTAATCAAAGTGCTCTTGACCCTTCTGAAATAAAACGGCACGGCTCCCATGTAATCGCAACGGATGTCTAAATGGAATCCGCGTGCCACGAGGAATTTGAGCGCCGCTCCCGCGCCGTAGCCGAAATTGGCGTCCGAGGCCGATTTGAGTTGATAGTGGTAAGTGGTGTTCTGTATCTTGACTTCCGAGCCGTAATAGGGTGCCACCAAGTGGGCGTAACCCAGATAGGCTCTGAACGCTAAGGTCATTTTCGGCAACAGGCTCACGCGGAAAGTGATGCCCGCCATTGCCATGAATTCGGACCATTTGCCCTGGCTGTTCGTTTTCCAGTTCCATGCAGGGTTGAAGGTGGAAAAATTATTGGCGGATATTTTATTGGAATGTCCGTTGAACATCACCAGCACACCGAAATGGGGCGTGGCGTAGTATTGGAAAGCCAGTCCGTAATTGAGTCCGATCTTGGCGCCGTGATATTGCAGGCGGTAGGAAGGTTTTTCGCCACTGAATCCGGAAAAGGCTTTCTGACCGAAACTCCCCAACGGAAACGGAAACGCCGGGCCTATATGGAATTCGAATTCGGCGCGTTTGAGGCTGCCCACTCCTGCGAATGCCTCCGGCAGAAGAACCGTTGCCAGCAGAAGCGCAAGGAGTATGTTTCTTAGATTTTTCATACCAACCGAATCCTGTTAGAATGCATACGACACGCCGGCACTGATAACGAAGGAGGAGAGTTTAAGCTGTATGTCGGGGGTATTGCCGGTGTAGCGTACCGGTTCGTCCGAACCCCAGCCTCCGGTGGGCATAAAGGTGTAGTCTAGTCCGATATGGCCGAGCAGATGCCGGCGGAAACGGTATTGCACTCCGATGCCGCCGCCCAGATAGAGGTTGCCCGTAAAGGAACGTTGCAGGATGGGGCGTACGATATCGCCTACCGTTTGGGTGGAATAGATGGCGTTCAGTTCGGGGGAACACATCAGCGCGAAGCCCGCCTGGACCCGTGCTGTGAAATAAAGTCCGTAAATGCCCAAGGGCAGGCGTGTTCCGATTTCAACCGCGCCTCCGTAAACATCCCAGCCTGAATGTTCGATGCGGTCGGCAGACGACAGGTTGATTTGCTTGTAGTCGTAGCCGTACCATTGTCCGAACAGGGTTACACCCAGATAAAGCTGGCGCAAGGGGTAACCACGGTATGTCGCGTTCACGCCGCCGCCCAAACGGGCGCCTTGGGGAATGGCATCGGCAAATCCGGCATCGGCAGGCAGAAAAGTACGGGTATTGCCCAAGGGAATGGCCGGCCCTGCCGAGAGGCTCACTTCATGCTTGAAGTCCTCTTCCGAACTGAATTCCGACATACGGTAAGCGCCCTGCGCCGATAATCCGCCACAGAACGACAACATGGCCAAAACCACCCACAACGTGCCTACAAGTCCTTTGTTAAGTTTCATCTTGCAGATTTTCTATCAGATTCCAACAGGCAAAACCTGTCCGACTGCAAAAATAACCCATTTTTCGCAATTCTGGAATTTTCACGCTTTCTTGTATTTTGTTTATTAGAAAATTGGGGCTAACTTTGCCAAGTTCAGGGGCGGAGTGCCCCGGCTTTCCGCTAAGGAGAGAAAACCAGTAAACTTTAAAACACTTATTTGATATGAAAAAAGTGCACATTTTCAATGCGGGTCCGTGCAAATTGCCCCAGCCCGCGCTTGAAGCCGGTATCGAAGCCTTGAAAGACTTCAAGGGAACCGGAATGTCCGTTATCGAAATCTCCCACCGTACCAAGGAATGGGAATCGATCATGAACGAAACCGTAGCCC
>CAYVJX010000075.1:0-7212 GCA_964451895.1 uncultured Bacteroidaceae bacterium | reverse complement strand
TGTAAAACGCAAGGTGTATGCCGAAATCCCGCCGAAAGTGGAATACTCGCTTACCGAAACGGGTAACAGCCTGATGCCGCATATCCATAACCTTATCGCCTGGGCGTTGGAAAACTTCAATCGGGTAAAGAAACCTTCCGCCCGCCGCCTTTGATTTAGCCACACAGAGAATTCCGTAAAGATGAGATTGTTCAGATACCTTGGTTCACAACCAGCCTTTTTCTCACCATGGCATAGCCCGAATAAATTCGGTCTCTGCGCTCTTTGTATGGCAATCCTGCCGTTGTCTTTTGTCGGCAAGAGCCAGAACTCTCCGGATGAATTTTACAAAACCTTGGCGCGGAATGGAGAGGTCAGGTTTCGCTTTGTAGAGAAAGATGCCGCCAAGGCCGCGGACTTGAGCCGCGTGGTGTCTATCGACAGCCGCAAGGATTCCCTCTATTCGGCCTACGCCAACCAAGAAGAGTTCCGGCAATTCCTCGCGCTCGGCTATCAACCCTTGTACATGGAGGAATCTGCCCCCAAAGCCGGTATCGAAATGGCTTCGACCGTAGAGGAAATGCAGGATTGGAACAGGTATCCCACCTACGGCGTGTATCTCGAGATGATGCGGAATTTTGCCGAGACCTATCCGCAGATCTGCCGTCTGGACACGATAGGGAAATCCGTTCAGAACCGGCTTATCCTCTGCCTTAAGATTTCGGACAACGTGAATGAGGAAGAACCCGAACCGGGATTCTTTTATTCGTCTTCCATTCACGGCGATGAACTGACGGGTTTCGTGCTGATGCTCCGCCTTATCGACCACCTGCTTTCCAACTACGGAACCGATGAAGAGGCGACCCGTCTGGTGAACGGGATGCAGATTTACATCAATCCGATTTCCAATCCCGACGGGGCTTATAAACGCTCCGAAAACGATGTTTCGGGTGCCACACGCTACAATGCCCAAAGCATAGACCTGAACCGGAACTATCCGGATTTCTGGAAAGGTTCTTCGGGAACGGTCCAACCGGAAAATAAAGCGATGATAGAATATGTGCAGCAGCACGATTTCGTGATGTCGGTAAATATTCATGGCGGTTCCGATGTGTTGAACTTTCCTTGGGATGCCTTTCCTTCCTCACGTAAGAAACACGCCGATTACGATTGGTGGGTAGAGGTATCGAAACGCTATGTGGATAGTTGCCGCAAGGTGGATAATTCGGCCTACCGCGATGTGAACCAAGCCGGCTATGTGGATGGCGGCGATTGGTATGTGGTGAACAACGGGCGGCAGGACTACATGAACGTTTATCGGCATATACGGGAGCAGACGCTTGAGATATCGGTTACCAAACTGCCCGCTTCGTCCCGGCTTCCCTCGTTCTGGAATATCAACCACCGTTCACTCATCAACTATATGAAAGAAGCCGGCTACGGCATACGGGGCAAGGTCTCCGACTCTGTTTCGGGAGAACCCCTGCGCGCTTTGGTAACGGTGCGGAACCACGACAAAGACAGCTCTCAGGTATATAGCTCGCCCTTTCACGGAATGTTTTTCCGCCCCATTTCCGCCGGCACTTATGATTTGGTTTTCTCAGCGCCGGGCTATCACGACAAGGTGGTGAACGCTGTGGCGGCCGCTGGTTTTTCGGTTACGGATTGCGATGTGCGGATGGTTCCCCTTGTCTTGCCTTCCGATACCATATCAGACACGGTGGCGAACCATCGGTATGCAAGGGCCTCCGATTACCGTATCTCGCCCAATCCCGTGCGAAACCTTTTGACCGTGCAGGCGGATTTTCCCTTTGCGGTGGATGCCGTGTATGACGCAGCAGGCAAGCAAATGCCGCTTCCTGCCGAAGCCAAGCGCACTTTCTCCAACCGTTTCACGCTGTCGGTCTCCGCTTATCCGCAAGGTCTGTATATGCTGCAAGTTTGCGCGCGGAACGGGGAAATACGGCGGCTCAAATTCATCCGGCAATAGCGTACCCGATATAAGAAACCCCATGCAGATTACTTTCTTACAGAACGGCAAGACGGAAGAACCCTATCTCAAGGAGGGCATCGCCATCTTTGAAAAACGGCTCGAACACTATGTTCCCTACCGGAGCGAGGTGGTTCCGGCATTGAAGAACGCGCGGAATATGCCGGTGGCCAAGCAGAAGCAGGAAGAGTTTCTGCAGATGAAGAAATGGTTCGAAAAGTCGGACTGCGTGATTTTATTGGATGAACACGGCAAGGAATACAGTTCGGCGGAGTTCGCCGCATTTTTGCAGGGCAAGATGAACGCAGGGGTGCGGAACCTGATGTTCGTGGCCGGCGGGCCTTTCGGGTTCGCGCCCGAAGCCTACGAAGCCGCCCATGGCCGTCTTTCGGTTTCCAAGATGACCTTTTCCCACCAGATGATACGCCTTCTCTTTACCGAACAACTCTACCGCGCCTTTACGATTCTCAAAGGCGAACCCTATCACAACGAGTAGAAAGAACTTACCGAACCTCCACCACGCCTTCTTCTTTGGCGATATGGTAGAGCATGAAACGCCAGGCGTCTTGCGGCGTGATGTCCTGAACCAGCAGAAAAGGATATGACCCGGTTTTGCGTAGCCTTTGGTCTTGCATGAACGCGGCCACCGCGCGGCGGCTTTCGGTGTCGTTCATCAGCACGGCGGTCCGGTGGCCGTTGTCGGGATAAGACAGAATCTCACGGTAGGGCGAACCTACGGAATCCCCGCGCAGGTCAAGGACGGCGGCGCGGAACAGGTCATTTCTTTCCAGCAGCGTCTTTTCGGCGGTGGCATTTCCGTTTTCAACCGCGAGCAAGGCCATTTTGGAAGGCGTGGTGTACATCGAGGCCACCAGCAGATTGGCTGCCCGGATAAGGTGCTCCGTTTCCAGCTTCGGCATCACGTCTTTTTCCGTTACCTTGGTGTATTTGGCCACCATCAGGGAATCATGTCTGAAATTGCGGTAATTGCGGCGGTGCATGGCGGCCTGCGCCGTATCGCGCCAGATCCAGCGGGCAAGCGAGTCCGCCTTGGCGAAAAAACGGCTGCTGTCGCGTATCACCACGTGTCTGGGTTCCCCTAAGACCGCCAGGATTCCCCCTGTTTCAAAAAACGCTTCGGGCGGCGGCAGATAAGCGGGCAACGCCTCGTCGTAAGGCATCAGCACCGTAGGGTTCTGCCCGTTCTCAAAGGAATTTTCCCGATAGAAAAGGTGCAGGGACAGCGTGTCTTTTTGCAGCGGCAGGCAGACGGGAATGATTTTGTGAAACAGCGAGGCGTTGGAAGCCACACGGGCGTTTTCCCACGAAATATCCGGAGAAAGTTCCCCTTTGCCGCGGTAGGCGAGCATATCGAGGTAGCGGTCGCTTGCCAGATGCTGTTTTTCGACCCAAATCAGCCGTTCTTCTTCAAAAAGGCGGCTTTCCAGCCACAGGAAAGGGCGTAGGAACAGCGTGGCGGTATCGAGGCGAACCGTGCTGTCGGCCTGCATTTCCAAACTGAATTTCTTTTTGGCGTAAGGCAGGGAAATATCTTCCGGAACCGCTTTCCTGCACGAGAAAAGCAACGGAAAGATAAGAAAAGCGACCCAATGAACCCCGAACTTCGGTAGGAACCGAACCGAGTCGGCTTCTGTTCTAGGTTTGGGCAGATGGGTCGCTTTGGGTGGCATCGCAAACGGTTTTTGCATTATTGCGCCGGTGCGAATTCAATCAGCAGGGCGCGTTTGGGAATGCTCCGGCCCGCTTCCACATGGATTTTCTTCACGATGCCGTCAACAGGCGCCAACAATTCGTTGTCCATCTTCATGGCATCGAGCACCAGCACTTTCTGGCCCTTTTTCACTTTGTCGCCTTCCTTTACGCAGATTTCCTGAATCGTTCCGGGCATGAAGGCTTCCAGACGATACGGGTCGGGTCGCTTGTAGGCAGGCATATTGTTTTCGTTTTCCATTTTCGTTTGAATTTTTGGGTGATGAATGGGAATTGACGATTAAAACGGAGGCAGGCCGTGCTTCTTGCAAGGCGTGTCCACTTTCTTGTTCTGCGAAATCCTGAGGGCGCGGATCACCGCATCGCGGGTTTCCTTGGGTTCGATCACGGCATCCACATAGCCATAGCTGGCGGCCACGTAAGGATTGGCAAACTTTTCGCTGTATTCCGCCACTTTTTCCTTGCGGGTTTCTTCCGGATTTTCCGATTCCTTGATTTCCTTGCGGAACACGATGTTGGCCGCACCGGCAGCCCCCATGACGGCGATTTCGGCCGTAGGCCAGGCATACACGAAATCGGCGTGCAGGTGGTTGGAGCACATGGCGATATAGCCGCCGCCGTAAGCCTTGCGCAGGATAACGGTGATCTTGGGCACGGTGGCTTCGGAATAAGCGTACAGAATCTTGGCGCCGTGACGGATAACCCCGGCGTGTTCCTGGTCGATGCCGGGCAGGTAGCCGGGCAGGTCCACAAAGGTTACGAGAGGAATGTTGAATGCGTCGCAGTAGCGGATAAAGCGGGCGCATTTGTCGGAACTGTCCACATCGAGCACCCCGGCCATGCAGAGCGGCTGGTTGGCCACGAAACCTACGGTCTGTCCGTCGATGCGGCCAAAGCCCACCACGATATTGGGCGCGAACATTTCCTGCACTTCCAGGAACTGGGAATCATCGGAAATGGTGCGGATGATATGGCGCACGTCGTAGGGCTTGCGCACGTTGTCGGGAACAATCTGTTCGATGTTGTAGGTGTTCTTGGGCGCTTTGGGCGCGCAGGCCTCCGCTTTCTCGCGGTTGTTGCGCGGAATGTAGCTCAAGAGTTCCTTGATCTGGTCAAAGCACTGCTTTTCGCTTTCGGCAAAGAAGTGGGCGTTGCCGGTAATCTCGGCGTGGGTACGCGCGCCCCCGAGGTCTTCCTGCGAGATTTCTTCACCCAAAACAGATTTGATCACTTCCGGGCCGGTGATGAACATCTTGGAAATCTGATCCACCACAAAAACAAAGTCGGTCAATGCCGGCGAATAGACGGCACCGCCCGCGCAGGGGCCCAGAATCACGGAAATCTGCGGAATCACGCCCGAAGCCTGGGTGTTGCGGTAAAAAATCTCGCCGTAACCCGCCAAAGCGCGCACACCTTCCTGGATACGTGCTCCGCCGGAGTCGTTGATGCCGATAAGGGGCATCTGCATCTTCACGGCGTGATCCATCACCTTGCAGATTTTCATGGCGTGCATATAGCCCAACGAACCGCCGGTAACGGTAAAGTCCTGTGCGTAGATGCAGACAGGACGGCCGTTTACCGTGCCGATGCCTGCCACCACGCCGTCGCCGGCAAGCTCTTTCTTTTCCATCCCGAAATCGCGGGCGGAATGCTTGATAAAGAGGTCGAGTTCCTGAAAGGAACCCGCATCCAAAATACTGTCGATACGTTCGCGGGCAGTGAGTTTGCCGCTTTCTTTCTGCTTGGCGATGGCTTTTTCACCGCCTCCGGCCATGGCAACGGCTTTGCGCTGCTGCAGGTCGATGCATTTCTCTTGATTAGTGGACATGGTACTAACGTTAAAAATTGTCTGATTCTACAAAAATACGGATTATTCGGGAAATGGGAATATCTTGATAAAAGTGTTGGTTTGATACATTTTTATCTTGATAAAAGTGTTGTGTTGATACATTTTTATCAAGATAATTTTGGTGGAAAGAAAAATTTTCGACACCTTTGTAACTGAAAAACAAAGGATGATTCATGAAAAGAGATGCGCTGCATAGCTTAATGGCGTGGAAACAAAAGAAAGACCGAAAGCCGCTCATTATCCGGGGAGCCCGTCAGACGGGCAAGACCTGGCTGATGAAAGAATTCGGGCGCACTTGCTTTAAGGATACCGTTTACATCAATTTCGAGAATGAGCCGCGTTTCAGGCAGTTGTTTGAGGAGAATTATAATATTGAAAGGATTATCGGCACCATCCAGCTGCATATCGGCAAAACCATCGATGCTCGGAACACGTTGTTGATTTTCGATGAGATACAGGCGGTGACGGGTGGTCTGACCTCATTGAAATATTTTTGCGAAGACGCGCCGCAGTATGCCGTGGTGGCCGCCGGTTCTCTTTTGGGTATATCGTTGCACGAGAATCAGTCTTTTCCGGTGGGAAAAGTGAATTTCTTAGACTTGCATCCGCTTTCTTTCGGCGAGTTTCTTCAAGCCTGCGGCAAGGAAAAATTGAGGGAAGCGATTGAAAGCCGGCAATGGGAAAATCTCGCCGTTTTTCATGAAGAACTTTTGCGTTATGTACGCACCTATCTTTATGTGGGAGGGATGCCCGAAGCGGTGCAGACGTGGATAGATACGCAGGATTACGCCGCCGTGAGGGAGGTTCAATCGGGAATACTCGTTTCCTATCAGGCGGATTTTTCAAAACACGCGCCTCATGCGCAGGTTCCCCGTATCAATATGGTGTGGGATAGTTTGCCGGCGCAATTGGCCAAGGAAAACAAGAAGTTTGTTTACGGAGTGTTGCGGGAAGGAGCCCGCGCCAAAGATTTCGAGTTGGCGATTATGTGGCTTCATGATTGCGGACTGGTTCTTAAATCGCATCGTGTGAGCGCGCCGCGCCTGCCTTTGAAGGCCTATCAGGATATGCAGGTTTTCAAATTGTTTATGGTGGATGTGGGTTTGCTTTGTGCGGTAACCGGCCTGGAAGCCAGAACCTTGTTGGATGGCAACCGGATTTTTACAGAGTTCAAAGGTGCGTTGACCGAACAGTTCGTGATGCAGGAACTCACTTGCGCCGCCTGCGATTATATCGGCTATTGGACAAATGAACGCAGCACCTCGGAAGTGGATTTCATTGTTCAGAAAGCAGGAAAGGTGATACCTATCGAAGTGAAATCCGGCGAGAACCTGCGCTCGCGGAGTTTTACGCAATTCTGCCAAACCTATGAACCCGAACAAGCCTACAAGGTATCGCCTCTTCCCTATCGTACCCACACAGGAATAGAGAATGTGCCGTTATATGGGGTTGGTACGGGGCTTTTTGCCTGAAAAAATCACAGATATTAACAATAACATGGAACATATGTCCATATGGAGTAAACATAAACGGCAATCTGACAATATAAAGGCCATGCGTTATGCGATTGTGGATGTTGAGGTCGGGTTAAATGACCATAAAATCCATGATATAGGTGCGCTCCGTTATGACGATGCCATATATCATAAGGCTTCACAGCAGG
>CAYVJX010000074.1:0-7419 GCA_964451895.1 uncultured Bacteroidaceae bacterium | reverse complement strand
TGGCGGGAATGACCACCGAGCCAGTATATTTGGTATCCGAACGACCGGATGATGTTACCTCCACTTGGTCTGTACCGGAGATAATGTTGTAATAAATGCCGTCTACCTCAAAATTGTAGGCTCGCGCGCTGAACACACCCAGCAGCGCGAAGAAGAGGATAAAGATTGATTTTCGCATATCAGTATTTTTGTTGAGGCAGCAAAAATATGGATTTTTTCAACCTGAGAAAATATGTAACTTGCATGTAAATCAATATTTTATTATTATAATAGGGCACGGGCGGTGAGTTTGGCGAGGTTCCGCCGAATTATTGCCGACTGGAAATCAATGTCTTTCATCTTTACTATTATAATAATAAAATATTTCCAACCGTGACAAAACGCTCGTAAAAAAGTTATCAACAGACCAAAATAAGACTCTATAAACTGTATAAAAGCACATTACATATTTTCAGTTTCAATAAAATCCGCGTTTTACATCAGATTTTCATGATTGCTCCCTTGCATACGATATACTTCAAAATGCTCCAATATGCCATGCAAGGCCTTTAATGTTTTAACCGCCTCGTTTATCGATGGCTGTTTTGATTTATCGAATATCAGTTTTTTCAAATCGGTAACGTATGCGGCAACAATTTCAGGCAACGCCATAACAGTTTCTGCATCCTTAAAAACCTTGGCATCCGACAACGAAAGATGGGAACGTGAATTTCTGCTCAGTCCATCTTCTATCGTAACCCGACGCATGGCGTCCAAAAAATCCACCGAGTGTACATAATCTTTGTATTCTTTCTTATGGTACAGTGCCGACAGGTCGTAAATATCACGGATATGCTTTGCCAATAATGCAATCGCATTATCGTGATACGACAATTTTACCAAGCGTGAAATCTTATCACAGATAGTTTTGCGGGGATTGATACACAACACCTCAAAATCTTCTAAACCATAGGCTTCTATCAGTTCCTGTTTACCGATCATTTTAAGGAATACGGTTATTATCGGTCTTACCAGCCGTAAATCAGCCGGATAGAACATCTGCCGCTTATCCGGCAAATCACATGATTTTATTTCTACTTCCAAATGTTCTTTCAAGCCTACCCCCTGAAAAACATTGTCATACAAAAAGTATAATTTTCGGAAATTACCGCCTGTTGCCGACAAATCTTCTTGATAGATATCGTTATTCCTCTCGACGATATACTTCGACAGTTTTCTGTTCAACATTTTTTCTGCTTGTTTAGACGCTTTCTCGTTTCCCGTAAACACGAACAAATCCAAATCTTCCGAAAAACGCTCTATCAGTCCGTAAGCTTTCGAAAGCGAAGTTCCCCCTTTGAAATATGTCTTTTTGCCGTATTCGGACAATGAAATATCCCGAAGTATTTTCGTTATCCAATAATCCTTCTCCACATGCGACTGTTCATAGCCGAAATGCTCCGCTGCAAGTGCGATGATTTCCTTGAAAGCTTCCTTATCTGAATGCAGGTTCATATTGCGATTAAGCCGTTTTATAATTCATATTGAAACGAGTTGTCGAAAACAAGGTGCTTCTCATTTCCCGCTGTAAGGCGATACACCCGATATCACCCAGAATATCCCCAACGACCTTCCGGACACGAGGAGGATATTCCTTGGCCAATCTTACGATTTTTTTCAATTCCGAAAGAGTACATTGTTTAAAATACTGATGTTTGATGCGTTCATAAACATCTTGTTCGATAGTACCCGGGATATGTTTCATATCCTTTATGGCATCCAGCAATCGCAAATACGGCAAGAGGCTTGCATCACTGCAATCGGAACAATATGCCTTCACACACTCTATATCCAAGTTCTTAAAACGAAAACGGCGCACCGGATGAGGTGTGGCAACCGTAACGGTCATTGCCACCTGTTCGGTCAACCCCATTTTATTATAAACGTAGGCACCGGTTATATAACCTCCAAGTTTTTTTGTGAGATAGCGAAATTGTTCATCTTGATAGACCGGTAGGTCTCCCAAACCCAATGCGGATTTGCGTGGACGGTAATATACCCCTTTCTCGATGCGCACCAAAAAACCTTTCTTGTTTTGCTCCGAAAGCAGTACCGCCACATTGGCGGATTTATCCTTATCAAACGACAAATCCCGAAACGTAAATATCCGCCCGGCATCCATGCGTTCAATCTGTTGCAGCATCTCTTTTCTGAATGAAGCCATAAATCATCTGTTTGCTCTGGCAAAGATAATATATTATGTAATTACATGAAAAAACATAACATCTTTTTTGATTAGAAAAAGGAATCCTCGCAAACCGACCGACTATATCCAAGAATAGAAGAATATCGGATGAAATCTTGCAAAATCCAATCCGCCCGTTTAATTTTGTCGGAAAACTGACCCAAACATGAAGAATTTAAAAACCATTTTGGCAGCCGCGATAACGCTGGTATTCCTTACCTCTTGCTCGGACTGCAAAACCAACCACACCATGAAAGAAAACAACACCCTCGAAACGCTCAAGACAAGACGTGCTGTCCGTCAATACCAAGACAGGATGCCGGAAAAGGCCTTGCTTGACCAAGTATTGGAAGCCGGCACTTACGCCCCCACCGGCAGAGGCAAACAGGCTCCTGTTATCGTGGCGGTAACCAATAAGGAAGTACGCGACAGGCTCTCCCGTCTCAACGCACAGGTAATGGGTACAGACAATGATCCTTTCTATGGTGCGCCGGTAGTGCTGGTGGTGCTTGCCAACAGGGAGATGCCCACCTACCTCTATGACGGTTCGCTGGTGATGGGCAACCTGATGAACGCCGCCCACGCCCTGGGTCTGGGTTCGTGCTGGATTCACCGCGCCAAAGAAGTGTTCGATATGCCCGAAGGCAAAGAAATGCTGAAAGAATGGGGCATCGAAGGCGATTATGAAGGCATCGGCAACTGCATTATCGGTTATACCGAAGGCCAGCTGCCGGAAGCCGCCCCGAGAAAAGCCGACTACATCCACTGGGTGGATTAACGAAAACCACCTTTCGCATCGAAAATCCCGCCGATTTTTATCGACGGGATTTTTTATATCATTTCCAATAAATTACAAGACACTCTTTCTCTATTTCAAAGCCTCTTTCCAACCCGCTTCCACCCCTTTTGGCGCAAACCTCATCTTTTTATCCATCAGCACGTTACAGAAATTTTAACATTTTTTTAAGAATTGCCGACACTCTTTATGCATATCTTTGCCTCGTTGCTTAAAAAAACATATCATGGATCAACAGGTTGACATCAAAGAACTCAACGCAAGAATCCAGCAGGAAAGCGCATTTGTGGACTTGCTGTCGATGGAAATGAAGAAAAACATCGTGGGGCAGAAAGACATGGTTGAAAAGCTCCTCATCGGGCTTTTGGCTAACGGCCATGTGTTGCTCGAAGGCGTGCCGGGGCTGGCGAAGACCCTTGCCATCAAGACCCTCGCCACCGCCGTCGATGCCAATTTCAGCCGCATACAGTTCACGCCCGACCTGCTGCCCGCCGACCTTATCGGCACGCAGATCTACAGTCAGAAAGACGAGAACTTCATTACCCGCAAAGGCCCCATCTTCGCCAACTTCGTATTGGCGGACGAAATCAACCGTGCCCCGGCCAAAGTGCAGAGCGCGTTACTGGAAGCCATGCAGGAACGTCAGGTAACCATCGGGGAAGAAACGTACCGGCTGCAAGATCCCTTCCTGGTACTGGCCACCCAGAACCCGATCGAGCAGGAAGGAACGTATCCGCTGCCCGAAGCGCAGGTTGACCGTTTCATGCTCAAACTCGTGATCGGCTATCCTAAAAAGGATGAAGAAAAGCTGATTATCCGGCAGAACATCACCAACCAATATCCCACCATCAACAAGGTGGTGGATACCAAAGACATCATCAAGGCCCGCGAACTGACGCGCGAAGTCTATGTGGATGAAAAGATAGAGAACTACATCACCGACATCGTGTTCGCCACCCGTTTCCCCGAACAATACAAACTGGAGAAATACCGCAGCATGATTTCTTTCGGCGCCTCGCCCCGTGCCAGCATCAACCTGGCCCTGGCATCCAAGGCTTACGCCTTTATCAAACGCCGTGGTTATGTAATTCCCGAAGATGTCCGCGCGGTATGCTTCGACGTGATGCGCCACCGTATCGGCCTCAGTTACGAAGCCGAAGCCGAAAATGTCACCACCGAGAACATCCTCAACGAAATCCTCAATACGGTGGAAGTTCCATAGGCATCTTTGACCCAAGATGCCCGGGCGGTTTGACCGCCGTAAAAAACAACAATATGGAAACCTCCGAATTATTAAAGAAAGTACGGAAAATCGAGATCAAGACAAAAGCCTTGTCGCGACAGATATTTTCCGGACAATACCACAGCGCGTTCAAAGGCCGCGGCATGGCGTTCAGCGAAGTGCGAGAATACCAATACGGCGACGATATCCGTTTTATCGACTGGAAAGTAACCGCACGTTTTCACAAACCCTACGTCAAGGTGTTTGAGGAGGAACGCGAACTTACCGTGATGCTGCTCATCGACGTGAGCGCTTCCGGAGCCTTCGGCAGCGTGGCGCAGAAACGTGAGACCATCAGCGAGATAGCCGCTATCCTCGCTTTTTCTGCATCGCAGAACAACGACAAGGTAGGCGCGATTTTCTTCAGCTCGGAAGTGGAAAAGTACATTCCGCCGCAAAAGGGGCGCACGCACCTGCTGCGCATCATCCGCGAGATGATTGATTTCAAGCCTGCCCACACCGGCACGGATATCAGCGCGGCCTTGCGTTTCCTGCGCAACGTGCAAAAACGCAGAAGCACGGCTTTCCTGCTTTCCGACTTTATGGATTCGCACTACGAGGATGCGCTCAAGATAGCCTGCAAAGCGCACGAACTGATTGCCATACACGTGGCCGACCCCCTGGAAAACGCGCTGCCCGACTGGGGGCTGCTGCGCATCCAAGACAACGAAAGCGGAAAAACATTCATGATAGACAGTTCTTCTGCCCGCAACCGCAAGGCTTTTGAAGCCTACCGACAAGAGGAAAACCGCCAACGGAACACCCTTATGGCCAAATACGGCATTTCCCATGTTTCCGTGCGCACGGGAGAAGACTATGTGAAGCCCCTTATCAATCTGTTTAACAAGCTATGATGATAAAACCAAAACTGAGGATACTTACGTGCCTGCTCGGCTTGGGCCTGCTTTTTCCCGTCAGGGCGCAGCAAGAAGTGCGCGTGTGGGCACAGTTCGACACCTCCGGCTGGATCGGCGATGCATTGGAACTGCGGCTGTTCTGCCAGAGCGACGCGCCCCAAAAGGTAAACTTTCCCGTGTTGCAGGACCGCATTTCAGACAACCTGCAACTGATTCCCGAAGACAGCCTGCCAACAAGCCTTTCTTCCGATGCGGCCTCGGGAGTGGCCGTGCGCTCGGTGTCCTACCGTTTTTCGGCCTATAAAGAAGGTACCTATACGATGCCGTCTTTCCGCTTTGAGTTCGTGCGCAACGACAGTCTCCTGCAAGTGGAGACCGATACCGGTGTGGTGCGCTTCTTTGCGCCCGTGGTCGATACGGTGCAGCCTATCAAAGATATCCGCGCCACTTTTGAGGTGAGTAGGAAAGAGCTGTTCAACGAATATTTTGACCGTTACGGCTTTTGGCTCTGGATTGTTCTGGGTGTGGCGGTCTTAGTGGTGGCCGGCATCTTCCTTTGGAAAAGGGCCCGGCAAGGCAAGCCGCTTTTCGTGCCGCAGAAACCGCCTGTGCCACCTATCGACCAGGCGATTGCCGGATTGAAAGCCCTCAAGGAAAAGCAACTCTGGCAACAGAACTGCATCAAGGAATACTACACCGAACTGACCGACATATTGCGCGTTTATCTGGCCCAAGGCATGGATATTGCCGCCATTGAGATGACCAACGATGAACTTTCCGCCGCGCTCAAAGCCAACCTGAACGAAACGCCCGACCAGCTGGAAGCCTTGCTTTCGGTCTTGGACCGTTCCGTACTGGTAAAGTTCGCCAAGGTGCTACCCAATGCCAGTGAACACGAAGACAGTTTTAAGAAGGTTTCCGATTTCCTGCACTACCGCAAGGAAAAAGACGACCGGCACGCCGCCGAAAACCAAAGCAAGGAACCGGTGGAAAACCAAGCTTCTGCCCAAGATGAAAGCCAAGCCGAACTTCAGGACAGCGGGGAGAAAAAGGAGTCTCCCGAAACAAAATAAAAGCCATGGAAAACCTCGTTTTTGCCTATCCGTCTGTGCTGTGGGGGCTTTTAGTCGTGCCTGTGGCTGGCTGGTGGCTGTTCGCCCGCGACAAAAAGACACATCCCTACCTGCACTATTCCGATTCGGGCTTTGCTTCGGTCTTGAAGAAAAGCGCGCGGCAACGCCTCTATCCTATCCTGCATATCTTTCGGCTGTTGGCCTTGGCGTTGATGATTGTGGCCTTGGCGCGGCCGCAGGCCAAGAGCAAGAGCAGCAGCAAGAACATAGAAGGAGTGGATATCGTTATGGCGATGGATATTTCGGGCAGTATGTTGGCCGAAGACTTCTCGCCCAACCGCCTGGAAGCCTCCAAGCAACTGGCGCAAGACTTTATCCGTGAACGCGACAACGACCGCATCGCCGTGGTGGCCTTCAGCGGGGAAGCCTATACCCAATGTCCGCTCACGATAGACCACGGGATTCTCGAAAACCGCATCAAGCAACTCAAAAGCGGGCTCATTCCCGACGGCACGGCGCTCGGCGACGGCCTGGCGGTAAGCATCAACCGCGTGCGGCAGAGCAAAGCCAAAAGCAAAGTGATCATCCTGCTTACCGACGGGGTAAACAACGCCGGCTCCATCGACCCGCTCACAGCTTCCGATCTGGCCAAGACCTACGGGGTGCGTGTCTATACCATCGGGGTGGGAACACAAGGGCTCGCCCCCTACCCTTACAAAACCCCCTTCGGCATCCAGTATCAGAATGTCAAGGTGGAAATCGACGAGACCTTGCTCTCGCGCATCGCCCAGGAAACCGGCGGGCTGTATTTCCGCGCCACCTCCAAAAGCAAGCTCCGCGAAATCTTTGCCGAAATCGACAAATTGGAGAAGACCAAAATCGAAGTGCTTTCTTACGAACACCGTTCCGAAGAATACAAGCCTTTCCTTTGGGCGGCCTTGGCGCTGTTGCTCCTGGAACTGATCGCCCGTTTGTTCATCTTTAAAACCATGCCCTGATGTTTATCATAGAAGACCCTCAGATACTGTATCTCCTGCTGCTGATCCTGCCTTTCGCCGCCGCGTTCTACCTCCACATGTACCGCAAGCGCAAACGCATGGACGCTCAGGGAGAATACCCGGATATACGCCGGCAGATGCCGCAATATTCGGTAGGCAAGCAACACCTTAAGTTTTTCCTGTGCATCA
>CAYVJX010000073.1:0-7434 GCA_964451895.1 uncultured Bacteroidaceae bacterium | reverse complement strand
CGAGCGTGATTTTCTTGACCAGATCGGCGGCGAACATGAACGCCCCGTTGAGCATCGTGAGCAGGATAGGGGATTTTCCTGCATAATCCCGGTTGATTCTATCGGCTAATTCGCTGATGATCCGGTCTAATTCCTGAGCCGGAAGATAGGGCTTGAAATCCCTGTCTTTAATCCGGATAGTTCCTTTGTCCATGGCAATAGTCTGTATTGCGCGCAAAGATAAACCTTTTTTCCGTATCTTTACGAGTTCCAAAACGCATGGATATGAACAAACAACGTCCTATCTACGCTATCGGGCACCGTAATCCCGATACCGATTCCATTTGCGCCGCCATCAGTTACGCGCATCTCAAGACTGAATTGGGTATGAACGTGGTGCCGGCCAGGGCGGGTTCAATCAACAGGGAAACCGCCTTCGCCCTGCAGTATTTCAATGCCGAGGCTCCGGTACTGCTTTCGGACGTCTATCCGAGGGTGGCGGATGTTTCGATGCCCTGGGATCTGACGATAAACGAAAGGCAGAACCTGCGCGAGCTGGCGCAGATCATGTGTCGGGACGGCGTGAAATCGATTCCCGTGCTCAACGACCGCCGGGATCTGGTGGGGATGGTTTCTGTGAGCGACGTGGCCAAACGGTATTTCGAAGACATCGGGATGCAGAGTTTTTCGGACGTGAAGGTTACCTTGCGGGAACTGGCGCATGTGTGCGACGCCACCGTGGAGACAGGGGAGGAGCGTATGGAAGAGATCGTTTCGGGCGAAGTGCGGATCGCCGCCGGCAGTCTGCAGACGGTTCAGAACAGCGTGAAGCCCGAGGATGTGATTCTGGTGGGCGACCGGGTGACCGAAATCCTGATGGCGTGCATCGAGGGCGGGGCCACCTGCCTGTTGCTTACGGGCGACAGCAAGGCGGACGCCGAGGTGATGGAGGCGGCCATCCAAAAGAAAACGGTGATTCTTTCGGCACCTTACGATACCTATACCTGCGCCCGCCTGATCAACCAATGCGTGCCGGTTTCGTCCATCATGCAGACCGATGTGATACGTTTCAGACCCTCCGAGATGCTGAGCGACATCAAGGGCGTGATGGAAAAGCACAGGCACCGCTGTTATCCCGTGGTGGAAAACAACAAGCTGGTGGGGATGGTCAGCAGCGAATCGGCGATGGTGCCCGAAAAGACCCGGTTGATTCTGGTGGACCACAACGAACGCAGCCAGGCGGTGGAAGGCGTGGAAATGGCGAAAATCGTGGAAATCATAGACCACCACCGTTTGGGCGGCATCCAGACCAACGACCCCATCTTTACCCGTCAGGACCCGGTGGGCTGCACCTGCACGATTGTGGCCGACATGCACCTGCACCGCCAGGTGGCGATACCTCCCCAAATAGCGGGGCTGATGCTTTCGGCCATCCTTTCGGACACGGTGCTGTTCAAGTCGCCCACCTGTACCGAGCACGACCGGGACATGGCGCAATACCTGTCGAAGATAGCCGGGGTGGACGTGCAGGAATACGGCATGGAACTGCTCAAGGCCGGTTCGGACATCAGCAACATGACCACCGAGGAAATCGCCAAGAACGATATGAAGGAGTTCCTTATCGGGCGTTACCGCATCAGCATCAGCCAATGTTCGGTGCTGGAAAGGCAGCAGGCCATCGACCGCAAGGGAGAGATTCTGGAAGCCTTGGACCGGATGCGGAAGAAATCCGGCTACGACCTTTCCATCGTTATGATAACGAATGTGCTGGAAGAAGCCTCCATTCTGTTCTTCATCGGCGAACCCAAGAACCTGCTCGGCGAGGCGTTCCACATGGATGCGGCCGACAATATGCTGATGCTGCCGGGCGTGATGTCGCGTAAGAAACAGGTGGTTCCGCCGCTCTCGGAAGCCGTGAAATTCCTGCCGGCCTGAGGATGAAAAAAACTTTTTGGTAAATCGGAAAGATTGTACTACTTTTGCGCCTCAAAATTGTGTTTGAACCATGAAGAAAGACATTCACCCTAAAGATTATCGTTTGGTTGTATTTAAGGATATGTCGAACGACTACGCTTTTTTAAGCAAATCAACCATTCAGACAAAAGATACCATCAAGTGGGAAGACGGTAACGAATATCCCCTGGTGAAGTTGGAAATCTCCAGCGCCTCGCATCCGTATTTTACCGGCAAGGTGAAATTGGTGGATACCGCGGGTCGTGTGGACAAGTTCATGAGCAAATACCAGAAGCAGCTCGAAAAGAAAAAGGCTGCCGTCAAGTAGGCTCTTTGATTATTTTGAATCTTTACAGAAAGCGGAGGCAGAAATACTTCCGCTTTCATCGTATATAGACCTTTCATCCAAGCCATCATGAATTATCTGCTTTGCGATGAGCCTGCCGTCCGCAGGCAGTTGCTTCCCTTTACCTTTACGCGTCCCGTGGCCTTGTTGCGGGTGGGCATCACCACCTTGCAGGAAAAATGGAACTTTTTTCTCGGGGCGGACGGCGGTTTTGTAACGGAAGGATATCTGAACAAACGTTTCGGCTGCCGTGTGGAAGCGCAGAACCTGCTGGTGAACGCTTCCTTTATTCCCGACCAAGCCTTGGCCGATGCTGTCAAGATCTTGCCGCAGAACGGCATCTTGGTAAAGAACGGGCAGTGGATCGCCTTTTTCGCGACCGCGGCGCAGATGACGGATTTGAATCTGCAAGACTGCCTTTCTGACAGAGCGCAGACCGAATATAGCGGCGAATGTCTGCAAATACGGCATCCCTGGGATATATTCACCTTGAATGGCAAACAAATTGGAGAGGATCTGGCGCAACTCGACCCGAATGGTTCCGATGCCTCGTGGAAAGGCGAGGGCGTGGTGCAATTCGGCGATTATCCGGTGTATGCCGAAGAAGGGGCGCGCGTGCTGCACGCCATCATCGACACGACCCAAGGCCCGGTGTATCTGGGCAGGAATGCCCGGATCATGCCCGGAAGCCTGGTGCAGGGGCCTTTGGCCTTGTGTGAGGGCAGCCTTATCAAGATGGGCTCCAAGATTTACGGCGGCAATACCTTCGGCCCTTACTGCAAGGTGGCCGGCGAAGTGGAAAGCACCGTGATGCTGGGCTATTCCAACAAGGCGCACGACGGTTTTCTGGGCGATGCCGTTTTGGGCGAATGGTGCAACCTGGGCGCGGGAACGAACTGTTCCAACCTCAAGAACGACTACTCGCAGGTGCGGGTGTGGAGTTATGCCGAGGAGCGTTTCGTAAAGACAGGACTGCAGTTTTGCGGCCTGTTGATGGGCGACCACTCCAAGAGCGCCATCGGCACCCAGTTCAATACCGGCACCGTGGTGGGCGTGGGATGCAATGTGTTCGGGGCGGGATTCCCGAAGAACTTTATCCCGTCTTTTACCTGGGGCCGGGAAACCTACCGGGTGGAACGCGCCATCGAGACGGCCGGAATCGTGTATGCCCGCCGTGACAGGACCTTTACCGAGGCCGATGCCGAAGTGTTGCGCGAGGTCTATGCCCAGACCATCGGAAACCGGGAAAGAGACCAACAGGAAGTTTAACAGCCGAACAGGCTCAACCTACTTTATATGGCAAAGAAAGACAAGAAAAGTAAGTCTGTGATGCCCGAGGTGCCTTCCGCCGGCGCGGAAGAACCCACTTTCATACAAATCATCAGCAAAGAGGAAGAAACCGATTTGCGCAATACCAAAGTTCCCGCGCTTCTGCCGATTCTACCCCTGCGCAACAACGTGTTGTTTCCGGGAGAAATCATACCCATCACCATAGGCCGCCGCAAATCCATAGATTTGGTAAAGGAAGCCTACGACAACCATACCGTTTTCGGCACTTTCGCCCAAAAATCGCGCGAGGAGGAAGAACCCGACGAAAACAGCCTCTATGCCATCGGCACGATGACCAAGGTGCTGCGTATCCTCAAGATGCCCGACGGCTCTCTCTCGGCTTTGATTCAAGGCATACGGCGCATCGAGACGGTCGGTTTCAAGAAAAACAGCGCCTACCTGTTGGCCAAGGTAAAGGCTTGCGATGAAAAGGAATCGCCGGTAAAGGAACTCAAATCCGCGCTGGAAATGGTGCGCGAATCCTTTATGGCTTATGCGCGCCTTACGCCGCATACCAAGCAGGACGCGATGTTTACCTTGCAGAACATCGATACCCCCGATGTGTTGCTGGCTTTCGTGGCCGACTCCATCAATATCTCCACCACCGAAAAACAGTCGCTTCTGGAAAAGGAAAACCTGGTGGAGCGTGCCACGGCCCTGATAAAATACATTAACACCAAGCAGAAGAATCTGGAATGGAAGCGGCAGATAGAAGGCAAGGTGGAAGCCGATATCGCCAAGCAGCAGAAAGAATATTTCCTGACCCAGCAGTTGAAGACCATCCAGGACGAACTGGGCGGTTCTTCCGAGCAGGAACTCAAAGACATTATCGAGGCGGGCAAGAACAAGAACTGGAAAGAGGAAGTGAAGGCGCACTTTGAGAAAGAAGTGGCCAAGACACGCCATATCCCCAGCATGAGTCCCGAATACTCGGTGCAGCTCAACTATCTGAGCACTTTGGTGGATCTGCCCTGGAACGAATGCACCACCGACAATTACGATGCCCAGGCGGCGCGGAAAGTGCTCGACAAAGACCATTTCGGGCTCGAGAAGGTAAAGGAAAGGATTCTTTCGTATATGGCCGTGCTCAAATTGCGGGGCGATATGAAGGCTCCTATCCTTTGTCTGGTAGGACCTCCGGGGGTGGGGAAGACCTCGCTGGGCAAGTCGATCGCCGCGGCGATGGGCAGGAAGTATGTGCGTATGTCGTTGGGCGGCCTGCATGACGAAGCCGAGGTGCGCGGACACCGCAAGACCTATATCGGCGCGATGCCGGGGCGGGTGATCCAGGGCATCAAGAAAGCCAAGTCATCCAATCCCGTGTTCATGTTGGACGAGGTGGACAAACTGGCGGGCATGACCCACAACGGCGACCCTTCGGCGGCCTTGCTGGAATTGCTCGACCCTGAGCAGAACAGCGCGTTTCACGACAATTTCATCGAGGTGGACTACGACCTTTCGAAAGTGCTGTTCATCGCCACCGCCAACACGCTTTCCACGATTCATCCGGCCTTGCTCGACCGTATGGAGGTTATCGAGGTGCCCAGCTACGTGATGGACGAGAAGGTAAAGATAGCCCAGAATCACCTTATCCCCAAGCAGTTGGAAGAACATGGCATGAAGCCGGGCGATATGGTGTTTCCCGAAGAGATGATACGCTACGTGATTGCCGAATATACGCGCGAAGCCGGGGTAAGGCAGTTGGAAAAGACCATCGCCGCCCTGATTCGCGAACGTGCCAAGCATCTGGTTTCCGAGAATGCCAAGGAACGGCAGAAGGGGAGCCGGCTCAACAAGGCCTTTATCAAGGAAGCCTTGGGCGTGCCTTTCTTTACCGAGCCGGAAAAGCTCAAGGCCGATACCGTGGGCGTGGTGACCGGCCTGGCCTGGACGAGAACCGGCGGGGACGTGCTGTTTATCGAAGCCGCCTTGTCTCCCGGCAAGGGAGAACTGCATATTACGGGCAATCTGGGCACGGTGATGCAGGAATCGGCTTCGGTGGCGATGGCGTATATCAAATCGAATGCCAAACGTTTGGGGATAGATGATAAATTGCTGTCTCAAAACGATATTCATATCCATGTGCCGGAAGGCGCCACGCCCAAGGACGGGCCTTCGGCGGGCATCACGCTGTTTACCGCCATGGTTTCGGCGCTCAAGAACGTCAAGGTGAAGTGCTCGGTGGCGATGACCGGCGAGATTACGCTCCGCGGACAGGTGCTGCCGATCGGCGGGGTACGCGAAAAGATTCTGGCCGCCAAACGGGCGGGCATCACGCAGATAATACTGTGCAAGGAAAACCGTCCGCAGGTGGAGGAAATTCCCACGCTTTACACGGACGGATTGCAAATAACTTACATCGAACAGGTTACAGACGTATTGAAAGCGGCGCTGAAATAAATGTGGACGAAAAGAAAAAAATTACTATCTTAGCCCCGCTTTTCAGCCCCGCTAAGGGTCAAATTAGAATTAAGAAAAACACACTAAAACTTTAAATAATGAAAAAAATTTTGACGTTAATCTGTGCGGTGGCTCTTGTATCGGGAGCTCGCGCGCAAATGCAACAAGCAAGGGAAGTAGGGGCTCCTCTTTCCAAAAATGCAAAGATGGAGGCTGTGTCTCCCATGTTGATGTCACCTGTAAAGGGTGCCGTTAAGGCAGGAGAAGAAGATACCTTGGTCGCTGAAGCGGCTTACCATAGCATCACCAACAGATATGGCCTCGCTTACACCGTTACCATGTCTCCGAAGAACAGCTGGGACGATGTGGGTCGGAATATGGCTAGAGTAAACTGGCCACTGGGTACCGGTTGGGCGAACCATACCTATGGAAGCGGTGAAATAGGTTGTTTGTTCGATTTT
Organism: uncultured Bacteroidaceae bacterium; assembly: GCA_964451895.1. GTDB lineage: Bacteria > Bacteroidota > Bacteroidia > Bacteroidales > P3 > Pullibacteroides. Next base: position 966 of record CAYVJX010000073.1, on the reverse strand, counting down.
TCCGATAACGGTTGGTTCGCCAGTGTGGGCGGTCTTAAGGCCAAAGACAAAGGCGTTACCGGTGCTATTACGTATATCTGCCGTGCCAAATCCACGGTTGAAAAAATCAATTCCAAGGATATGCCTTTGTATTTCAAATTGTACACCTCCCTTCTTGGTCAGGTTACGGAACAGGAAGCCTATGATGACCTTACTTCGGATCAACGTCTGGATGAAACGATAGAAGTTCATTATCCTGTTGATCCTGATAGATATATCAGTTTGTCGAATACCGTTTATGTTCCCCTTGTCGAACCCGATGATCCAGCCGCGGTTCCTTATATGGACGGTGGCCGTTATGGTGCCCGTTTTGAACATCCGGGTACTGCCGGCGATTATTTCTGCATCAGTGTGATGTTCCCCAATGAGCACAACGATGAAGATACTTTGTGGAATGCCACGATGCTTTATATGTCGGAAGATGGCAACGCCGCCAACAAATTGCATAGTGAAAATCCCGGTGCTATGTATGTAGTGTATGACTGTCGCTACCAAAACATGTGGGGTACAAAAGATGGAGATGACTTCATCTATGCCCGTGAACGTCTCTCCTGGATGCTTCCCGACACGATGGCTCAGACCAATCCGAATTCCGTTATCGTTCCTATGTCCAGCTGGTATTTTACGAATGATGCCGGCAATAGGACGGGCACCCGTATGGATGGAGAGCCTTATATCGCTGTTATTCTGGCCGATGGTGTGGATATCGAACGTGGTGCCGCTTACGACAAGTATGTGGAAGTTAAGATTAATCCCGCTATTGACTACACGGTACTCCAATCTACCGACCGAATCAAGAGCGTTGAAATCTACAACTTGAATGGTAAGTTGGTGAAGACCCAGGCTTGCAACAATCACTTCGAAACCATTTCTTTGAGTGGCTTGACCAGCGGTATGTATATCGCCAAGGTTACGACCGAAGCCGGT
>CAYVJX010000072.1:0-7440 GCA_964451895.1 uncultured Bacteroidaceae bacterium | reverse complement strand
ACTTTACCTACAAGCACCTGCTCAACACCACCCGCATCGCGCCTCTGTGCGAAAGGATCCGTATTCCTTCGGACGAAGAAATGTGGGGTTAATGCTGAACTTTGTTTGACGTATGAAAAGGGTCGGATTTTCCGGCCCTTTTTTCGTATCTTCGCGAATCGATTGCGCCTTTGACCGATGAAGGATTTCAGTCATTTCTTACGTTCCGTTTTCAGATACAGGTGGTATATCGCCGGCAATATGGCGTCGAACCTGCTGTATGTGCTCACGTCCTTTTTCTCGCTCACGCTGATAGCCCCTTTCGTTTCGGTGATGTTCGGCATGGTTCCTCCGGTGGATACGCTGCCGGCCTTCCGCCTGAACGTCGATACCTTGCTGCAATACGCCTACTATTACGTAGGTATCATCAAGGCAAGTTACGGCGTGATGCCGGCTTTGGTCATGCTGGCTTCGGCCTTTGTGGTGATGTCGGTGCTCTCGAACGCTTTCCGTTACGGGGCGATGTATTTTCTGGCCGCCATACGGAGCGGCATCGTGCGCGACCTGCGCGTTCTTTTCTATAGCCACATGATGCGCCTGCCTCTGGCGTATTTTTCCGAACAGAAGAAAGGCGATTTGCTGGCGCGGGTCAACATCGACATGGGTGAGGTGGAGACGGCCATCGTCAAATCCTTGCAGAGCGCCTTTATGGAACCGCTCTACGTGATTGTTTTCGTTGTAGGGCTGTTCGCCATCAATCCCGTGCTGTCGTTGGTGGTGTTGCTGGCCTTTCCCGTGATCCTCTATGTGATGGGCAAGATAGGCGTTTATCTCAAACGCAAGAGCGAGAAGACCCAGGCGATGCTGGGGCAGATCGTGGCGATGATAGAGGAGGCGATAAACGGCCTGCGCGTAATCAAATCGTTCAATCTCATCCATTGGTCGCACCGGAATTTCAGCGAATACAACAAAGGTTACGTGCGTACGCTGAACGGCGTTCACCGCCGCCGCGACCTTTCCGGCCCCTTGACCGAAATCCTGCTGGTGGTGGTTACCATGGCGGTGCTGGGTTTCGGCGGGCTGTGGGTCTTGGACGGACGTATGTCCGCCGACATGTTCGTGCTGTATATCCTGTTGCTGATACGTATCATCTCGCCGGCCAAACACACGGTGAACGCCTATTACAACATTCAGAAAGGCCGCGCGGCGCTGAAGCGTATCTATGCGGTCGTCAACGAGCCCGAAGGCGAGGATTCCAGGCCGGATGCGGTGCACAAGACCTCTTTCGACAAGGAAATCGTTTTTGAAGACGTTACTTTCTACTACGCCGATTCCGATATTCCGGCGCTGGAACACGTGAACCTGCGTATGGAAAAGGGCAAGACCTACGCTTTTGTGGGTTCTTCGGGCGCGGGCAAGACCACGATGGTGGATTTGCTGTGCCGTTACTACGACCCGGTTTCGGGGCGCATCACGATAGACGGCGTGGATATAGCCGACATGAGGCGTGAGGATTTGCGCGAACTGATAGGCACGGTGAGCCAGCATCCTTTCGTCTGGCACGACACGGTGGCCAACAATATCCGTTTCGGTCGGGAAGAGGTTTCGATGGAGGCCGTGGTGGAAGTCTCGCGCAAAGCCAACGCGCACGAGTTTATCTCGCGGATGCCGGAAGGTTACGACACTGTTCTGGGCGACAACGGCATGACCGTTTCGGGCGGCCAGCGCCAACGCATCACGATTGCGCGCGCCATCTTGAAGAACGCGCCCGTTCTGGTGCTGGACGAAGCCACCTCCGCGCTCGACACCGAATCGGAAGTGGCCGTACAGCAAGCCCTTTCCCAACTGATGGAAAACCGCACCTCCATCGTGGTGGCCCACCGCCTGAGCACCATACGCCATGCCGACAGTATCGTGGTGTTTGAAAAGGGCAGGGTCGTGGAACAAGGAACGCACGACCAGCTGATGGCTCTCAACGGCCATTACGCCCGTTACGTGTCGCTGCAAACCCTGTAAATTTTCGCCCCATGCAAGATAAGATCAAACGGCTCGCCCAAGAGGCAGAAACCGAAATCATCGAAATGCGCCGGCATCTGCACCGGCATCCGGAACTCTCCACCCAAGAAGTAGAGACGGGGCGTTATATCGAAAAGCAACTTAAGGAGTGGGGCATTCCCTGCACCACCGGTTGGTCGGAAACGGGCGTGGTGGGCGTTATCGAAGGCAAGAACCCCGCATCCCGTTGCGTGGCCTTGCGCGCCGATATGGATGCCCTGCCCATCGAGGAAAAGACCGGCCTGCCCTTTGCCTCGCAGAACCCCGGCGCCATGCATGCCTGCGGACACGACGCGCACATGGCCTGTCTGCTGGGCGCGGCCAAAATCCTGCAGACGCTCCGCGGCGAATGGGAAGGCACGGTAAAACTCATCTTCCAGCCCTCCGAAGAAGATTTCAGGGCGGGGGCGCCCAAGATGATCGCGCAAGGCGTGCTGGAGAACCCCGCGCCGCAACGCATCTACGCCTTGCATGTGATGCCCGAGCTGGAATGCGGCAAGGTAGGGGTCAAGAACGGGCAATACATGGCCTCCACCGATGAAATCTATATCACGGCCATCGGCAAGGCAGGGCACGGCGCGATGCCGGAACTGAACGTGGATACGGTGCTGATGTCGGCCTATATCCTTACCGGCTTGCAGCAGGTGGTGAGCCGTCAGGCGCCTCCCTATATCCCCACCGTGCTGTCTTTCGGCCGGATTATCGGCGAGGGCAGGACCAACATCATTCCCGGCGAGGTACAGATGGAAGGCACCCTGCGCACTTTCAACGAGGAATGGCGCGCCAAGGCGCACGGCTGCATCGAACGGGTGGCCCAGAGTATCGCCCAAGGCATGGGAGGCAGCTGTCAGGTGCGTATCGACCACGGCTATCCGTTCGTGAACAACGATACGGCGGCGGCTGACCGGGTGCGGAGCGTGGCGGCCCGAATGCTGGGCAAAGACAAGGTGGAGGAACTGCCCCTGCGCATGACGGCGGAAGACTTTGCCTATTACACCCAGCGGATTCCCGGCTGTATGTTCCGCCTAGGCGTGAAGCCTCCGCGCTTGGCCGAACCCTCGAACCTGCATACCTCCACCTTGATGATAGACGAAAACGCGCTCAGCATAGGCGCGCAAATCTTTGCCGGATTGGGCGTGTCCGCATGAACGCCTCGCTCTCAGACCGGTTTACGCGTATTTCTTCGGGTTTGCTTTTCTTTCTCTCGGCAAGCTTGTCTTTCGCTTTGCACGCGCAGGAAGGCGCCGACAGCATACATTATCTCGATGCCGTCAAGATAAAGGGCTACCGGCGAATCTCGCCCATGGAGAATGCCGCCACGCCCGTGCAGGCCTTGCAGGAGGCCCAATTGCAGCGGCTTCATCCGCATCAGGCCTCCGAAGCGGTGAAACGTTTTGCCGGCGTGCAGATAAAGGACTACGGCGGGGTGGGAGGCATGAAAACGGTGTCGGTGCGTTCCTTGGGCGCGGCGCACACGGCGGTCTCCTACGACGGCATTCTGCTCTCCGATGCCCAGAACGGACAGATAGACCTCTCCAAAATCTACATGGAAGGCGTAAAATCGGTGGCGCTCTACAACGGGCAGGCGGCGCGTATCTTCCAGCCCGCCCGCAACTTCCAGGCGGCCTCCCTGCTGGCCATCGACACCCGTTCCGTTTTTGAGAGCGACACATCCCGTCCGGCCAGCGCTTCGCTTTCTTTCGGTTCTTTCCGACAGGTGGCCTCCTCGCTGGAGTTCACCCGGAAGATAAGCCCCCGGTTCGGCTTCTCCGCCCATGCCCGCTACGGCTACGTGTATGGCAATTATCCGTTTGAACACGATTTGGGTGGCACGGTAAGGCGGCTCCGGCGCCAAAACTCGGATGTGCGCGACGGCAATGCCGAAATACGTTTGGAATACCGCCCGGCCACGCACCACAGCCTCGAAGCCAAACTGTTTTATTATGGCAGTGAACGCGGTCTGCCCGGTGCGGTGATTTCGTATTATCCGCACAGCGCGCAACGTCTGCAAGACCGCAATTTCTTTGGCGTATTGAAGCACCGTTGGCAGATTTCAAAATATTTTCTGCAGCAGAACACGATAAAATACAGCTATCTCTATAACCGCTTCCAAGACCCGGACGCGCTTTCCACCATTCCCGTGGATGACCGCTACCGCCAGCAGGAACTTTATCTGAGCACGCTCACACTCTGCACCACGCCCGTGCCGGGACTGAGCCTGAGCGCGGCCTTGGACGCGGCCTTCAACTTTTTGGATGCCGACCGGAACGGATTTGCCGACCCTTGGCGTTCCTCCCTGTGGTTCAACCTGGCCTTAGACTATCGGCATCCGTATGTGGAGGTGATGGCCAGCGGGCTTGCCTCGGCTTTCTTTGACCGGGTGAAGCACGGATACCGCCCCCAAGACAGAGCGCGTCTGAGCCCTTTCGCTTCGGTGGCGGTGTTTCCGTTGGGCAACCGCAGTCTGACGGTTCGGGTCTTCTATAAGGATGTTTTCCGTATGCCGACTTTCAACGATTTCTACTACGGCAGGACGGGCAATCCCCGGCTCCGTCCGGAAAAGGCGCGGCAGTTGGATGCCGGTATCGCGTGCACCTTGCCCGGCAAAGCGCAAGGTATCTGGAAAATGGAAGTGTCGGCAGACGTTTATCTGAACTGGGTGCAGGACAAGATTGTGGCTTATCCCACCGACAATCTCTTTGTGTGGAGCATGTTCAACGTGGATAAGGTGTGTACCACGGGCATCGATGCCGTATGGGGCGTGGAAACGGCTTTCGGCTCCCACGGCCTGGCTTCCCGTTTCGGCCTTTCGGCGCAGCTGTCTTATACGTTTTTGCAGGCTTTGGACAAGACCTCGCCGCAGTCTTCCACCTACAACCATCAGGTGGCCTATACGCCCCGTCATTCGGGGGCTGCGCTGCTTACGCTGCAATTGCCTTATGTGGATTTGGGCTACCGCATGTCTTTCTGCGGTGAACGCTATATCTTGAACCAGAATATTCCCGAAAACCGCCTCGAACCCTATATGGAACACGGCCTGAGCCTCCACGCCCGTTTCCCCTTGGCGCACGCCGAACTCTCGCTCGGTTTCGAAGTGCTCAACCTCACCGACCGAACCTACCAGATCGTAAAGAACTACCCCATGCCCGGCCGCCACTACCGTTTGACACTTGGAGGGAGGTTTTAGAGGAAATATGATATTCTTTTTATGCGTATGACAAAATTTTCTTTGAAATAACATTGTAATAACAAAGAAATACGTTATCTTTGCAATCAATATGACCTCCCACGCTTCCCATCAGAACAGCGCACCCGGGGAGGTCTTCGAGTTTTATGGACTATACAAAACCACCGCTGTCTATACAAGGGCAGATTGACGAATTGAGAAGGCGCGGGGTGCGGATTGAAGATGAACAACTCGCAAAGTGTTATTTGGCAAATATCAGTTTCTATCGGTTGGGAACATATACCGCTCCATTTCAGGATGATGACAATCCGAAAGCAGGTCACAGATTCAAAAAAAATGATATTCGCTTTTCTGATATAATAGATCTTTATTGTTTTGACCGCAGGTTGCGTTCTTTGATGTTTAACGCTATCGAGAAAATAGAGGTGGCGGCACGAACTAAGATCCTGCAGACGTATGCGGAGGAAACCCAGAATAGTAATTGGATTAATGACCGTAATCTGTATAAGCATATAGAGAAACTGGATAAGGGTAACCAATCTACCACGGCTTTTGATATTCTGATGAAAGATATTGAAGGGGAAATAAAACGTAGTAACGAGGACTATATCAAGCCGTATAAAGAAGGTGAAAGGTTGTCGATGCCTCCGGTATGGAAGACACTGGAAGTCCTTTCGTTTGGGACTTTGAGTAGATTATATTACCTGCTTGAGAAATCACCGCTAAAAAAGAATATCGCCGAACAATTCGGATTGAAGGATGATCGGGTCTTGGCGAATTGGCTTCATGCTATTTCTGTATGGAGAAACTTATGTGCCCATCATAGTAGGGTTTGGAATAGGCGCAGCATCATCAATATTCAGATGCCTACGCAAACGTATTTTCCATTTATAGATAAGCGAACATGTGTTTCGTTGCACACGAATAAGGTGTTTGCTGTTTTATGCTGTATCAAATATATCAGTAATATCATCAGTCCGGAAAGTGATTTGAAGCAAAACATTCTTTCAATAATTGAAGAAGGAGGAACTCTATTAAACCTCCGGGAAATGGGATTTCCTAAAAATTGGAAGACCCTTGCTGTTTGGAAATAAAGCAATATAAGTTAGCCCGGCCGCCACTACCGTTTGACACTCGGAGGGCGGTTTTAGTGGAGGCAAAAAAAATCAAGGCATTGCAAAACCTGCAATGCCTTGATAAGGAAATCCCGATAGAACGGCGGTCTTACCGCACTACGGCTTTATAGCTTCGTGCCCCTACGCGCACGATATACACGCCGCTCTGCCGCACAGGGATGGCCGTGGCGGGGCCGTTATAGACGCGCTGGCCGGCCATGTTATACACCTGCACCGCGCCCCGGTCTTCCGAAAGGTGAATCGTGCGGTCTTGCACATACACGCGGAAGTTGTCCGCCCCGGGGTTCTCGTTGGCGGTAGGGGTGTCAGGGTTATCTGGATTGTCAGGGTTGTCGGGGTCATCAGGGTCGTCAGGGTTGCCTCCATCCTTGGAGAAAATAGCCGTCAGCACAATATCCTCCGTTACCGTCAATATGCGGGGATTGGCCGTCACGCCATCATCCCATTTCACGAAATGATACCCCGTGTTGGGAATGGCCTCAATCGTGACCTGCTCGCCGAGTTCGTAATCACCGCCCCCGGTGACACGACCCATAGAAGCATCATTGGCATTTACCGTTACCGTATAGGACACATCTATTTCCTCTATCTTGGAGAACTTATGCCACTCCCGCGCCGATTCATAAGCGGACTTACAGCCCCGAGGCACGTAAAGTGCCTGATAATATGCGGAAGGATTGTTTTCATCGGAAAAAACATCTTCTTCCGCACAATAAGGAGGAATCCTGCTCAGTGAAGTCACCGATATAAGGCCTCGGCAATCATAAAAAGCACCCTTTCCGATAGTGGTCACATTATAAGGTATCGTTACCGACCTCAGACCCGTACATCCCTCAAATGCCTCATCTCCGATAGTAGTCACATTATGAGGTATCGTTACCGATGCAAGTTTTTCCATCCCGTAACACAAATAGGCCGGAATATGCGTTACTTGATTTCCGAAAGTTATGGACGTTATATTCTCACAATCACGGAACGGTGAATCACTACTACTATTTAAATCTCGACAGGCCACGGCAATCCATTCCACTGACGTCAAACTGCTACAGCCCGAAAAAGCCCTATCCCCGATAGAGGTCACAC
>CAYVJX010000071.1:0-7461 GCA_964451895.1 uncultured Bacteroidaceae bacterium | reverse complement strand
GGGCTATCTCATAGAACCTAAGGTAATTGCCATAATAGACAAAGCCCATCTGATCAACATCCCCGTAACAAACGCGGATTTTGGTATCGTAACTGTACATACGCTATCTGTTTGATGCGGTAAAAATAAAGGTATCTGCTTCCAGAGGCACGGGCATCGTTCCAAGAACTTATCAACAGTTTGATAAATTCCCTTTCCGGAGTCCCTTTCCGGAGGTAATTAACAATCGGCGGTCAAAAATTTCTTCCATATTTTTTTCAGGCAAATTTTTCCACCCCGCCACCCGATAAATCACAATAAAAAGTAAATCATCATCTAAACAGAATTTCAGACAAACCGGCTCCGTTTTCTGTAATTATTCTTTCTGAAAAAACAAGAGCCGACACACTTTTTTTTTATCTTTTTTCGTACCATCTTTGCAAGCGAAAAATTCATGGTTGAAAAGTCTTGGAAAACGGACTTATCAACAATCAAGATATAACACCTTACGTTTAATTGAGCTGAGATGGAAAAGAATCATACATCCGTGTGGGAAGAATGCCTCGAAATCTTCCGTGACAACCTGGGCGACTCCGCAAACTATAAGGCATGGTTCTCCCCCATCAAGGCCGTAAAATTAGAAAACAGCACCTTAACCATACAGGTTCCCAGCCAGTTCTTTTGCGAATGGCTTGAAGAGCACTACGTTGACTTGTTGCGCTCGGCCATCAAACGCACGCTGGGTCCCGAGGGCCGCTTGGAATACTCCGTTATCGTGGACAATACCAATCCTTATGTGGTAACGGCCGAAAGCGGATACAAAAAAGAAACCCGAAACCAGCCCACCGCCATGCCCATCCCGCAACGCAACCAACAACTACCCGACCCTTTCATCATTCCGGGCATCAAGAAAATCAAGGTTAATTCGCAACTGAACCCCACCTATTCCTTTGACAATTTCGTGGAAGGCGAATGTAACCGTCTGGCGCGTTCGGTAGGTTACTCCATTGCCGAGAAACCGGGCAAGACCGGCTTCAACCCCCTGTTCCTGTACAGCCCCATCGGTTTGGGAAAGACACACTTGATGAACGCCATCGGCTTGCAGGCCAAGCTGAACTATCCCGATTTAACGGTGCTGTACGTTTCCGCCGAGCTTTTTACCCAACAGTTTGTTGATGCCTGCAAGAACAACACCACCAACGACTTCACGCACTTCTACCAACTCATCGACGTGCTGCTAATCGACGATATCCACAAACTGGCGGGAAAAGACAAGACCCAGGATGCCTTCTTCCAGATATTCAACCAGCTGCACCAAAGCGGAAAGCAGATCATCATTTCTTCCGACAAACCGCCGGTAGAATTGCAGGGCATCGACCAACGCCTCCTTTCCCGCTTCAAATGGGGCCTGGCCGCCGAACTGCAGGTTCCCGACGTGGAAACGCGCATCGCCATCCTGCAGAAGAAACTCCATTCCAACGGGGTAGAGATGCCCAAGGACGTTATCGAATACATCGCCTACAGCATCTCCACCAACGTGCGCGAAATGGAAGGCGTGCTCAACTCCCTGCTCGCCCAGTCCATCCATAACAAGAAGACCATCACGATGGAACTGGCGCGCAAGATGATAGACCAGATCGTACACAACTCGGCGAAAGAAATCTCGATTGACTATATACAGAAAGTCATCTGCGATCATTTCGAACTGCCGGTCGATAAAATCCATTCCAACACCCGCCGCCGCGAAATCGTGATTGCCCGCCAATTGGCCATGTACTTTGCCAAAAAGCACACCAAGAATTCGCTGGCCTCTATCGGAGCCCAGTGCGGCAAACGCGACCATGCCACGGTTCTTCATGCCTGCAAGACGATTCAGAACCTGATCGAAACCGACAAGTCGTTCAAAGGCGTGGTGGAAGAACTGGACAAAAAAATCAAAAACTGATTTTTCTCATGGCAACTCTGTTCCTGTTGCCCAGTTGCCTTGGCGATACGCCCGTGAGCGCCGTATTGCCGGCAGATTACCTATCGCGGATAAAACATCTTCGCGCGTTTTTCGTGGAAGACCTTCGTTCGGCAAGGCGTTTCTTGCGCAAGGCGGGCTTTGACGCGCCTTTCGAAGAGGTTACTTTCGTTGCGCTGAACGAACATACGAAAGAAGACAGCATCGAGAGCCTTCTGCAGCATCAGGCCATAGATTCCCAATCGTTTTCAAGCCAAGACATAGGCGTGGTCTCGGAAGCGGGCCTGCCCTGCGTGGCCGACCCCGGCGCGATGGCGGTGGCATGGGCGCACCGCAAGGGCATGAAGGTTACCCCCTTGAGCGGTCCCTCCTCGCTTTTCATGGCCTTGATGGCATCGGGCTTCAACGGGCAGGATTTCTGTTTTTCGGGCTATCTTCCGGTAGAGGCCAAAGACCGGCAGTCGCGTCTGGCCGAACTGGAAGCCAAATCGCGCAAGACCGGGCAGACGCAGCTTTTTATCGAAACGCCCTACCGCAGCCGGCAGATGCTGGAAAGCATCCTTTCGGTGTGCCATCCCGATACGCGCCTGTGTGTTGCCTGCAACATCACCTTGCCCGATGAGCTGATTGTTACCCGCACCATTGCCCAATGGCGCCAGGCTCCGGCAGATATCCACAAGAAGAACACCGTATTCCTTATTTCAGCATGAACCCGCCATTAGCCGAACAATTACGTCCGCAACGTCTGGAAGAGTACATCGGGCAGACCCATCTTATGGGTCGAGGCGCGGTGCTGGAAAAAGCCATCCTGTCGGGAAACCTGCCATCGATGATTCTCTGGGGGCCTCCCGGGGTGGGAAAGACCACCTTGGCCTACCTCATCTCCAAATATCTGGACCGGCCTTTCTTTACCCTCAGCGCGGTGCTGGCCGGGGTAAAGGATGTGCGCGCCGTGCTCGACAACGCCGAACGGATGCAGAAATCCACGGCTTTGCTCGATTCGCCCTCCCTGTTCGAGAATCCCGCGCCCCGAAGCCGCAACACGCAGAACAAACGCCCCATCCTGTTCATAGACGAAATACACCGTTTCAGCAAGTCGCAGCAAGACTCGCTGCTGGGGGCGGTGGAGAAAGGCACGATCACCTTTATCGGCGCCACCACCGAAAACCCCTCCTTTGAGGTGATCTCACCGCTCCTGTCGCGTTGCCAGGTGTATGTGCTGCAATCGCTCTCTTCCGAGGAACTGGACGTGCTTATCGAACGGGCGGCGGAACATATCAGGAACCGTTACCATTTCGAGCTCGTGCTGGAAGAAAGCGCCGCCCTCAAACGTATCTCGGGCGGAGACGGCAGAAAGCTGCTCAACGCTCTGGAACTGGTGGCCGGAGAACTGATGGCCGACACGAAGAACAACGGCAAAGGCGTTATCACCGACCGCCTCGTTACCGCGCTTATCCAGCAGAACCTGGCCACCTACGACAAAAACGGCGAGAACCACTACGATATCATTTCGGCATTCATCAAGTCTTTGCGCGGCAGCGACCCCAACGCCGCCGTGTATTACCTGGCGCGTATGCTCGCCGCCGGAGAAGACGCCAAGTTCATTGCCCGGCGCATGGTGATACTGGCTTCCGAAGATATCGGCAACGCCAATCCCAACGCGCTTCTTCTGGCCAACGCCTGTTTCGACACGGTTCACAAGATAGGCTATCCCGAATGCAGGATCACCTTGAGCCAGACCGCCGTATATCTGGCGTGCTCCCCCAAAAGCAACGCCTCTTATCTGGCCATCGACGCGGCTTTGGCGGAGGTGAAGCAATCGGGAGACCTGCCGGTGCCGTTGCACTTGCGCAACGCGCCCACCAAACTGATGAAAGAACTGGGCTACCACGACGGCTACCGCTACGCCCACGACTTTGAAGGCAATTTCGCCGAACAGGAATTTTTGCCCGAAGCCATCGGCGGCAGCGTGTTCTACCGGCCCGGCGACAACCCCAAGGAAAACGAGATGCGCCACCGCCTCAAACAGCTCTGGAAAGAAAAATACGGTTATTAAGCCATGAGTATCATAGAGAAACAAGAACAGCTCGTGCGGCAGTTCTCGGCACTTTCCGAATGGATGGACCGCTACACGCTCTTGATTGAAAAAGGAAAGGAATGTCCGGTCTTGCCCGACAGCGACAAGAACGAAGCCTTTTTGATAAAAGGTTGCCAGTCGCGCGTCTGGATCAAGGCCGAGCTCAAAGACGGAAAGGTTTATTTCAAGGCGGATTCCGATGCGGTGATCACCAAAGGAATCGCCGCGCTGCTGATTTATGTCTTTTCGGGAGAGGAACCGCAGGCCATCGTGGATGCGCCGGTGGATTTCCTGGACCGCATGGGGCTTAAGGAACACCTTTCCCCCACCCGCTCCAACGGGCTTACCGCGATGCTCAAGCAGATAAAGCTCTACGCCCTGGCTTTCAGCATCAAAAAATAAGGATGATGGATTTGGATTTACAGCAACATACCGCAGCCGATTTAGCTGTCTTCAACCAAAAGTTCCAGACGTTCATTTCGGGAGATTTTCCGGAAATAGAAAAAGTGTACCGCCAGCTTTTCCAGTCCAAGGGAAAACAGCTCCGCCCCTTGCTGGTGCTGCTCACCCACCGGCTTTTCAAAGAGGAGATTTCCGAACAGGCTTATCTGGCGGCCTCTCTGGTGGAAGTGGTGCACATGGCTTCTCTGGTGCACGATGACGTGGTGGATATGGCGGACCTGCGGCGGGGCAAGGCCTCCATCCGTTCCCTTTTCGGCAACAAGACCGCGGTGCTGGCGGGCGACTATATGCTCACCAACGCTTTTCTGAAAGCCTACGACGGCAACGACAGCCAGCTGCTGCTCTTTTTGGTGGATGTAATCCGGCAGATGAGCGCAGGCGAGCTTATCCAGCTGGAATATGCCGGCAATCCGGATTCCAACGAAGATACCTACTACCGCATTATCGAACGCAAGACCGCCGCTCTGTTCGGCTGCTGCTGCCAATGCGGGGCGCACACGGCGCAAGCCTCCCCCGAAAACGTGGAAACCGTGCGCGAGATTGGCCGCAAGGCCGGCATGGTGTTCCAGATAAAGGACGACCTGCTGGACCTTAACACAGACGCCGACAGTGGAAAACAATACGGAAACGACCTGCTGGAAGGTAAACTGACGTTGCCTGCCCTATATTACCTCAAGCACGGCACGGCGGCGGAAAAAGAAGATTTCTTTTTCCGTCTGGCCTCTCTGGTGGAACGCCACAACAGCCCTGAACACGACGAAAGGGCGCAGAAAGAAGACCTGAACCTGCTGATAGGCCGTATCAAAGAATCGGGTGGCGAAGCGTATGCCATCCAACAAGCGGAACGTTTCGGCCAGGAGGCGTGGAACGCCTACCGCCGCTTGGGAAAGGCCTCACCCTTATTCGAAGCGTTATTGCACCAAATCTGCCAAATTTGATAGTTCCATGAACAACAAATTGAATTTTCTGTTGCGCACGGCCCTTTCGGCAGCCACCGAAGACCGGGATTCCTTTATCGAGAAGTTCAGCGCCGTATTGGAAGATTACACAGGCTTAGACAAACAAACCGGAGCCAAAGCCGGAAGCCACGTGGTGAGCGGGCTTTCCGCGCTCAAGGAAGAGCTGGAAGCCGCCGCATTGAGCCGGCAGGCCGCCGCCCGGCAAGACGGCAAGGTGGAGGAACTGGCGGCGCAACTGGCGCAGATAAACGAGCGTCTGGATGAAATAATACGCGAACTCAATACCCGCAAGGCATGAAGATACTGAATCTTTACACAGGATTTCTGGAATTGTGCCGTTTCATGCAGATATTCGGCATCCTTTTCCGCCACGGCATCTCTTCCTGGTTCTGGGGAACGCGCCTGGGCAAGCACCATATCAAGCGGCATCCCGAAAAGGAACTCCATTCGGGTCCCGAACAGCTGCGTATGCTTATCGAAGACCTGGGGCCTACTTTCGTCAAGTTCGGGCAGATTCTGGCAGACCGCCCCGACGTGCTTTCCGAACGCATCCGCTCCGAACTCAAGAAACTGCAATCGCAGGTGGTTCCTTTCGACAACAACACCGCCATCAACCTCATCGAGAACGAACTGGGGCGGAAAACCCAGCATGTTTTCGAATGGATCTCGCCCACCTGCCTGGCTTCGGCATCCATCGGGCAAGTGTATGAAGGACGGCTCAAAAACGGCGACGAGGTAATCATCAAGATTCAACGGCCGCATATCGAGAACACCATCAAGCTGGATATAAAGCTGCTGCGCCTGATGTCCAATTGGTTCGTGAAGTCTTATCCCAAGTACGCCTATATGGACCTTTCGGGTTTCGTGGACGAATTCGCCCAACAGATCTCGAACGAGCTGGACTACTTCAACGAAATGGAGAACATGACGCGTTTCGCCAAGATGTTCGAGAACGACTCCAGCGTGCATATCCCGCGCACCTATCCGGAATACACCACGCGGAGGCTGTTGATCATGGAACAGATAAAGGGCATCGCGCCCGACCATATCGACGCCTTGCGCGAAAAAGGCTACAACCTGCATACCATTGCCGTAAACGGGGCCAACGCGCTGTTGAAGATGATCATGGAAGAAGGCTTTTTCCATGCCGACCCGCACCCGGGCAATATCTTCATCATGCCCGGCAACGTGGTGTGCTTTATCGACTTCGGCATGGTGGGCACCTTGCGTCCGCGCGAGATGAACTTTATCGCCAAGTTCCTCATCAGTTTCGTGCGCAAGAACCCCAAGGGCATGTGCGCGGCATTGCTTACGCTGAGCGGCAAGAAATTCTACCAGAATATAGACGAACTCGAATTTGAACTGGATTCCCTGCTCAAACGGGTGGGCAACGTGCCGGTGGAAGAAATCAATTTCGCGGGTATCATGCAGAGTTGCATCAACATCTTGGTAAAGCACAAGCTGCGCGTTCCTTCGGGTATGTTCATGCTGGGCAAGGCCTTGCTCACCTTGCAGCGTTTTGCCGGCGAGCTCGACCCCGAACTGCCCATCACGCCTTTGGTGCTGCCCTACGCCAAACGTCTGGTATCGACCCAATACAACCTGCAGAAAGTGGCCGGTTCGGTATTCGATACCGTTACCGACTATGTGAGCCTGGCGCGGAGCCTGCCCAATCAGATCAACGAGATTCTCTATAAAATCAAGGAAGGGAAGATAAGCCACGAAATCAAGATGGAGAATGCCGACTACCCGAACAAGACCTTGCGCAATATCGCCAACCGCATCGTGCTGGCCATCCTGCTCATCGGGCTGTTCATCGGGTCGGTGCTCCTGCTGGCGTTGGCTCCCGACTACCACATCGGCAAATACTTCATGGGATTCTCCTCCGTTATCATCGTGATCATGATTCTCACGCGGATTTTCAGGAGACGATAGCTATACCGCCACATCCCCTTTGATCGTGGGGTGGCAGCGGTAGTCCTGTATCTCGATGTCTTCGTAGCGGAAGCCGAACAGATCCT
>CAYVJX010000070.1:0-7500 GCA_964451895.1 uncultured Bacteroidaceae bacterium | reverse complement strand
TATTGGCATAGACCATCCCCAACAGGATGCCGACAATGAGCGGACTGAACGACAGCTTTTTAACAAACGGCAACTCGGCGATAAGAAAGGCCGCGCACGACAACAGGGCGATAAGCAGCACGCCGTACAGCATCTTGGCCCTCGTCTGGCTAATTTTCAGCATATCTTTGATACTTTAATGTTTATGGATTGTTTCCATCGGCAAAGTTACCGAATTATCCACAAAAAAAACCGGCCGTTCAGAACGAACGACCGGCAACCAAAAACTAAAACTATGAAATGTGACACCGGTGGGATTCAAACCCGCAACCTTCTGATCCGTAGTCAGATGCTCTATTCAGTTGAGCTACGGTGCCGCTTATTGGTGAGTGCAAAGATACGTATTTTTTCATTCCAAACAAGCGGCATCCGAACTTTTAACATTTATTAACTATTTTTCAACCGGTTTAACATTTTTAAATAACACAAAACCAGCCTATTAAAAACAAAAATTAAGTTTTGTTAAGAATTCGGAAACCCGAAGACCTTTTCCGTAAAGGAAATTTTCCTAAATTTGTGGCTTGCTGTTACGACTGTACTTGTGCAGTGGTGGCGGCATTTTGTTTGCAGATAACGGAATTTAAAATACACAATCCAAATCAGCTCTTATGAAAAAACTAGTGCTCTTTGTGATGTCCCTTTTCCTTTTGGGAGCGGCCAACGTGGCCTTGGGGCAGCGCACCGTAACGGGTAAGGTCACCAGTGCGGAAGACCCCATGGGCGTGCCTATGGTGGCCGTTCAAGTAGAGGGTACCACCATCGGTACATCCACCGACCTTAATGGTGTTTACACCCTGTCCAATATCCCGGCTTCCGCCAAGAACCTCAAGTTCTCGGCCATGGGTATGAAAGACAAAGTAGTGCCCATTACCGGCGGCGTGGTCAATGTGGTGATGGAATCGCAGGCCATCGCGCTGGAAGAAGTTCAGATTTCCGGTAGCGGTTACGGGGTGCGCAAGAAAGTGGACAATGTAGGTTCGGCCGTAGCCGTAGGCGAAGAAGTGGTTAAACGCCAGACCGAATCTAACGTTATCAACTCCTTGCAAGGTAGCGTGCCCGGTATGCAGGTAAGTACCGCTTCCGGCCAGCCCGGTTCATCCACCACGGTACGTATCCGCGGTAAGAGCTCTTTGAGTTCCGGCAACGACCCCTTGTATGTAATCGACGGGGTGCCTATCGTTACCGGTGCCATGGGTATGAGCGACTATTCGGGCGGTGACGGTACCGACCCCTTGGCTGCCCTGAACCCGGAAGATATCGAAAGCATCCAGCTGCTGAAAGACGCCAGCGCCACCTCCATCTACGGTTCGCGTGCCTCCAACGGGGTTATCGTCGTAACCACCAAGAAGGGTCAGGAAGGTAAGGTAAACTTCTCGCTGAACGCGAAAATCGGGGTCGCCACGCCTCCTATGGTAAAGAAACGTTTCCAGAAAGTAAACTTGGAAGATTTCAAGGACTTTCTGTATGAAATGAAATACAACTCGGCCGTTAACCTGAACGAAAGATACAGATTCGACAGAGACGCCCAAACCATTTGGAAATGGTATAAAAATCAAGGTTGGGGTCTGGACTTTACCGAGGCTACCGGCAATCCGACCAACACCAACTGGTGGGATGAAGTTACCCGCAACGGCATCATCCAAGATTACTCCATTTCGGCTTCCGGCGGTACCAAAACCGTTAACTACTATGCTTCGGTCGGTTATTTCCAGAACAAAGGTATCGTGATCGGTTCCGATTACACGCGTTACAATGCCCGTTTGAACTTGGACATCAATCCTACCAAATGGTTGAGTTTCGGGGTTAACCTCAGCGGTGCCTATGCCGAAATCAACACCATTCCTACCGAATTGGCCTACGCCGCGCCTATCTGGGGGGCTTCCATGATGCGTCCGTCTGACCCTGTATATACCACCGACAAAGACGGCGTCAAGCAATGGAATACCACAACCAACCCCTTTGCCAGCGGTTACAACCCGGTGGCCTTGCGTAAGGACAAATACCATGACGAAGCTTTCCAGCAACAGTACAAGGCTTTGTTCAGCCCTTACCTGCGTGTCAAACTCTACAAGAACCTGTACGTACAGTCTAAAATCGGTATCGACTATGTTGACTTGCGCGAAAAGAACGTATGGTCTATGGTCGTTAACCCGCAAGGTAAATCCATGGGCGGTTTGATGCAGGTGGATGAACAGAGCATCGCCTACATGAACATCGCCAACACCATCAACTGGATGCCCTCCATCAAGAAAAACAACTTCAATATCTTGGTTGGTCAGGAAGCCCAGCGGTTCAATCAATATGAAGGATACATGCACGGTAATGATTATGTGGTACCCGACCTGATGGAAATCGCCAACGCTACCGAAACCAGCAGTTCTACGGTACGTGCGGACGCTACTCTGGCTTCTTACTTCGCCAACGTGGAATACGACTACGATAACCGTTACTATGTATCGGCCAGTATCCGCCGCGACGGTTCTTCCCGTTTCGGTGAAGAAAACCGTTGGGGTACTTTCTACTCGGTAGGTGCCAAATACCGTATCACGGGCGAAAAGTTCATGGCCACGACGCAGAACTGGTTGAACAACCTCTCTGTTCGTGTCAGCTACGGTACCTCCGGTAACCAGAACGTAGGTTACTATCAGGCCCGTGGGGTTTACGCCACCTCCCGTTACGGCGGTATCTCCGGTTTCTCCCCCTCGCAGCTGGCCAACGGCGAATTGTGCTGGGAATCGAGAAACAAGTTCGACGTAGGTTTGGAATTCACGATTTTCAACGCCCTTACCGTTGAATTCGACTACTATAACGATGTAACGAAAGACATGATCTTCAGCCGTCCTCTGTCTTACGGTACCGGTTTCGGTTCCATCCGTTACAATGTGGGCAAGATGCGCAACCAAGGGGTGGAATTGCAGTTGAGCGCCATGCTTATCAACCGCAAGAACTTCAAGTGGACCTTTGGCTTCAACCTGACTACCAACGACAACAAGATTCTCAAATTGCCCGGCGGCAACGATATCCGCAACGGTACTATCGGTCTGTTGCGTGAAGGCCGTTCCTCCGCCCAGCTGTATATGCCCGAATGGGCCGGTGCCGATCCCGCCACGGGGCGTCCGCGTTGGTATGGTGCCGATGGCCAATACGTATTCAACTACGGTGAAGCCGCCTACCGTTTCGTAGGTACGAGCGACCCCAAGGTATATGGCGGTATCCAGACCCGTTTCGACTTCTATAATGTGGATATCAGCTTCCAATTCAACTACAATGTGGGCAACTACATCTTGAGTAATGACTTGGTATATCTTGAAAACGAAGGAACGCAGAACGGACACGTCACCACCTATTATGTAATGGAAAACCGTTGGCAACGCCCCGGTGACCAGGCCGATGTTCCGCAAATCATGGTTGGCGGTAACAAGAACTCCCGCAACTTGAGTACCTATTGCCGTACCGATGGTTCTTACTTCCGTATCAAGTCGATTGTTGTAGGTTATACGCTTCCCAAGAAACAATGTGAAAAGATCTTCTTGAAAAGCCTGCGTTTCTACGGCAGCATTGACAACTTATTCACCGCTTGCAGCAAGAACTTCCGTGGTTACGACCCCGAATCCGGTTTGAGCGCTATCCAGACCTCGAACTATCCGGTGCCTGTAAACTATACGTTCGGTATTAATGTCGGATTCTAAAACAAGTGTCGCTAACAATTAAAACAAAAAGGATTATGAAAACAATAAAGAATATAGCCGTATTGTTCGCCTTGGTTCCGGCCTTGTTGCTGTCCTCGTGTTCGAAAGAATATCTGGACAGAACCCCGACCACGGCATTGGATACCGATTTGGTGATGAACTCTACCGATATGATTCCCTCTACGGTAGTGGGTACGATGCGAATGATGTACTCCTCCGCTTTTGGCGGGAAATACGCCACCATCATCGGTGATATCATGACCGATATGGTTACTTCCGTTCGCGGTAGTAACGGTTCGTTCAAGGATATGGAAGAATGGAATATCAACCAATCGACCGGTGATGTTGAAACTTTGTATGCCGCAGGTTTCCAGATTGCCGCCGCTGCTGCCCGCACCGTTCAGGCTGCTAAAAGAAATTTGAACAGCAGCGATACGGCCTCTATGACGGCTACCCAGAAAAACAATCTGAGAAGCGCTATCGCGGCTTCCTTGACCATCAAGGCTTACGCCGAGTTTTTCGTGGTTCAGTATTTCTGCGTGGACGTCAACGTGGGTAAAGGTGACTACGCTTTTGGAGGTAACTATACGATGCCCGGGAATATCACCGGTTCTGACGAGCGAGTAGGCATCATGATTTTGGATGGGAAGCCGCTTAGCCTGACCGAACCCGCCAACATGTACACCTTGCAATACTCTTACGAATTTCTGGAAAAGGAAATCGCTGAAGCCATCAGTTATTACAACGCTTCCGGCAGCAAGAGCTTTACCTTGGCTCCCGAAGCCCGCTATTATCCTACCTTGTGTGCCGCCTATATGGTTCAGGCCCGTATTTATCTGGCTCAACACAAATATAAAGATGCGGATGATGCGGCCACCAACGCTTTGAACAATCTGCCTGGTGGTGCCAACAAAACTTTGATTTCCAATGCCTCGAAGTTGCTGGAAGCCTACGGTAGCAGTTTGTCGAGTGAAGACATTTGGACCTTGAACTACACCAATCAGGACAATTTGTCGGCCAACTCGCTCCAGAACTTGTTCAGCAGCTATGGTTTCAACCCGAGTTCTTACGCCATCAGCTTGTTCCAATCGAACGATATCCGGAAGACCTTGTATTATGATGGAAACGACAGGAAACTGCCTGAGGATATGAAGTCGTATTGCATGAAGTATCCTAACGAAAACGCTGTTTTCAATGTACCCATTTTCCGTGTTCCGGAAATCTACATGGTACAGGCCGAAGCCCGTGCCGCCGGCAAGTTCGGGGATGCCAAAGAAGCGTTGTTGGCTGTACTCGGTGCCCGTGATACGAACATTAAGGGTGATATGGATAAAATGGTGTCGAATTACAAGATTGATGACAACAGTATCATGCAGGTGATTTTAGATGAAAACGCCCGCGAATTCTTGTGCGAAGGCCATCGCTGGTCTGACTTGCGCCGCAACGGTGTCCGTCTGACCCGTGAAGGTTCGACCGACAGCCGCAAATTCCCTACTCACTTTAAGAACTATCCTTTGTCAACGTTCGCATTCCCCATTCCTTACGGTGAAACTTCTACCGAACAATGGAAAAATGGCCGCGGCAAATTTGATGATGGCCGTACGGATTCGAAAAACTGGCAAAACGAAGCATGGGCCGATCTGGAAGGTAATATTTACAGCAATACGGCGACACTTCCCGTGGAAGGTGAAGATTATTTGAACCAGCCTCACTAATCGTTGATTGCTTTCTTTATTAAGAAGCGCGTGGAATTCCCTCCACGCGCTTTTTTTTGTATCTTCGCAATCCTTTGTTCAGATGTTATGTCGCGTTTTTTAGGAAGCAACCTGTCTAAGAAAATCGCCGTGATTCCTTATATGAACCGGTGGTTCGTCTTTACCTTCGACCTCTTGGTTTCGGGGCTTTGCGCCATGGCTTCCTATGCCTTGATCAGTTCCCTTTTCGATTTAACCGTATTCCGGGAAACGGCATGGCTGATCGGTTCCTTCGGTCTTTTTGCGGGCGCGGTGGGTTTCCTGCTGTTCAAGACCTACAAAAACATCGTACGCTATTCTTCCTTTCAATCCATCTGGCGTATCGCCGCGGCGGTGGTTATCAAGATGCTCTTCGTTACGGCGGCCTATCTGTTCAACCATACTTTCCTCAAAACAGACCAACTGCTGGCCGCCTTGCTGTTAGACGCGCTGCTGTCTTTCTGCATTCTGGTTTTTGTTCGGTTGGTGGTGGTGATTTTCTATAACTACACGATTGCCGAGTTTACCAAATCAAAACAGAAAGTTTTGATTTACAGCACCGATTTAAACGATATTACACTCACCAACCTGCTCAACCTCAACACGCAGTCGAACTATACCGTTGCCGGTTTCCTGTGTTTTGCCTCCAAAAGCGGCACCTACTCTATCGGCACGCTGCCGGTGTTCGTGGTGGAAAAGACCTCCGCCCTGCGTAAAATCGTGGACAAGGAGGATATTCAAGGCATCTTGTTCACCCAGCAGAAAGACATCATTGCGGAACGCAACCGGCTTATCGCCTATTGCCTTGAAAAGAAACTGAAGACCTTTACCATTCCGCCTATCGGCAAATGGCAACACACACTGCCCCAATTGCGGAGCCTTGACATCACCGACCTTTTGGGCCGGGAGGAAATCCGTATCAACACCGACAAAATCGAACAGGATTTCAAGGACAAGACCATTCTGGTAACAGGAGCCGCCGGTTCCATCGGCAGCGAGCTCTGCCGGCAGATCGCCGCTTTCCGGATCCGAAAACTGGTGTTGCTGGACAACTGCGAGACCGGCCTGCACAACCTCCGCTTGGAACTGGAAGAAAAGTTTCCCGATCTGGAACTGGGCGTGATGATTGGCGACGTGCGTTCCAACGACCGCTTGAAATTCGTTTTTGAACGGCATCACCCGCAAATCGTTTTTCATGCGGCGGCCTACAAACATGTGCCCTTGATGGAGGAGAACCCCAACGAGGCCTTTTTGGTGAATGCCGTCGGCACACGCAACATCGCCCATACCGCTTTGGAGTACGGCGTGGAAAAATTCCTGATGGTATCGACCGACAAGGCCGTGAACCCCACCAATGTGATGGGGGCTTCCAAACGTTTGGCGGAAATCTACGTGCAAAGCCTCAACCAGGCCGTAAAAGACGGACTCCTGCCGGGCAAAACGCAATATATCACGACCCGTTTCGGCAACGTATTGGGCAGCCAGGGCTCGGTGATTCCGCTCTTCAAGGCGCAAATCGAGAAAGGCGGGCCGGTAACCGTGACCCATCCCGAAATAACGCGCTATTTCATGACTATCAAGGAAGCCTGCCTGCTGATGCTGGAAGCCTCCGTAATCGGAAACGGCGGCGATATTCTGGTGTTCGACATGGGCACACCGGTCAAGATAGCCGATCTGGCCAAGAAGATGATTCAGCTTTCGGGGCACGAAGAAAACAGCATCAAGATAGAATATACCGGTCTGCGCCCCGGGGAAAAGCTCTATGAGGAAGTGCTCGGCGCGGAAGAATACACCCGCCCCACCTCACACGAAAAGATACGCATTGCCCAAGCGGACACTTACGCGTTCAACGACTTGCTGCCGCTCTACGACCGTCTGGGGGATGCCGCCCGTGCCTGCCGGAGCGAAGAGGCGGTAAGGCTGGCCAAAGAAATCGTGCCGGAATATATCAGCAACAATTCCGAATTTTCAAAATTTGACCCCCAATAAGCCTTTCTGCGGGCTTTTCTCTTGCGTTCCTACTCTTTGTCTGTTTCCGG
>CAYVJX010000069.1:0-7505 GCA_964451895.1 uncultured Bacteroidaceae bacterium | reverse complement strand
CCGACGATGATTGAAATAAAAGACCTCAGTTTCCGGTACGGCAAACATTATACCGTATTCGAACAATTGAACATGAACCTCAAGGCCGGCTACATCTACGGGCTTCTGGGAGAAAACGGCGTGGGCAAGACCACCCTGCTGCGCATGTTGGCCGGATTGCGTTTTCCCCAAGAAGGCTCCATCCAGGTGATGGGATATGAACCCCGCCGCCGCGACCCGGACTTCCTTGCCGAGGTGTATTACCTGCCCGAAGTGATCGACCCGGTGAACCTCTCGCTCAACGAATATGTAAGGCTTTACGCACCTTTCTACCCACGCTTCAGTCACGAACAGCTGTTGCGCTACGCCGGTGAATTCGGCATCAATCCGAATCAGAAGATTTCCAAATCCTCGCACGGGCAGCAGAAAAAAGCCATGATGTGCTTTGCCTTGGCCTGCAACACCCGTCTGTTGCTGATGGACGAACCCACCAACGGCATGGACATTCCCTCCAAAGGCATCTTCCGCCGCCTGATCGCCTCCGCCGCCGAAGACGACAAGTGCATCGTCATCTCCACCCATCAGGTAAGGGATCTCGAAAACCTGATCGACCCGATCATCATTTTGGAAAAGAACCGTATCCTGCTCAACAACAGCGTGGAGGAAATAACCCGAAAACTTTGGTTCGGCAGAACGCCCCAGAAATCAGACAAAGACCTTTACCGCGAAGAATGCGTGGGCGGATACAATATCGTAGGATACAACGAAAAGAACGAAGAATCCAAAGTGGATATCGAGATGCTGTTCAACGCCGCCATACAGAACAAAGGGCTCTTTAAGCGGATATTCATCGATGAACAGAAGCCCGAAGCGCGTTCCAGCTTTGCCGATGAAATGCAGAAACGCTTGAACGCCGACTCCGAACGATAAACCCGATTTCATAATCTTTTAAAACATTTCAACCATGAATACCCGTGAATTTTCCATACAACGTTTCGGTTTGCTGCTTAAAAGCGAACTTCTCAGAAACCTCAAGGACAGTCTGATCTTTATCGGCATCATCCTGGGGCTATACCTGATTTCTCCCATCAACGACGGCAGGTTCTCCACCCAAGTATTCCTGCCCTATATAGGCATCCTCTCCTGCATACTGCCGTTCCTTTTCTACAAGAATCTTTTCCATCCCACCAAAGGCGTCACCTTCGGCATGCTGCCCGCCAGCCAGACCGAAAAATTTCTGGTGCTCTTTACGCTCTGTGCCCTGATACTTCCTTTGGGAATGCTTGTCTTCGCCTGGCTCGTGAGCCTTATCGGGGTAGGCCTTACGGGGCATACCAACATGATGTTCAATCTTTTGGAACAGTTCACCTCCAACGACATGCTCGGCTTTTTCAACTCCAATTTCTGGATGATCATCACGGCTCAAAGCGTGGCTGTCTGGGGTGTCTGCTTCTTCAAATCGAAAAAATTCGGAAAGACCGTAGCTTCCACCATCAGCGTCATGACAGCCCTTACCATCATTTTCAGCATCTACGGATTCAACCGCCATGCCTTTTTGATGAACCTCGAAGAGCCTGCCATTACCCGTATCGCCCTGATTATCCTGATTGCCGTTTCCATCGTGTTGCCGATCGCGCTTTGGGTATGGGCTTTTTTCAAGATGAGACGCCAACAGTTTTAATCCGAACACATCATGGAATTCAGGTCAGATAAAGCCATATTCGAGCAGATAGCCGAATATGTCTGCGAAAAGATACTCCAAGAAGAATACAAGCCCGAAGACAGGATTCCCTCCGTGAGGGAGTTCGGCACCACGCTCATGGTCAACCCCAATACGGTGATGCGCGCCTACGAACATCTGGAAGGCCACGGCATCATCTACAGCAAGCGGGGCATCGGCTTTTTGATCAGCGAAGAAAGCAAGGCAAAAGCCGCCGAACTGATGCGCGAGGACTTTCTCAAAAGCGTTCCGGCATTCGTTTCCCGCATGAAACTGCTGGGCATAGACCTCAAGGAACTGGAACAATACGCATAAGCATCCAATCCCGTTTCTTGGTTTTTCAAACTTTATTAATATCTTTGTGGTGTCATGAAAAAGCTTCTTACACTTATATGCAGGTTGATGCTCACAACGGGGCTTGCGGCCGGCGGCTTTCAGCATGTGTTCGCCCAGACGGGCAACATTGCGGGAAGCGTGCACAGCAAGGAAAGCGCGGCAGGGATTCCTTTTGCCAACGTGGTGTTGGTAAAGGCATCCGACAGCACGCAGATTATGGGCACGGCATCTTCCGACAGCGGTCATTTTCAGTTCAAGAAGATTCCTGCCGGCACTTATTTCGTGCAGGTGGCGGTATTGGGCTACCACCGTAGCAACTCGCCCGTTTTCAGCATCGATGCCGCCCATCGGGACATACAGCTGGACGCGATAGAAATGACTTCGGCTTCGGTGCAGTTAGACAAGGTGGTGATCCGTGCCAAACGCCCGATGATGGAGATGGAAGCCGGCAAAATCACGATGAACGTTTCGCAAAGCCTCGTGACCCAGGCCGACAACGCCTTCGAGATGCTCAAGAAATTTCCCGGCATCACCATCGACAAAGACGACAATATCTCGCTCAACGGCAGAAGCGGCGTGCTCGTTACCGTAGATGACCGCCCCACCCGTCTCGACGGGCAGAGCCTTGCCAACTACCTGCGCGGTATGCCGGCCAACACAATCGATAAAATCGAGGTATTGACCAATCCGTCTTCCAAATACGATGCGGAAGGCACGGGCGGCATCATCAACCTCAAGACCAACCGCCTTATGACAAGCGGATTTTCCGGTTCGCTGAACGGCGGAATACGGTATTCCAACGCCTTGGGCGGCAACGGAGGGCTTGACCTCAACTACCGCCACAAGCATTTTACCCTCTATGCCAACGGCAGCGTGTACGGAGGCAGCAACAAAAGCCACAACGACAGCTATATCCAATATGCCGACGGAAGCCGGCGGGAAACGCTCCGAGGCGAAAACAAAAACAATTACTTCGGTTTCTACGGCAAGGGCGGCATCGATGCCTATCTTTCCAAAAAAGACGTGATGAGCCTTGCCTACAGCGGCTACAGCGGAAACGGCGGCGGTCCGAGAAGCAGCCTCGAGGCGTTCTATCCCGATTATGTGCACCTTCCCGATTCCGTTTCCGGCCTGTTGAACCAAGACACCCGCACAGGATGGAAATACGCCAGCCATACCCTTAACTTCAACTACGAGCATAAGTTCGACACCGTTTATGACCGCAAACTGAACCTGAACCTCGAATATGTACGCAGCCTGCAAGACATAGACTATCGGAACACGGTGGAATACTTTGCCAGAACGCTCGCCGTTCTGCCCGAACAAGGTTCACAGATCGAACTTTTCCAGCCTTTCAAATCGAACATCTACAGCCTTAAGCTCGATTACGAACATCCTTTCAATATGCAGACGCGCCTTGAAGCGGGCATCAAGTTCAGCTATGTGGACAACAACAGCCGGCTCAAACAGGATTTCCACAACTTCTATGGCTCCGACACTTCCATCCGGAACATCAAGGATCATTATCTCTACCACGAACTCATCGGCGCGGCCTATATCATGCTGAACCATACCTTCAAGACCAAGACCGCCCTGCAGGTGGGCATCCGTGCCGAATACACCTATACCGAAGGCATCAGCAAATCGATGGATTCGGTCAACAGGAACCGGTATATACGCCCCTTTCCCAACATCACCATCAGCCAGCCTATCGGCAACAAGAACCAGTTGAGCCTCTCTTACCGTTACCGGCTTTCCCGGCCCGACTATTCCTCGCTCAACCCGTTTATTCTGGACGGGGGCGCGGGGCAGTACCAGTGCGGAAATCCCTATCTCAAGCCCGAATACTCGCATAACCTGAGCCTTACCTATTCGTTCAACTACAAGTTTTTCGCCACGGTCAACTATATCCATACCGACGGCACCACCGGCAGCCTCAACACCTATGTGAAAGATGGGAACCGCTACCTTATCTACTCGCAGCCTGTCAATGCCGGAAAAGGCGATTTCGTAGGGCTTGACCTCTCCACGCAGCTCACTTTCTTCAAGATCTGGCGACTCAGCATATTTCTGGACGGAAGCTACGGAAAATCGAGCATCCTTTACGAGGGCAAGATGCGCAACAACCTCAGCTTTAACGCCAATTACTGGCTCAATACCGAGGTGGATGCCACCTCCTACCTTACCCTTTCGGCATACGGTTACGGTTCTCTTCCGTCCCGAAACAATTTCACCAGACGAAACGGGGATCACGGCCTGGGATTGGGTATCAAGGCTTTCTTTCTTGAAAAGACACTCAGCCTTTCGGCTTCGTTCGATATGGACCTGTCTTCCTATGGCGGAAAATCGGTCTATCCCACCGCCGAAGGCAACACCGTAAGTTACTGGAACTACCATTGGGACAAATACACCGGCCGTATCTCGCTCTCGTGGCGTTTCGGAAACAACATGAACGGCAGAGGCCCGCGGCATCTGGAAAGTTCGGACGAATCCTCGCGCTTGGGCGGAGGCGGCGGTGGAAACCAACATTAACTCCGCCGAAAGATGCCGCCTACCGAAAAAAATTGTAAATTCGTGCGCTCTTTAAGGGGTGGTTTTCACCCTGAGGCATAAACAAAAACATTTTTAACAAAATGAAAAAACACATTTTCCGCCTTTTGGGCCTGTTGGTCCTGCCGGCAGCCATGTTGCTCGCTTCCTGTCAGGGCAAGTACAAATATGAGACCGTTCCCAACGATCCCATGAAAACCCGTATCTACACCTTAGACAACGGCTTGAAGGTGTATCTGTCGGTCAACAAAGACGCTCCGCGCCTGCAGACCATCGTGGCCGTGAACGCCGGCGGCAAGAACGACCCTGCCGAAACCACCGGTTTGGCACACTACTTCGAACACCTGATGTTCAAGGGAACCGAATCTTTCGGAAGCGTGAACTACGAGGCTGAAAAAGTGTATCTGGATGAAATCGAACAATTGTTCGAAACCTACCGCCAGACCACAGACGAAGCGCAACGCGCCGCCATCTACCGCCAGATAGACAGCGTTTCGCAAATCGCCGCCCAATATGCCATTCCCAACGAATACGACAAGTTGATGGCCGCCATCGGCTCGCAAGGCACCAACGCCTTTACCAGCAACGATATCACGGCATACGTGGAAGACATTCCCTCCAACCAGATCGAAAACTGGGCCAAAATCCAGGCCGACCGTTTCATGAACCCCGTTATCCGTCTTTTCCACACCGAATTGGAAACGGTATATGAAGAATACAACATGGGCAAGGCCAGCGATATGCGCCAGCTTTGGGAAAAAGCGTTCACGATGCTTTTCCCCCACCATCCCTACGGCACGCAAACCGTTATCGGAACGCCCGAACAGCTTAAGAATCCTTCTATCGTCAACATCAAGAAATTCTTCGATGCCTACTACGTGCCCAACAATATGGCCGTGGTGATGGTGGGCGACCTCAATCCCGACAAGACCATCGCCATCATCGACCGCTATTTCGGCAAGATGGAACGCAAGGATGTTCCCGAATTCAAGTACGAAGAAGAACCGGAAATGACGCAGAACATTGCCGACACGGTAATCGGACAAGACCCTGCCTGCGTGGCTTTCGCCTACCGTCTGCCCTCGCCGCGCAACCCGGAAGTGCATGTAGCCGAACTGGTGAGCAATATCCTTACCAACGGCAAGACCGGCTTGTTCGACGTGAACCTGAACCAGCAGCAACAGGTGATGTATTCCCAGGCCTTCTACGAAAGTCTGGCTGACTACGGCATGTTGGTGGCTTACGGCATGCCGCGCCAGGGCCAGACCCTGGACGAAGTGAAAGACCTGATGCTCGGCCAGATCGAACGCCTCAAGAAGGGCGATTTCTCGGAAGACATGCTCAAGGCCATCGTAGATAACTATACGGTGGATCAATACAAGTCGCTCCGCGACAACCGCAACCGCGCCATGCAGATGATGACCGCCTTCAACAATCATGAAGAATGGGCGGACGTGGTGAACAGCATCGACAAGATGTCGAAAGTAACCAAACAGGATATCGTGGATTTCGCCAACAAATACCTGAACTACTACGCCATCATCTATAAACTCGAAGGCGCGCCCGACTATCCGCGCATCGAAAAGCCGCAGATCACGCCGCTTTCGATCAACCGCGACACGGCCAGCCAATATCTCAAGGATATCCAGGCTCTGCAGGTAAAGGCCATCGAACCTTCTTTCCCCGACTTCAAGAAAGACCTTACCGTAGGCAGCTTCAAAGACCGCCTGCCCTTGCTCTACAAGCACAACGACGGCGATCCCCTTTTCTCGCTCTACTATGTTTATGAAATGGGCTCGTTCAACGACAAGGAACTGGATCTGGCCTTCGAATACCTCCCCTATCTGGGCACGGACAAATATTCGGCGGAAGAACTCCAGAACGAATTCTACAAACTGGCCGCCAACTACCATGCCGTTGCCGGTTCCGACCGTGTTTATGTATTCCTTACGGGTATCGACAAGAACTTCGAAGCCTCGGTGGAACTCTTCGAACACCTGCTCAGTTCGGTAACCGCCAATCCTGAACGTTACGCCAATCTTGCCTCCGACTTGTTGAAACAACGTATGGATGCCAAGAAAACGCAACGCGACAACTGGCGCCGTCTGCTTTATTATTCGTTCTATGGTGCTGAAAACCCGATGACCTGGCAACTTTCCAACGAAGAAGTCATGACAATGGATCCCAATGCCCTCACCGAAAAAATCAAGGGCTTGCGGAATTACGAACACACCATCATGTATTTCGGTCCCCAATCCATGCAAGGCATGTTGAAAGTGCTGCTGGCCAAACACATCCTGCCCGCCACTTTCCAAGCCATGCCTGAAGCCAGGAAATTCGAATACCGCGACAACGACGGTTCCGTCTTCGTGGCCCATTACGACGCGCCGCAGGTAAATATCGGTACCTATATGAAAGGGGCTGAATTCTCGAAAGAGATTCTGGCTCCCTCTTCGATGTACAACGCTTATTTCGGCGGCGGCATGAGCGGCATCGTGTTCCAGGAAATGCGCGAAGCCCGCGCCTTGGCTTACACGGCCTATACCTATTATGCCCAACCGTCCAGACCCGACATGCATTTCGGATTCCAGTCGTTTATCGGAACGCAGACCGACAAGATGAAAGACGCCATCGCGGCCTTCAACGAAATCATCCAGGACATGCCGGTATCCGAAAAAAACTTTATCTTGGCCAAGAACAGCGAACTGGACAGCTACCGCACCAACCGCGTGTTGCGCGAAAACATCTTCTTCACTTACCTTTTCTCCCAGAAGTTCGGATTCGGCGATGAAACGCAGGAACAGTATGTGTATGAACACCTGCTTCCGCTCACGCTCGAAGATGTCATCGCCTTCCAGCAGCAACAGGTAAAGGGCAAGCCTTTCGACTATATGGTGCTTGGCAACAAATCCGCCTTGGA
>CAYVJX010000068.1:2492-7566 GCA_964451895.1 uncultured Bacteroidaceae bacterium | reverse complement strand
TGAACGGTGATCTGCCGCGTTGCAGCCCTTGGTCGGTTCGGTCACGTACGGAAGTACGCTCCCTCTCCGCCCCACGGACTGCGCCTTGCATCTCACCATTCAAAACACTTTTTTGTTCCAGTCTCGAATTTGATTTCAAATGCGCCACGGGCATGTCGCCCTCGGCCTACCGCAAGGCGGCACGGATAAGCAATATCATGTAATAAAGCTATTACTAATAATCTTGTTAGTAATAATTTTATTACTTATATTTGCGCATCATAATTAGGGATTTATGGAGCAGAAACCTTTTATATTCGGGGTCGCGACCTCGGGAGAAAATTTCACCGACCGGGAGAAAGAGACCGCACGTTTGGTCATGAATTTCCAACATGGGGTCAATACGATACTGATATCGCCCCGCCGTTGGGGAAAAACCTCTTTGGTGCAGAAAGTGTGTCGTTTGGTGCAATCCGACAAGTTGAAAATCGTTTATCTCGATATTTTCTCCTGCCGCAGCGATCAGGACTTCTATGACGCTTTCGCCGCCGCAGTGATCAAACAGACCGCCTCCAAGTGGGATGAATGGGTAGAACACGCCAAACTGTTCCTTAGCCGGATCAGCCCTAAAATCTCGTTGGGGCCGGATCCGATGTCGGACTTTTCCCTATCGTTCGAAATGAATCCAAAAGGCGGAGATATAGACGAGATTCTGCAACTTCCCGAAAAGATAGCGCAAAAAAAAGGTATCCGAATCGTGGTCTGCATCGATGAATTCCAACAAATCGCCGAATTCAAGGATTCAAAAGCCTTCCAAAAGCGCTTGCGTGCCGTGTGGCAATTACAGAAATCGGTGTCCTATTGCCTGTTCGGCAGCAGAAAGCATTTGATGAACGAACTCTTTGAAAAAAAGAGCCTTCCGTTCTATAAGTTCGGGGACTCCCTTTATCTGCCTAAAATCGGGACCCGGGATTGGATAGACTATATCCGCAGCCGCTTCGAGGCAACGGGCAAACAGATTTCGGAAGCTTTGGCCGAAAAGATTTGCCAAAGGGTGGACAACCATTCCTCGTATGTACAGCAATTGGCGTGGCTGGTCTGGATTCATACGGACAAAGTGGCCTCGGAGCAAGACTTCGAGGCAGCCTGTCAGGATATCATCGATCAAAATACCCCCTTGTTCGAAAAACAGACCGAGAACCTGACAACCTATCAGATGAATTTTCTGCGTGCCGTTCTGGATGGCCTGCACAACGAATTTTCCTCGCAGGAAGTGCTGCACAAATACCAACTCGGCTCCTCAGCCAATGTCAGCATCGTAAAACGGTCGTTGATTAAGAAAGAACTGATAGAAATCGAGAAAGGTCAGGTAACGATTCCCGACCCGGTCCTGGCTCTATGGCTGAGTTCGCGCATCTCTCCGCCTTGTTCTATATTCTGACTATAGTAATACTGGCACAATGGGCGAGACTATGCTTCTCCCTCAAGCATTAGATTTGTTTTTAAAATCAACCGATCTCTAATCTCCACTAAACTTTATCAGCACACAAACAGCAACCCACCGCCAACCGCAATCGCCACCAACGATTTTACGGATTTGAGCAAGATGAACTTGCGGCGGGAGGAGGAAAGCAGGAGCAGGGACGTGTGGCCGTCTTGCACCATGGCGTTGGCAAAGAAAACGCCCAAGGGCAGAACGCCCGTAAAGTACAGCTGTATAAAGAGGAAATGCGGCCCCGACTGCGGAATCCAGCCGATGGCGATGGCCGCCAAGAGCAAGAGGAACTGCTTGCCGGGATCGTTCTCGATCCATGCCTGCAAATCCACCGCCTGCTGAAAGAACGCCAGGAAATAGAGCGTTCCCAAGGTCCATAGAAAAATGGAGGGAAAATGCTTCTTGATAAGATGCCGGTACAGATGTTCCTGCAAAAAATACTCGTTGGCCACCAGCACCATGCATAAAGCCGCCCCGGTCAAGACGGCAAAAACCACATGCTCAAAATCGAGCGGGCTGTGCAGACGCCCGAATATCACTACCAGATAGCCCACCAACATCGTCACCAGCAAGGTCTTGGCAAAAGACCAGTTCCGGAACAGACAGGAGAATTTCCGCAAGCCGGACATATTTGGATCGAAACAAGTCCAACGCACATCTTCGCCCTTTTCGGCGTGCAGCTCCACCTTGCAGGGTAACTTGCCGCCATCGGGTTCACGCCTAAACAGGCGGTCGCAAAGCGCGCCCACCGCCAAACCCAACACCAACAGGCAACATTCCACCCATACGGTGGCCGCCGGGTCTATGGCCAGCATACGGAAAGCGTCATCGCCCAAGGCGGTAAACGAAGCCGCCATGACCGCACCGAAACCGATGGCACGGTGGGCATACAGGCTCACCACCATCAGACCTCCCACGCAACCGGGAACGAAACCGAACAGCGCCGCCACCAAAAGTTGCATGAAAGAACGCGGCCTGCCCGAAAGCGGAGAGCCTCCCGTATGGCCTTTGCGCATACGGTACAGTTCCACGAACTCCATGAGCATCAACACGACCATCACGAAGAAAACAATATGTATGGTCTCCCATAAGGGCATCATCCAATCCATCCCGATTTGCTAAAAATAGGTTATGTGATCTAAAAAAAGCGCGTGCGCCGGCATCGAGACCCCGGCGCGGCAACGGTCTTCCGCCCGGATGATTTCGTCTAAATCCGCCAGTGAATACCGGCCGCAGCCCACACCGAGCATCGTGCCCACCATGGCGCGGACCATATTGCGCAGAAAGCGGTTCGCCGTAAAGGTAAATTCCCAGGTATATAATCCCGTCTGCTCAAAATCGGCACGGGTCAGGGTGCAAAGGTTGTTCTTGTTGTCGGTATGCAGTTTGGCGAAAGAGGTAAAATCGCGGCATTCCGTAAGCCGCCGCCCTGCCTGGCGCACCAGACCGGCATCGAACGCAAAACGGCAATGATAGCTGAACGGGGCGACGAAAGGGTCTTTATGCGTATGGAAACGGTAGCGGTAAGTGCGTTGCCGCGCCGAGAAACGGGCATGCAGATCCTGGGGAACTTCAAACACCGAGAAAACGGAGATTTCCTTATCCAGCAAGGCGTTGAGCCTATAAACCCAGTCGCGGCGGCTCTCGTAGGGAAATGCCTTATCAGTCAGGTCGAAATGGGCGTAATACGAAGAGGCGTGCACTCCGGCATCCGTTCTGCCGCAGCCCACCACGGATATTTCCTGCTGCAACAGCACCGAGAGGGCTTCCTGCAGACATCCCTGCACGCTACGCCCGTTGGGTTGCTGCTGCCAACCGCAATACGGAGCGCCGTTATAGGCCAAATGGATAAAGAAACGCTGCACCCAAAGCTTATTTGGAGGGTTCAGCCGCCGGTTTGGAAATCGATTCCCGCATCTGGGTATCGGCCTTGATGTTTTCAAGACGGTAATAGTCCATCACGCCAAGATGTCCTTCGCGGAATGCCGCCGCCAACGCCATGGGCACTTCGGCTTCGGCTTCGATTACCTTGGCACGGGCATCCTGTGCCTTGGCGCGCATTTCCTGTTCGAGCGCCACCGCCATGGCACGGCGTTCTTCGGCCTTGGCCTGGGCTATGTTCTTGTCGGCGTTGGCCTGGTCCATCTGCAACTGCGCGCCGATGTTCTTACCCACGTCGATATCGGCAATATCGATGGAGAGTATCTCGAAAGCGGTTCCCGAATCCAAACCCTTTTCAAGCACCACGCGCGAAATCGAGTCGGGGTTTTCGAGCACCTGCTTGTGCGTTACCGCCGAACCGATCGAGGTTACGATGCCTTCGCCCACACGCGCCAGAATCGTTTCCTCGCCGGCACCGCCCACCAGTTGCTTGATGTTGGTACGCACCGTTACACGTGCCTTGGCGATAAGCTGGATACCGTCTTT
The DNA here is from genome assembly GCA_964451895.1 of uncultured Bacteroidaceae bacterium. GTDB lineage: Bacteria > Bacteroidota > Bacteroidia > Bacteroidales > P3 > Pullibacteroides. Next base: position 3,665 of record CAYVJX010000068.1, on the reverse strand, counting down.
GGCCACAGCCGCCACCGGAGGGGTATTGATCACCTTGGGATTCACCGACATCTGCACGGCCTCGAACACGTTGCGCCCTGCCAGATCGATGGCGGTGGCGGTCTTGAAATCGAGGTTCATATTGGCTTTATCGGCCGAAATCAAGGCCTGCACGACCAGGTTCAGATGCCCGCCCGCCAGAAAATGGGCCTCGAGCTCGTTGCGGTTCAACTGCAGCCCCGCTTTCTTGGCGGCAATGAGGTTGCGCACGATGATTTGGGGCGGAACCTTACGCCAACGCATCAGGATAAGCTGCAAGAGCGAGATATGCACACCCGAAACCAGGGCATTGAACCACAGCCCCACCGGAATAAAGTAAAACAAAAGCCACAGCAGGAAAATTCCCACGATAACCAAACCTACGATAACGCCTACTTCCATTGTATTCTGATTTTTAAGATTTCAACCATCCGCTACTCGGCATCTTCCTTCACCCAAACCTTGCCGCCCTCTATCTTGACTACCTTGACGGGTGTCTTGGGGTCGATAAAGGAAGTCTGCGAAGCGGCTTCGTAAAACTCGCCCTCCACTTCAATCGTTCCCATCGGCGCCAGACGGGAGGTGGCCACGCCTTTCATGCCGGCCTGCAGTTTGGTGGCAGACTCGTTGACCCGGCCATCCACCGTGGCATCCAGTGCCAGCTTACGCCATGTCCTGCTTCTGCATATCACCACCAACAGAACCACCGAAAGTGCCAAGACCACCGCCAGGGCGATATAGCCTGCCCGTGTGCCATGATACGTAAAGACGCCGTAGAGCGCATAGCCCAACGATGCCAAGCCCGCCACACCTGCCAGCGTGGTTCCGGGAAAGACCAAAAGTTCTAGGGTTATGAAAATGAACCCTATCAGGATTAAACAGATTATCAGAAAATATGACATATCAGCAATGTTTTACCATCTTCCACCGGCACCGCCGCCTCCGAAACTGCCTCCGCCGAAGCCGCCGAATCCACCGCCGCCATAGCCTCCGCCTCCGAAGCCGCCTGAGGAACGTCCCGAAGAATTGCCCATGCCCAGCAAAGTAGCCCAGACTGCCATTTGGAGCCCCTTGTCCACTTCGCCTTTTCCTCCGCCCTTATTCTTGTTGTTTTTGTGCTTCTTGTTGCTGGCGGCCACGACAATCAGCACAAGG
>CAYVJX010000068.1:0-2392 GCA_964451895.1 uncultured Bacteroidaceae bacterium | reverse complement strand
ATTCTTGTTGTTTTTGTGCTTCTTGTTGCTGGCGGCCACGACAATCAGCACAAGGGTAATAATCACTACGGCGATGATTATCCCGATAGCCGCCGTCACGCCCTCTTCGGGCATATATTCCTTGGCGGAGATCTCGCCGGCGGCCAAGGGCATGATAATCCTCAGGCCGGCAAGCACGCCCTGCGCATATTCGTTCTGACGGAAATAGGGAATCATTTCGTCTTCGATGATGCGCTTGCATACCGCATCGGGCAAAACTGCCTCCAGACCGTAACCGGGTGCGATGAACACCTCGCCCGACCCGTTACCGTTCTTGGGCTTGATGAGAATCACCACACCGTTGTTGTACTTGGCGTTCCCCACGCCCCAGCGTTCCCCGATTTCATAGGCTGCCTGCGATACCGAATAGCCGCCCAGATCGTTGAGGGTCACGATGGTGATTTGATTGGAAGTGCTGTCGTTGAAGGCCCGCAACACCCTTTCGAGCGGAAGCGCATCCTTACCCAAGATACCGGCATAGTCGTTCACAAGGCGCGGCGGAACAGGCGCGGAAGGAATCACGCTGGCGGCAGCCCTTGCAGGAAAGAGCGGCAACAATACCACCCCTACCCAAAGCAACAGAACATGGGCGATATGTAAAATCCTGCGCCGCATGTTTATTCGCCAAAGCTAAAAGACACTTCGGGTGCGTTTTCGGCTCCTTGCGCGGCTTCGAAATAACCTTTCTTCTCAAAGCCGAACATTCCCGCCACCAAATTGCGCGGAAAACGGCGGATAGCCGTATTGTAGGAACGCACGGCTTCGTTGAACTTCATGCGTTCCACGGTGATGCGGTTTTCGGTGCCTTCCAACTGGGCCTGCAAATCGCGGAAATTCTGGCTGGCTTTCAGTTCGGGATAGCGTTCCACCGTTACCAGCAGACGGCTCAAAGAACCGCTCAGGTTTTCCTGCGCCTTTTGGTAGCGGGCGATGTTCTCTTCGGTGAGTTGGGCAGGATCCACCTTTACCTGCGTGGCGGAAGCCCTTGCGGCCACCACGTCTTCCAAGGTGGAACGTTCAAAATCGGCAGCGCCTTTTACAGTATTGACCAGATTCGGAACAAGGTCCATCCGGCGTTGATAGACGTTTTCAACCTGACTCCAGGCCGCCTGCGCCGCCTCGTCTTTCTTGACCAATCCGTTGTAAAGCGAAACGCACCAGGCCGCCACCACGATAATCAATGCTACGATGAGCAGTATCACACTGTATTTTTTCATGTCTTTCTATGTTTGTTGTAAAGGTACGAAAAATTGAGCGCAGATGCAAACCGCAGGTTTGTCTCTGCCGAAACCAAGTACCTTCAACGCAGTTAAAGGTACGAAAAAAATCCCGGTTCCCGATTTATTTAATCAAATCCACGCTGCGCTTGAGGAAACGGTGCAGGCCTTCGCCTTTGAGCAAGCCGTTGCTGAGCAAGGCCAGGTCTATCAACTGCCCCACCACCGGATTTTCCGCTCCGTATTTTTCCAACAGTTCGCGCTCTTTCCTGCCTAAATCGTTCAGAGAACGGTCCAGGTCGGAAATCCGGTCTTTGTCGGAGGCCGGAATATCTTCGGGTTTGGTGTCTTTGTTCAAGGCCTCGATGTCGTCTTTCTGCTTTTGCAGATCGGCTCTTTCCTTCAATATCGGGGCTATCTTTTCGCCCAACTCGGCTTTTTCCTTCTGCAGCAGTTCCTTCACCAAGCGGTGGTCGGCGTTCACCACCAGATTGAACTGGTCGCCCATCTTGCCGTAGAAGCCCATATCGGGATTGATTTCCGCCATATCTTTCATACGGCGCATGAATTCGGAACGGGTAATCAGCACCGGGTCGGCATCCGCCCCCATGTTCTCGAAAGAAACGGCATACATTCCGCCGTCTTTGGGCAACTGGGCGTTGAAGATGCCGCGCAGTTCGCTCTGTTCCTGCAAATCAAGGTTCACCTGCTTGGCTTCTTCCTTGACGATAAGGCGGTCTATCACGTCGGAATCCACACGCGTAAAGCGGTAATCGGGATTCTTCTGTTCCATGAAGTTGATAAAGGGCGTATCAAAAGCGCCGTCCATCACCAGCACGTCGTAGCCTTTGGCTTTGGCAGCCTGTATGTAGGCATATTCGTTATCGGTCTTGGAAGCGTAGAGGAACACCAGTTTCTTGTCTTTGTCGGTCTGCAGGCCGGAAACCGCGGTCTTGTATTCTTCCAGACTGAAATATTTGCCCTCGGTATTCTTGAACAAGTAGAATTCCATGGCTCTTTCGGCAAATTTCTCATCGGTGAGGATGCCGTATTGCACGAAAATCTTCAAATCATCCCATTTGCCCTCGAAATCGGCGCGTTGGTTCTTGAAAAGATCCAGCAGGCTGTCGGCCACC
>CAYVJX010000067.1:0-7580 GCA_964451895.1 uncultured Bacteroidaceae bacterium | reverse complement strand
AAGCTGTATCCACTTGCCGTCCGCGAGGACCGCTGTCCGCGCAGGACGCGCCTTTTTTGGTTACTTTTTTGGGCAAGACCAAAAAAGTAACATCTCCCCCACGTTGCCAAGCGCAAAAAAACCGTATCTTCGCAAGATTATTTCAAAAAAAATGATAGGAATAGTAGATAGCGGAGCCACCAAGACCGAATGGTGCTTCCTCAGCGAGAAAAGCGAGGAAAAACGTGTCATTACCGGCGGCCTCAACCCATATCTTATCGGCGAGGAGGGCATCAGGAACTGCTTGGAAAAAGACCTCTATCCGTTTATCGACAACCATCGGGTAAGGTATGTTTTCTTTTACGGTTCAGGTTGCGCCGACAATGCCAAGAAAGGCGTTCTGCAAAATTGCCTGGAAGAATTCTTTCCCAAGGCGGATGTCTCGATAGACAGCGATCTGGCAGGAGCGGCTCTGGCGCTTTGCGGCCGGCAGCCCGGCATGGTGGCCATTTTGGGAACGGGCGCGAGCACCTGTTTCTACGATGGCGAACATATCCAGACCGAAGTTCCCTCCTTGGGCTTTATATTGGGCGATGAAGGCAGCGGCGCGCGTATCGGCATCCATTTTCTGGCCGATTACCTCCGGGGCGGGATGCCGCAGGAGTTGCGCGACAAGTTCGCCCCGCTTTGCCCCTATCCCGTGCATGAAATCATCGACACGGTATATCACGGCAGGGAAGTTTCCCGTTTTTTGGGAGAAATGGCGGTGTTTCTCGACGGCAGGATGTCGCATCCCTATGTGCGGAACGTGTTGACGCAGCAATTCACCGCCTTTTTCAAGACCCAGGTTTTGCCCTACGGAGAAAAGGTCTCGGAGCATCCGCTCAATCTGGTGGGTTCCATCGCTTATTTCGCGCAGGAAATCTTGCGCGAGGCGGCGGAAAGCTGCGGACTGAAAGTGGGCAAGGTCTTGAAATCGCCCATGGAAGGCCTGGTGGCGCACTATCAGCCGATGCTCGGCAGTCTTTTGCATGAACGCACCTTCGAGGCGGACGATTTCAGTTAAAATACGGTAAAGATGAAAAGAATATGGATGCCCTTTGCCATGGGCTTGATGATGGCAGGATTGTTTAACCTTAAAACCAATGCAATGGAAGTAAAAGACACGGTCAGTTATTTGGTCGGATTCTCGATGGGGCGCAATATGCACGATATTCCCTACCGTTTTGAAACGGAAAGCTTTCTGGAAGGCGTAAAGGCCGCCCTCGAAGGCAAGCAGAGCGGATATTCGCAGGCTGAGATACAGCGTATCTTGGGCGAATGGCAACAGGGTCTGCAACGTCAGGCATCTGAAAAATCGCTCGAAAACAAGGTGAAAGGCAAGGAATTCCTGGCGCAGAACCTTCAGAACGACAAAGACGTGCGCCAAACGGCAAGCGGTCTGCAGTACAAGGAAATCGTCAAGGGCAAGGGCGCTTCTCCCAAGGCCACCGATGAAGTGCTGGTGCATTACACCGGCAAGCTGTTGGACGGCACGGTGTTTGATTCCTCGGTGGAACGCGGCGAACCCATTTCTTTCCCGCTCAACGGCGTTATCGCCGGCTGGACGGAAGGTTTGCAGCTGATGAAGGAGGGAGGAAAGACCATTTTCTACATTCCCTCCGACCTGGCTTACGGCGATGGCGGCAACGGCCCCATTCCCGGCGGCTCGACCCTTATTTTCGAAGTGGAACTGCTTAAGGTGAACCCGAAGAAATAAGCCTTGGGGAATAAATTAGACCCCGATTCGGAAATACCGCCCTCGTGGCGGTATTTTTGTTTTTGAAAACAGCGTTTGTTAAAAGCTGTTACCTTTTGTATCTTTGTAGCTTATGAACAGACGGGAAGATTCTTGCCGTAGTGTTCAAAACATAAGACGTACAGCCATATGATGCACATAGCCATAGCGGGCAATATAGGGTCGGGGAAGACCACTCTTACCGGCTTGCTTTCCAAGCATTATCGTTGGAAACCGCTTTATGAGGAAGTGGACGAGAACCCGTATCTGAACAGTTTTTATGAAGATATGCGGCGTTGGTCTTTCAACTTGCAGATTTTCTTCTTGAACCGTCGTTTCCGTCAGGTAATCGACATCCGCAAGAAAGGCAAGAACGTGATTCAGGACCGTACCATTTACGAAGATGCCTACATCTTTGCGCCCAACCTCCATGCGATGGGGCTTATGACTACGCGCGATTACGAAAACTATGTTTCCCTTTTCGAACTGATGCAGAGTTTCCTGCAACCGCCCGACCTGCTTATTTACCTTAAGGCCGACGTTTCCACACTCGTAAAGCAGATTCAGTTGCGCGGCAGGGATTACGAAAGCAGCATCCGTCTGGATTATCTCAACAGCCTCAACGAACGCTACGAGTCCTGGATCGAGCATTACAAACAGGGCAAATTGCTGGTGGTGGACGTGAACGACCTCGATTTCAGAAACAAACCCGAAGACCTCGGTTCCATCATCGACAAAGTGGACGCGCAGGTGAACGGACTTTTTTAAGCAAATAAAAGATTAACCGCCTTATTAAAATATTATCAAAATGAATGTTGCCGAATATTTAAGGAAGTTTTTGAGTGAACAGCCTTTGCAGGAAGCCGCCATTCCCGGATTGGGAGTTTTCTATAACGGCCAGTACGAAGGAAAGAACCGTATTCTGTTTAAGGAAGTTCCTCCTGTGGATAAGGCATTCTTGAATTATTTCGCTTTTGAGGAAAATCTGGGTGAGGAAGAAGCGAAAGAAGAAATCGAAAAATGGGTGCGCAAAGTGTTGGGTGATTTGAAAGGGAACGGAAACGTGCGCATCGAGAATGTAGGTGTTTTCGATATCACGAGCGGCAAGGTGGTCTTTACCCCCACGGCCGAGAATCTTGCGCCGCAAAGCCAGGATTTCGGTTTGGAAGCCCCTGCTCCTGCGCCGGTTCCGGAACCGGTTCCCGCGTCCGCTCCGACCCCCGCGCCCGTGCCCGAACCCAAGCCGTTCGCACCGGTCAATGAAGAACGTCCCCGTCCCCAGCGCCGTCCCTTGAACCCGCCGGTAAAGCGTCCGCAACCCAATGCGCAGCCCACCTCCTCGGGCAAGGAACTCTTGTTGGGCGACCGCAAGAAAAAGCCGGGTTCGCCGGTGGTACGCAAAGCCGGCAACGAGTCGCCGTTCTACATGCAGTGGTGGTTTATCCTGGTTTGCGTGGTGGTGATTCTGGCGGTGGTTATGGTGGGCATCAAGCCGGTACGCGAAAAAGTGGCTTCCGCGTTCAAGCCCAAGACCACGGAAATGAAGGTGGAGGAAAAGATGGAAGAAGCCTTCAACGCGTTGGTGGAAGGTCTGGATATGATGATGGAAGATGACGAGCACGAAAGGCAAGTGGCCGAAGAAAACGCTGAAATCGCCCGTCAGGTAAAGGCCGGACAGGAACAGAAAAAGCAGCAGGAAGCCCAGGCCAAGGCACAGCAGCAACAGGCCAAGGCGCAGCAACCTAAGGAACAGCCCAAACCCGCTGCGAAACCCGCCGCGAAACCGGCAGAAAAACCTGCCCAGCCTGCTCAAAAACAACCTGCCAAGGCGCAACCGGCCAAATCCCAGCCCGCCAAGGCGCAGAAGGAAACCGCCAAGCCGGCACAGAAAGCCGATATTCAGAAACCGGTGGCCGGCAAATACTACCTTATCGTGGGCGGTTTCGCCGTGGAAGACAATGCCCGTAAGAAATGCAAGCAGATGCATGCCGACGGGTATGAAGCCTCGATTCTCTATGTGGAAGCCAAGAATATGTACTACGTGAGCGTAAGGACCTGCGCCGACCGGAACGATGCCTTGAAAGAAAGGGCGGCTTTCCGTGACAGGAACGTGGATTGTTGGATCTTTGCAAACTAAACCGGTTTGGGAAAGAACAAACTCGCCAGATTCGAAGAGAATCTAGGCTTCCGGAACCTTTTTCAATTTCCTGCCACGATACAGCCGTGGCAGGCTCCTTTATGGGGCAAGTGGCAGGCGGAATACTACGGGAACGCGAATCCCGTGGTGTTGGAGATAGGTTGCGGCAAAGGCGACTACACGGTGGGGCTGGCCAGGCTGCATCCGCAGAAGAACTTTGTGGGCTTGGACATCAAGGGCGCAAGGCTTTGGCGCGGCTGCAAGACGGCCACCGAAGACCATATGCCCAATGTGGCTTTCGTGCGCACCCGCGCCGAATTCATAGACCGGGTGTTCGCCCCGGGCGAAGTGTCGGAAATCTGGATAACCTTTCCCGACCCCCAGCCCTCCAAGCCCAACAAACGTCTCTGTTCTCCCGCTTTCCTGGATCGCTACCGCAGGATTTTTCCCGAAGGAAAAGGCGTGGTGCACCTCAAGACCGACGACACCGACCTCTACGAATATTGCCTGAATGAAGTGGTGCTTCCCGCCGCTTATCCGATACTCCGCAACACCTCCGATCTGTATGCCTCCGCCGAAGATATGGGCGAGGCCTCGCAGGTGCAGACCACCTACGAAAAGCGTTGGCTGGCGGAAGGCCGGAAAATAAAGTATCTCTGTTTTAAACTCACGTAGTTCCATGCGCGGGTGGAAGTTTCTGATTTTTGTGGCGGTCTTGACGGCAAGTTTCTCCGCCATGGGGCAGGAACCCGTTCCGGGCGAAGAATCCGTTGTTTCTTCGCTTACCCCCCAGCAACGGCGCGATTCCATACGTCGGGCCAAGTTGGCGGGCATAGCCAAGAGCCGGGGTGAGACCGTTTATTTCTACGACCTGCCCATGCAGAGCGGTCTGCCGGTGTTCGACACGCTGACTTATCCCTTAGACGGCTTCCAAATCTACGATGAAGCCTATAAGCACAACGATTTCCGCGCCAACCGGGGCAATTTCGGGATGCCCGACCAACTGCTGGAATACATGCCGCGCCGGACCTCAGGCTTCAGCTTGCGCACCAATCCGTTTTCCTCTTGGTTCTATACGCCGCAGAACACCCCTTTCTACCAGACCAAGAATCCTTACACCACGCTGTATTTCGTCAACAATTTCGGCAAAGACCTGAATTATTTCAAAGCCACCTATTATCAGAATGTGGCGCGCGGTTTGAATCTGGGTGTGGATTTCCGGGTCTATGACGCTTACGGCAACTACATCAACAGCCGCAGCAACCAGTACAATCTGCGCGTTTCGGGCAATTACATCACCCGTGATTCCAGATACCGCCTTATCTTCGGCTATTTCCACAATGTGGCGGCGGTAGGCGAGAACGGCGGCATCAAATACGATTCCCTCTTTTTCAAGAACAGCATCAACAACAGGCTGCGGATGCCGGTTTATATGGAGAAAGCCAACAACCGCTGGCGCGAGAACCGTTATTTCTTCAAGCAGTCGTATCATTTCTACAAGACCGGCAGGGATTCCATCGCTGAAAACAACCGGAGTTACGGTTATCTGACCCACGAATTCGATGTGGAAGACCTCTACATGCGCTATCAAGACAAGACCACGGCGGCAGACGGCCTATACACCGCTTTCTTTATTTCTCCGCAGGAAAGTTCCGACAAGACGAACCTGATGAAGATGACCAACCGGCTTTTCTACAGCAGCGCCGATATGGAATACGTTCCGTTCGGTTACCGCTTCAAGGTGGCCGCCGGATTCAAGAACGAATATATCCGCTGGCACGACCAGCTGCGGCGGGAGGAGTGGGTTCAGCTTGCGCCTTTCGTGCAGTTGCAGTTCGATTTTGCCGACCGGGTGGTATTGGATGCCTATGCCGATTTGAATTTTGGAGGGTACAATATCTTCGATATAGCGGCATGGGTCAGGTTGAAGTACCTGTTTAAAAACGACCGTGAGCGCACGCTTTCCAAGCGGGACGGAATACAGTTGCATCTGGGCTGGAGCGATTATACGCCCGATATGATCTATTCCTATCATTTTTCCAACCACCATTATTGGGACAACAAGTACAATAGGCACAATTGGGAAGGCCCCGGCCTGCACAGCATGGAGTACAACATACAGCTCGATTTCTCCTACAAAGGCTGGTGGGCACGCCTGAAGGCTTCGTATCTGAACAACTATACCTTCTTCAAGAAAAACGGCCCGGTAACGGCTTACGATAATTTTTGGGTGGCCAACGCCGTGCTGGGCAAGAACGCCCATATCGGCAAGTATGTGGGATTGGACAACCTGCTGATGTTTTCCTACGTCTCCAACCAGGATTACATGCACCTGCCGCTGTTCGCCTTGCAGGAGAGCCTTTACGGCATCATTCCCATCAAGCATATAGCGCAGATACAGATAGGCTTGGAGTTTGTCTATAACACAAGCTATTACGCCGATGCCTACGACCCCTCGCTGGCAAGCTACTATTGGCAGGATGAGGTGAAGACCGGCAATTTCTTCTTTATGAACGTTTTTGCGAACCTACAGATAAAGCGCGCCAATTTCTTTGTAAAAGGCATCAACATAGCCGAAGGCCTTTTCAAGCGCAATTATATGCAGACTCCGCATTATCCCTTGCTTGACCGCTGTTTCCGTTTCGGTATCTCCTGGCGGTTTTTCGATTGATGCCCACCTGTTTCCCGTTGTTGATAAATGTTGATAAAATCGTGGAAAAACGGCTTGTAAAAGAGCGTTCCGGCATGTATCTTTGTAAGATAGTTGAATTTATAATTTACTAAAAATGAGTGAGTTGGAAAACAACGGAGTGGAAAGTCCGGAAATGAACCAAGGGGAGTACACCGCGCAGAATATCCAGGTGTTGGAAGGCCTGGAAGCGGTGCGCAAACGCCCTGCCATGTATATAGGCGATGTAAACGTGCGCGGTCTGCACCATCTGGTGTATGAAGTGGTGGATAACTCCATCGACGAGGCCTTGGCGGGCTACTGTACCCATGTGGAGGTAACCATTCACGAAGACAACTCCATTTCGGTGCGCGACAACGGCCGCGGTATCCCCACCGACATGCACCCCAAAGAAAAGAAAAGCGCTTTGGAAGTGGTGATGACCGTGCTGCATGCCGGGGGTAAGTTCGATAAAGGCACGTATAAGGTTTCCGGCGGTCTGCACGGGGTGGGTGTTTCCTGTGTGAACGCCCTTTCCGACCACATGCAGGTGGATGTTTTCCGCGACGGCAAGCACTTCGTGCAGGAATATGCCAAAGGTCGCCCCTTGTATGCGGTCAAGGTGGTGGGTGAAAGCAGCGAAGACCGCGGTACCTTGGTGCATTTCCATCCCGATGCCGAGATATTTTCCGTAACCGTTTACGATTACAATGTATTGGCGGCCCGTCTGCGCGAATTGGCGTTCTTGAACAAGGGATTGCGCCTTAGCCTTACCGACCTCCGCCAACCGCTGGAAGACGGCGGTTTCAAGACCGACAGCTTTTATTCGGCCGAAGGTCTGAAGGATTTTATCGCCTATCTGGATGCCACCCGTACCGTGCTGATGCCCGAACCGATTTATATCGAAGGTGAAAAGAACGGCGTTCCGGTGGAACTCTCGATGGAGTACAATGACGGTTTTTCTGAAAACCTCCATTCCTACGTAAACAACATCAATACGATAGAAGGCGGTACGCACC
>CAYVJX010000066.1:0-7587 GCA_964451895.1 uncultured Bacteroidaceae bacterium | reverse complement strand
ATCAATAAGTGGATTAAAGCATTGATAGATTATAGGGTTCTTATGCGCAAATTTGACGCACAGGGGAAACCAGTCCGAGCGGAATATATCGTTTGTCCGTACCTCAGTGCTATTGGAAAATGGAAAGATATATACGAGCAACAGAAAATGTACTCTCAATGCAATTCCGTCATACGGTACAATTTGATACCTGTGATGAGTAAAAAGGCAGAGGAAAGACCGGCACTATACCATCACTCGTGCCGACCTTGACCAAAAATTCTGACGGCCAAAAAACCTTGTGGACTTTGTGGACACTTTACTAAATATATAAATATCAATAAAATAAAAATTATATGTATGTCCACAAACGTCCACAAAGTCCACAAAGTTGCGTTTTTGGGGACTTTGTGGATACTTTGTGGACATATATTTTGTTGTTTATTAATTAAATAAACAAATTCCACAATGTCCACAAAGTTTTTTAATACACCTATATATAAGACACGGAGAGGAGAAAAGGAACGGCTTTTCTTCTTCTCTCACTGCCTTTCCTTCTTTGCCATCCGTGGAACGCAGAAACCCGGGAACGCAGGGACACGACATAACCAAGAATTGACACTACCTGGGGAGACCCTTTTCAAGGGTTAAGCCTACTTAAACTACTACGTAGTTCAGTGGGCTCTCCGGGTTCTTAGGGCGTTGCCCTAAGAACCCGGGAACGGGGCTATCGCCCCGGCCGACCAACCCCTGTCCACACAAAAAAACTTAACCCTAAAACACAAACCTATGAAAGCAACATCAATCCATCTTCAACCCTGTAAAAATGGTTCAGAAAACCATAACCTCAGAAAGAAAGCCAACCTCAAACACGTGCGCTACGCCTTGACCGACCGCAACGAATGGTGGAGTTCCGTTTCCTCTCTCGAAGAACTCCGCAAGGAAATCCGGAATCTCGTCAAGGAAAAAACAGGTCGGACGATGCAGAAGAAAGCACAACCCCTCTATGAGGGTGTGGTCGTCATCAAGGAGGACACAACAATGGAGCAGCTTAAAGAGATTGGACGGCGGTTTGCCGACCGATGGGGAATAACTTTGGTGCAGGCCTCCATTCAGCGTGACGAGGGGATATGGAAGAACAGCAAGGGCGAAATACCCAAAGACGAGAACGGCCATTACGACCCCAATATAATACCTGCCGACCCGGACTATCAATGGCATCCCAATTTCCACGCCCACCTTGTGTTTGACTATTACAACCACGAAACGGGCAGGAGTTGCAAAGTCCCCTATAAGACAGGGGCAGAGGAAATGCAGACGATATGTGCGCAGGTGCTTGGAATGGAACGGGGCGTTGCCTCCGACAGAAAACATCTCGATGCTATGGCCTACAAGGCGCATTTGGAACACGGGAAGTTGGAACACCTTGAGGAGGAGAGAAAACGAAAAGAAGTCGGCATCGAACAACTTTGTCAGAAAGAAGACAAACTTAAAAAGAGTGTGCGCGGACTGACACTGAAAGATTCTGTACTGGGACTTCTCGGAGCGGGAAAGGTGAGGACGTTGGAGGAAAACAACGAAAATCTGACCCAAAGCGTTTCAGATCTGAAAGAAGAATTTCAGTCAGAACTGAAACGCACCGAACAACGACACCGCCAGGAAATGGCCGTGATGCAGGAAAAACACGGACAGGAGATAGAGGGATATAAAGATTTGATAAGACGTGCGGAAGGCTTTCTTAAAATGTCGCTGTCGGAATTTTGCAAGAAGGCGGGAGAAAGATTGAGAAAATCTTTGGCGGAACGGAAAACCCAAGTCCAGGCACAGGCCAAACACCGGGGCTTGGGGATGTGATGGGGTTAGATCTCGATGTCTTTTCCTAAACACGGCCATACGTCCATATGGCCATAGGGATGTATGTACAAATGGCCATTTGTACAAAAACAATTTATATCTTTGGAGTATGAAAGAGATGCAAAAGGCTTTTGGAAAATGGCTGATGGATATAGCCAAGTATATCACGACAGCCGTTATCATTAGTTCCATTTTCGGTGGAATCGTTGATAGAAAGTTTGTCTATATCATTGGAGCGATAAGCGTTTTGTTGACGTTGGGATTGGGTTTGCTTATGGTTTATAAGACCGAGACAAAAACAGATAAAAAGAAAGGAGCGTAATTATGGGAGCCATTGTCATGTTTATTTTGGTGTCTGTCATCGCGATAGTTGGCAGTGCTTTCTTTCTTATCTACGATAAAAAGGAGCAGAGCAAGAGCCAAGGCTAAAGACAGGCCGAATAGAAAGCCTTTAAATGAATCCAAGTCCGATGGGTCACCTCAGCGGGAATCATTCGCTGTTGGCCTGTTAGGGCTTGGATTTTTTCTTTGGCAACCTTTTGGCAACCCGAGTATGTTAACTATATTGATAAATAGTGCGTTGTATGTGTGTTTCGATTCCGATCTCAGGTACACGGAATCCTTTCCAAAGGAAACCAAAAGAAAACAAGAGCCAGAGAATCAACTCTCTTTGGCTCTTTTCTTTTATTGCTCTTGATTATCTTTATCGGCCTTGTTTTGTCGCTTTTGGCCACCCTTTGGCCACCCAACGGTTGCCATCACAAAGTTCCTGACTTTTGCCTAACTTTGTCTTTGTATACGGAATGGAAAATATGATTTCGAGGAATCTCTTTTCGGAACTTGAGAGCGTTTCAAAGGAATATGCTGAATTAGCATTGCCTCAGATCGTTTTCAATTACGAAAAATATAGGCTTTACCAAATTGTAGGCAGTTCCACCCGTCTGGAGGGCGCGACCCTTACCGATGCGGAAGTGGAGATATTATTGGAGCAGGGACGGACGGCTCCGGGCAAGTTGCTGGAACATCATCTGATGGTGCAGGACAATTTCCGCGCCATGCAGTACGCCCTTTCTGAGGCCGATAAAAAGACCTCGGTCAGTCCCCTCTTATTGCAATCATTCAATGCCCACAATGTCAAACAGACAGGCAGTGTCATACAAACCATTCTGGGTAATGTGGATATGACCCGAGGCGAGTTCCGTGTTTCGGCCGTGAAATCCGATGCCTTGGGGTATTACGAGGAAGCCTCGAAAGTTCCCGGGATGGTTGACCGACTTTGTGCCTCTATCAATAAAGGATTATCGGAGAGCAAATCCCTCTCCGAGCAATTGATATGCGCCTTTGATGCCCATAGCGACCTTGTGTTGATTCATCCCTGGTACGATGGCAACAAAAGAACATCCCGCTTGCTGATGAACTATATCGAGCGTTACTTCGGCCTGCCGCTCACCACGGTTCACAAGGAAGACGTACATGAGTACCTTTCGGCCTTGAAAGCCTTGAAGGACAACCATGACCGTACCCCGTTCCATACCTTTATGTTCGGGCAGCACATCAAGACACTAAAGACGGAGATTGACGAATATCGCCGGCATTTGAAATCCTAAGCGATTTTATCCACATCTGTTAACTTTATCGATATGCCCTATTCGCTTGTCTCGATCATCACTCCAACGTATAATTGCGGTAGATTCATTGGTGAAACCATCAGAAGCGTTCAGTCCCAGACATATACGAATTGGGAAATGATTGTTTTTGACGATGCTTCCAACGATGGAACAGATAAAATCGTGGCCGGTTATGCAAAAGAGGATTCGCGGATACGCTACTTTAGGAATGCTTCCAATCTTGGGGCGGCGGTAACACGCAACAAGGCGTTGCAGCAAGCCAAAGGCCGTTGGATCGCTTTTCTTGACGGGGACGATTTATGGATTTCGGAAAAACTCGAAAGACAAATCCGTTTTATGGAAGAGAATGGATATGGCTTTTCATACCACGAATATGTTGAAATCGATGAATCTTCTCAAGAACGCGGTGTTTATGTTGGAGGAATAAAGCAGGTTACGAAATTCTTGATGTATTGTTGCTGTTGGCCGGGCTGTCTTTCGGTGATGTATGATGCCGAGGCTGTCGGTTTGGTTCAGATAGCCAACCTTACAAGGAACAACGATCTGGCCATGTGGCTGAAGATAGTTGAAACGCAAGATTGTTATTTGCTGAAAGAGAATCTTGGTTTTTACAGACGGCGAAAAGATTCTATCAGTTCTTCCGATATTAGGGAAAAAATTCGCTGGCATTACATCTTGTTTCGTAAAGCGCTTGGAAAAAGTCGCTTCATTTCCGTTTTTTGGGTAGGCATGAACCTTGTGGGAAATGCATACAAGAAGATGTTTTGTGTAAAGAAATACAATCTGGAACGGTTCCCCAAATTTTAGTAGTCGAAAATCAGGAAAGCGTCAGGCATTTTGTTTCTTCGTCAACAGGCAGCACACGCCGGTGCAGAGCGCCAGGCAGGCCGATACGATGAGCCAATGCGGAGCGTGTTCGAGGTTTTCGGGAGATAGGGCGATATATCCGTTGTGATGCAGGAAAAAGACGGTTGCCAAAACCGTGTTGTTGAGCGTATGCACAATAACCGGCAGCCAGATGGACCCCGACCACACGTAGAGATAGCCCAGCAGAGCCCCCAGGACAAGGCGCGGCAGGAATCCGAACAGATCTCCGTGGAAAAGGCTGAATATGGCGGCGCAGGTCCAGATGGCGGCATGAACGTTCTTGAACCAGTCCCGAAAGATGTTTTGCAGGCATCCCCTGAAAAAGAACTCTTCGCAAACACCTGCTCCGACGGCCACCACCGCTATCGAACAAAGGAAAGTGCCCCAGCTGTCGGTAAGCAGCATCTTTTGGCTCAACAATTCCGCCTGCAGGCTCTTGTTCCGGAAATATTCTTCCAAGGCCTGCCATCTTTCGGGAAAATGCCAGCCTGCGTTCCATTCCTGCAAGGCGGAGATAAACGGGCAGAGCAACAGATACGCCAAGAGAGCCAATCCCAACAGTTTTACCGAAAACCCTTTTTTCACCGCCGCATAATCGGGCTTTCCCGCTTTCTGCATATAGGCAAACCATAAGGAGGGCAGCAGGAAACCGCCCGTTACCGAAACGGCCTGCACAAAAAGCAGCGGTAAGGCCTGGTTGAGCGAATCCATACCGAAAAGCAAGGCGGCGAACAAGGCGGCTATGTTGGCGGACACCAACAGGCATCCCACCATAACCAAGAACAGGCAGACCAGTTGCAGCCAATGGGGAAATTTATAGAAGACCTCGCTTTGTTTCATGGCGTTTGCATTTTTAGGGCACGAAGATAGGGGGAAAATGGTTAACTTCGCGAGTTTTCACATTAATAGATGCAGTTTGCAATGAAAATAAAAAAGATATGGGCGTTGTGCTTTGCGTTGTGTTGCATGGCGGAAGCGGCGGTGGCGCAGGGCATGGCCGTGGGGCAGTGGCGCACGCATTTCGCGCCGGCGGCGGTCAACCAACTGGCGCAGCGGCATGAAGAGGTCTTTGGTCTTATGTCGGCGGAGTTGATGTATGTGGATAAGGTCGATAACCGCTTGGCGGAGTTGAATATCGTGGGCGGATTGAGCGGAACGGGTTTGAGCGCGATGGCCTACAGCCCGCTTCATGATATACTGTTGGTGGGTTACAGCGACGGCCGTTTGGATTTTGTCTATGGAAACAACGACACCTATACCGTTTACGATATCGCCGAAAAGGAATTGGGCGGTGCCAAGAATATCCGGCATATCGGCATCAAGGGTCGTTATGCGTATCTGAGTATGCCTTTCGGCATCATCATGGTGGATTTGCAGAAGCAGGAAATCAAGGAAACCTATTTCATAGGTCAGGACAATACCTATCTTCCCGTCTGGCAGACGGTTGTTTCGGGCAACCGTATCTATGCGGCTACCGAGCAAGGCTTGAAATACGCGGACCTTTCGGCATCCAACCTGAATGATTTTTCGGTATGGAAAACCGACACGCTGTTTAAAGACCAGGAGGTAACCTATTGCCTGGAGGCTTTCGGAGAACTGATTGTGAGTGACGGCAGGCGGATTTATTCGGGCAGCGCGATATCGGGATGGAATCTTTTTCATGAAGTGAGGCCTCAGGAAGGTTCGGTTACCGCTTTGGAAGGCAAAGGAAACTTGTTGGCTGTGGGCATTGTCGATACCTCGAATGAGCAAGGAAGATTTGTTCTTCTTAACAGGAAACACGAAACCGAATATGTTTCCGGCGGTCTTCGGGTGATACGTTCGTTTTTATGGGATGAGGATGGTTCCCTTTGGGTCGGTACTGACGTAGAGATGTTGCATTACGATGCCTCTTGGAGTCAGGATGGTTCTTATTCATTGCGAGGTCCGGCGGAAAACGATTGTTTCAGGCTTTCCTCCACCGGCAGTGGGGTAACCATAGCGGCAGGCGGTTTCAGTGAGTCGTTTGTGCCTCTGAGCCGGAATTTCGGGGGAGGATGGTTTTATAATGTATGGTACACATATACACGTGGAAACCTTGTGTTGGGGAAGATAGATCCGTCTATAAGGTCGGTTACTCAAACATTGGAAGATCCTTATGAACCGGAGCATCTGTTTTTTTCTTCTTCATATGGTGGCTTGGTAGAAAGAACGGCAGACAACAAGTGGTTTGCCTATAATGCCGAAAATTCGGCTTTGCAGAACAGAGAAGGTACCGACTCGGATTGCCGTGTCAACGGTTTGGCTTTCGATAGGGCAGGGAATTTATGGATGATCAACGCCTATTCTCCCGAAGGTCTGGTTTGCCGGATGAGGAACGGCACCTGGAAGTCGTATGATTTGCGGGTAGCTGGAAAT
This sequence comes from uncultured Bacteroidaceae bacterium, assembly GCA_964451895.1. Classification (GTDB taxonomy): domain Bacteria; phylum Bacteroidota; class Bacteroidia; order Bacteroidales; family P3; genus Pullibacteroides. The sequence continues at coordinate 862 of CAYVJX010000066.1, read as the reverse complement.
TCGGAAGAAAGGCCGGGAAAAATCATGGTGGATTATTGGAGCACGAAATGGGTCATCTTCAATAACGAGCAATTGTCGGTATTTAAGACCGACGGCAATTCCGTACAGGGATTGAAAGTGGATTTGAACCGTGGCAATAATCTGACCACCAATCGGGTGTATTGCCTGGTGGAAGACCAGTTGGGGCATGTCTGGATCGGCACGGACCGGGGCGTGAAGGTGATAGACCAACATGCCAGGATGTTCGACAGTCCGATAGGGGGAACTTCTTCGGTCAACACCAAAACGATAAAGGTGCCTAAGGACGGTTTCCTGATAGAGCTGCTCAATACCGCGCAGGTAAGGGCGATAGCCGTGGACGGGGCGAACCGCAAATGGATAGGCACCAATGGAGACGGCGTGTATCTGGTATCGGACGACGGCATGGAGGAGATACATCATTTCACCACCGAGAATTCACCGCTTCTGTCGGACAACATTACCGATATAACCGTTTACGACAGGACTGGAGAGGTGTTTATCGGCACCGACAAAGGCTTGATAGGCTATGGGGGAACGGCTACCGTTACCGACGGAGACCCCAAGAAAGAGGCGCGGGCCTATCCCAATCCGGTGCGCCCCGGATATCAGGGTTTTATCAGTGTTCGGGGATTGCCTCAGAATGCCATCGTAAAGATAACCGATGCGCGCGGTTTGCTGATTTATCAAGGAAAGGCTACCGGCGGACAAATTTCGTGGGACGGCTATGCGATGAACGGCAAACGCCCCGATAGCGGTGTGCTGTTCGTGTTCGCCTGTCCGGACGGCGGTTCTGAGAAACTGGCCTGCAAAATCTTTTACGTTCGATGACCCTGACTACCGA
>CAYVJX010000065.1:0-7745 GCA_964451895.1 uncultured Bacteroidaceae bacterium | reverse complement strand
GGGTTCGAGCGCGGAGATGTTCTTATCCATATCGTTTATGTTTTTAGTTGTTTTCCTAAAACGTAAAGTTACAAAACTTTTACACAAAAGTAAGCGAAACGGCCTGCAACAGATTTGCAAAAAACGCTGATTCAAGACAGGAAGCGGCTTTTGAGGGGATGAACAAAAAAGATAAGGCAACTTGTTTTGTTTTTTAAAAAATGTTTGTACCTTTGCAGTCCGATACGCGGAAGTAGCTCAGCTGGTAGAGCGCAACCTTGCCAAGGTTGAGGTCGCGAGTTCGAACCTCGTTTTCCGCTCCACGAAGAGCCGCTTGCAGAGCGGCTTTTTTGTTTGAAGACCTGCCCGAAAGGCAGGCATGTGCCCCGATGGTGGAATCGGTAGACACGCAGGACTTAAAATCCTGTGGCTGATGAAGTCGTGCGGGTTCAAGTCCCGCTCGGGGTACAAAAAAGGTCGCTTTAAAGCGACCTTTTTTTGTTGATACGAAGGCCAAGGACGGCACCGGCGTGCCCTCCCTGTCGGCATCCCCCGCCGTAAAACAAGAAGCCTCGAAAGAAAAACTTCCTCCGAGGCTTCTTCAAGAAAGAAAGCTTGAAACGGCTTAGAACGCCAGTTTCTTGGACTTCTGCTGGAAGGTGTATCCGATACCGATGGTCAGGAATTCGCGGAACTGAACCTTGGGGCCGCCCAATGTGCCGTCTTTCCTTACGGATTTAACCTTGTCGTCGTATTTGAGCGAGGTGCCGATGCTGGCGGAGAAGTAGCTGTTGATGGCCATTTCAAGCCCCACGTTCCAATCCACCACGATATTGCCGAAATCGCGGTTGTAGGGCGTAAAGAACTTGGCATCGGTCTTGAGCGTGAAGTTCTTCCAGAACGTCCAGGCAAAGTTTACCTGCAGCGACATACCGGCTTCGAACATCACATGCTTGCCCGAATCCACGCCGAAAAGTCCTTGGTTAGACAGAAAGTCGTCCATCACGAAGGTGGTGCGGGTACTGGCGGGCGAGAAATAAACCGACAGCAAGGTCTTGAGCCGGTACTCGATACCTAACGAGGCGTTGAGGTAACCGGGAGCGAAGATGGCCGAGATGTAGTCGTCGTGGTTTTTCCGTCCGTCCGCCTTGGCGTAACCTAAGTCGTACTGTGTCTGAATATCGGCGTAAGCCTTGTAGAAGAAGTGGTCGCCCGGTATGGCGTAGCCGTAACTGGTGGAAATCAACAGGTTGTCGGCGGTCTTGTTCAAGCCGTTGGTTTTGGTGTAAGACAGGCCGTAGGCGGTCTTGAGTTTGGATTCCCAGATATGACCGTTGTAGGTGTAGAGCAGGTTCATATCCACCTTACCGGCACCCGCCAGCGAGCTTTCGCCCCCTGCCGCCCAGTTCTGCAGATAATTCTGGGCAAAGTTGATGCCGCCGGCAAAATCGAAGACCCAGCGGGTTTGGGAGGAATCCACCGGACGCACCCATTTGGTCTTTTCTTTCTTCTCTTTCTGGGCCTGCGCTTCGGAAAGGCCGGGCAAGGCGTGCACATAGGCGGTTGACAGCAAGGAAAATGCGGCAACCCAGGCGGTTAAAACGCAAAGTTTCTTCAACGTCTTCATTATCAATAAGTGTTTGTCCAAAAATTAAAGGCGCAAAGGTATAAAAAATTTGTAACTTCGCGTGGCTAAAAAACTTAAACAATGGCTTTTATCCTTTCACCCTCTTTGCTTTCGGCTGATTTTGCCAATTTGCAGCAGGCTATCGAGTTGATTAACAATACGCAGGCCGATTGGTTCCACATCGACGTGATGGACGGTGTTTTCGTTCCCAACATCACGATAGGCCAGCCGGTGGTCAAAGCCATCAAGAAACACGCCGAGAAGCCCTTGGACGTGCACCTGATGATTACGGATCCCGACCGTTATATCCACGGGTTCAAGGAAGCCGGCGCGGATATCCTCACCGTGCACGAAGAAGCCTGCAGCCACCTCAACCGCAGTCTGTGCCGGATTCGTGAGGAAGGCATGAAAGCCGGGGTGTCCATCAATCCGCACACGCCCGTGTCGATGCTGGAGAATGTTGTCGAATACGCCGATTTAGTGTTGATTATGAGCGTGAACCCGGGGTTCGGCGGACAGAAATTCATTGAGAACTCCTACCGCAAGATAGAGGAACTCAAACGCCTCAAGGATAAATACAATCCTCGGTTGATTATCGAGGTGGACGGAGGGGTGAGCCTGGAGAACGCCCCGGCCTTGCTTCACGCAGGTGCCGACGCGCTGGTGGCGGGCAACGCCATCTTTTCCGCCGCCGATGTGGCCCGGCGCATCGCCGAGTTCAAGCAATTATAGCACCACTACCGTATAAGGCCCTACGGAATAGCGTTCTTTCTGTTGGATATACTGTTGGAGAACGCGGTCGGCTTTCTGTTCGAATTTCTTCTGCCGCACGATAAGCACTGTGTTGGAAAGTTCTTTTACCTGCTCGGTAATGCTTTGCGTGCTGTCTTTTTCTTCAATCTGATGTATGTCTTCCCCTAAGAACACGTCCATGTTTTCGGCACGGCGCAGGTAGAGCGAATGGTAGTGTTCGCAGTCTTTGAGGATGCCGGTCTGCACCGCTTTTCGGCACACATCGCGGTAGCCGATATAGGGGTTCACCGCCGGTATCGACCAGCCACCGGCAAAAACGGCTATCAGAAGCGAGAAACCCAAGGCATTGACGGCCTTGCGCACGCCCTGCTGCTTGTGGTTTCGCCTACGGAAAAGCACGCACAACGCCCATACGCCTCCCACCGTAAGGATGCTGGCGGCAAGGTAAAAGAACAGCTGCCCCAGATACGCCATTTCGGTAAAGTTCGCTAGATAGAACAGGACAGGCAGCGCCGCCACGAACACCAGCGCGGGCAGTGCCAGTGTAATGTTGATCCAGAGGCTTTTCTGAAACTTGCGCAAGAGGGCTACGACCAGGAAAACCAGAAAGGGAATGATCGGGGCGAGATAGACCGCCAGCTTGCCGCTCACGGCCGAAAGCATCACGAAAGTGGTCAGGACGGTGACGCTCCAGAAATGTTCGGTATCGGAAGTGAAGCGGCGCTTTATCATGGCCGCCAGCCAGATACCGATAAGCAGCAGGCTGTAGGGCGCCAGGCAGGGCCAGATCTGTATGAGGTAGTAATAAAACGGCTTCTTGTGGTGGAAGGCGTTCACGGCGCGGTCGCGGGTCTGATGGAACAGCAGATTGTTGAGATAATCGGTTCCGCCTTCCAGATACACCAGCAGGAACCAAAGTCCGCACAGAAGCAGCAGCACCGCCCATACCCTGCCGTTCCAGTAGCGGAAAAAAGTGCGTCCCTCGCGTTTGAAAAGCAGGAACACCAAAGGGCAGAACAAAGGCATGAGGAGGCCTACGGGCCCTTTGGTAAAGACGGCCAGGAACACCCACAGGCCGAACAGCAGGCTCTGTTTCCTATGGTTTCCCCGACCTTGGTACATGCGGAAGAAGGTGCGCAGGGCAAGCAGGATAAAGAGGCACATGAGCGTGTCCATACGCACAAAGATGTTCAAGCCCAGAAACAGGCCGCAAGAAATGAGCATCAGCTGCGAACTGAGCCGCCATTCCTTTTCGGGCAGGGTGCAGTCGGCCAGGATCCAGTTGCGCATGATGCGCATGATGAGCAGCGCCGGAATCAGCGAGAACAGGCCGATGAACCACATGTAGTGCGTTCCGAACACCAGTTTTCCGAGCATCACGATCCAAAGGTACAGGGGCGGTTTGTCGGCGTAGGGCAGGCCGTTGTTGGTAAAGGTAAAGATGTTGCCGTTGCGCAAGGCTTCATCGGCGATGCTGAGGTAGCGCAATTCGTTGGAAATGGAAAAATCGCGGAGAATAAGGATAGGCAGAAAGGCTATCAGTACGAGCAGGGGCAGGTATTTTTCGAGCTTTTTCATTTCCGGAAAGGGGCTTGGCTTATTTCAGGTTGGTGTCGTTGACGCGGTAGTTGATGTAGTTGCGGCGCATCCAGTGCAGGGCCATGCAGTCCAGGAAAGGCCCCACGAGGCGGTTCCACACACTGTATTTGGAGACCCCGGCGATACGCGCGTAAGAGGGCACGTGTATCTGTTTGGCCGTGCCGCCGTCCTGTAGCAGTATCAATGCCTGGATAAAGCGGTGCATACCGGTGAAGAAAGGCATCCTCTTGGCGTTTTCGGTGCGGATCACCTTGAGCGGACAGCCGGTATCGACCGCCCCGTCGTGCGTGATGGAACGGCGGAAAGCGTTGCCGATTTTCGACTGTATTTTCTTGGACCACGTGTCCTGGCGGTTCATGCGGATGCCTGCCACCAAGGTGTATTCCTTGCGGTGTTCCAGCAAGGTGTTGAAGTCTTCGGGCAGGGTCTGCAGATCGGCGTCGATATAGCCGAGGTATTCCGACTGCGCGTAGTCGAATCCAGCTTTGAGCGCGGCGCTTTTCTTGGCGTTGACCGGATAGGAGAGATAGAAGAAATCGGGGTTCTTGGCGCAAAGTTCCTTGATGAGCGCCAGACTGTTGTCGGAAGAGCCGTCGTTGACGAACAGCACGCAGGATTTGCAGAGCGCCTTAGGCAGGTATTCCGCCAGTTTCTCTCCCAATGCGGGAATGCAGTCCTGTTCGTTATAGACGGGAACGATGATGGTGAATTCGTAGTCGGCAGTGCGGTTCATGTTGTAAAAAAGCTTATAATATCACTTGGGGCGGCAAAGGTAAGGATAAGAATCTTTTTCCGCCACATCGAATTTTAATACTTTTGCGCCGTTGAATGTTAAAAGCCCCTTATGCTCAGTCCCAAGAACTTTACCCGGAAGATAGGTTTCGATTCCATCGCCGAATCGTTGCAGGGGCTCTGCATCACGCCGCAAGCCGCCGAATTGGCGGGTAAGCTGCGCCCCATCGAGGTTTTCGACAAACTGATGCTGTTCCTGCACCAGACCGCCGAGTTCAAACGGGTGCTGGATCTGGAGAAGCCTTTTCCCTCGCAGGACTACTACCCGATGGGCGAGGAACTGGCGCGCTTGCGGATTGAAGGCAGCTACATCACCTTGCAGGGTCTTCAACGGTTCCGGGCTTCATACAAGACTTTGGGCGAAATCAAGGATTACTTCTCGAAACTGGACGCGGAGACTTATCCGCATTTATTAGAATTTTCCGCGTTTCTGGAAATAGACGGGAACATCCTTCCCGAAACGGACCGTATCCTGACCCAGACGGGCGAGATTCGCGACAACGCTTCCGAAAACCTCCTGCGGATCCGCAGTCTCATACGCCGTAAGTCTTCGCAGACACAAACCTATATCGGGCGTTACATGAGTACCGCCAAGCAACAGGGCTGGGTGGAGGAAAACGCCGAAGTGACGGTGCGCAACGAACGGCTCGTGATACCTGTGGGAGCGGCCTACAAGAAGAGTATGCGCGGTTTTATCCACGATGTTTCCGCCACGGGGCAGACGGTCTTTATGGAACCGGAGGAAATCTTTAACCTCAACAACGAGATTGTGGAGCTCCGGAACGAGGAAAGGCTTGAGATCATCTCGATTCTGAAACGTTTCAGCGATTTTCTGCGGCCTAAATCCGACAGCCTGCGGCGCGCCTACCGTTTTCTTACCGCCGTGGACTTTCTGCGTGCCAAGGCGCTCTTGGCGCAGTTGTTGCAGGGCAGGCTGCCCGTGGTGAGGAACGAACCCTGCCTCCAATGGCAGAAAGCCATGCATCCACTGCTCTACCTTTCGCTCAAGAAACAGGGCGAAGAACAGAGGATAGTGCCTCTTGACATCCACCTGGAGGCGGGTGAACGCATTGTGATTATCTCCGGCCCGAACGCGGGCGGAAAATCGGTCTGCCTCAAGACGGTGGGCTTGCTGCAATACATGCTCCAATGCGGCCTGCTGATTCCGGTAAACGAAGACTCCCAGGCCGGTTTCTTCAAGAACATCTTTGTGGACATAGGCGATGAGCAGTCTATTGAGAACGACCTTTCCACCTACAGTTCCCACCTGACCAACATGAAATTCTGGGTGGAACACGCCGATGCATCCACCTTGTTCCTCTGCGATGAATTGGGCGGAGGAACCGAACCCAATGTGGGCGGCGCCATCGCCGAGGCCTTGATAGAAATGCTGTTGCGCAAAGGCGCCTACGGCATCGTGACCACGCACTACACCAACCTCAAGCTGATGGCCAAGCGGCATCCGGGTATCGTGAACGGCGCCATGCTCTTTGACCAGAAGGCGCTGCGGCCGCTCTACGTGTTTCAGAAAGGCTTGCCGGGCAGTTCGTTCGCCTTTGAAATCGCGCGCAAGATAGGCCTGCCCGAAAGCCTGCTGGCCTCGGCATCCAAAAAGGCAGGGCGGCAGCAGATGCACTTTGAGCAGGAATTGCAGCAAATCGAGGTGCAGAAGCATGAAATAACGCGCAGACAGCAGCAGATAGACATTGCCGACAACCTGCTCTCCGAAACGGTAAAGAAATACACGGCGCTGCTCTCCGACTTGGAAGCGAACAAATCTGATTTGATGCGCCGCGCCAAGGAAGAAGCCAAGACTTTGGTAAAGAACGCCAATGCGGAAATCGAGCGCGTGATCAGGGAAATCCGCGAGGCGCAGGCCGAAAAGGAAACCACGGCCAAACTGCGGCGGGAACTGCGCCAAAAGGTAGAAGAGGCAGCCCGACCGGAGGAAAAACCGCGCAAAACGGCGGAAAAAGGCCTTAAAACGCCTAAGAAAACCGAGTCCGCAATGCCGCTTCAAGAGGGGGCTTTCGTGCGGATGGACGGCACGGGAAGCGTTGCGCAGATTGAGAAAATCAAGGGGGATTCGGCACGGGTCAATTTCGACTTCATGCACATGCAGGTACCTCTCTCGCGTTTGGTGCCGCTGAGCAAGTCCGAAGCGGAGCAATATATAAGGAACCTGCCCAAATCGCAGGTGAGCGTGCAGGGCATCAACAGCGGTGGAGCGGATTTCAAGCCCTACACCGACATCCGGGGCATGAGGGCGGACGAAGCCTTGGCGGTGGTGGGAAAACTCCTGGACGAAGCCCTGCTGTACGGGCACAAGCATGTGGAGATACTGCACGGAAAAGGCAACGGCGTGTTGCGTCAGCTTACCCGCGCCACGGCCGCCAAGAACCCGCATGTGGCCTCCTATGCCGACCAAAGCGAGGAATTCGGCGGCACCGGCATCACCTTGATAGAACTTTCGTAAGTCTTGCCGAGACGTGTTACAACCGAAAGAAAAAAAGGAAGCCCGATGGCTTCCTTTTTTTCTTGTGGTCACGCTGGGATTCGAACCCAGGGCCCCATCCTTAAAAGGGATGTGCTCTACCGGCTGAGCTACGTGACCTCCGGAATATGTTTTGTTTTGAAAGAGCTTTCCGATATACCGGCTTTCAATATCCGGGTTCCGTCGGAAAGGGGTGGCAAAGGTAGGCTTTTTTTTTTTCAAAAACAAGGAAAGTACGTGACCGAAGAGCGAATCCCGAAGAAAGAATAAGTCTCAATCCAGTGTGAATGCCGAAATAGAAGGGGCAAGATGCGACGCGCCGAGGGGGAGCCTGAGGGAGCGTACTCAAGTACGTGACCGAAGAGCGAATCCCGAAGGTAAGGAAGCAGATTGCCCCTTATATTTCGGCATTATAGTCGTCGTAGAGTAGCTTGTCGTAAGGATACCGCGTAAGATGCACCCTCTTCACTTCCTCGTAGAGCATCTGCTTGAACGCCTCCA
>CAYVJX010000064.1:0-7819 GCA_964451895.1 uncultured Bacteroidaceae bacterium | reverse complement strand
CCTTGGTCTTTGAGAAAGTCGGCCAAAGCGTCTTGAGCCAATAATCCCATCACCTTGCCGAAATCTTTCGGGAACGATACCTCGCCGATATGGCTCAACACGTTGGCCAAACGATTTTCGTTCACGTAGGCCTCCATTTCCGTCAGCAAGGCGCACAAGGCCTCGCTATAGGGAATCGGTTCGGTAAAAATCTTGTTGCGTTTCTTTACGCTTTTCTTCTCGGCGAATTTCTCGTTCTTGCTCTTGATAAGCACCCGCGTTCCGTTGCGCAGATACTGCGGTTGCACGGGGCGTATCACGATGCCTTCACAGATATTGTCAGGCAGTTCGGGCAGTCCGAGCCAAGAGGCGATTTTCGAGGGAAAAGCGTTCGGATACTGAAGCGCCTCCTGAAGCGAACCCCTGAAAAGGGTCTTGGCGTAGAAGAATCCCTCCGCCTCAAACAGACGGTTGGCCTCGTCCACATCCAAGTAACGGCCGCTTTCCTGGCCGAAAAGATAGATGTCGAATCCGTAGAACTCATGGATGGGCGTATAGTACACACCCTTTTGAATCAGCATGACGGAACGGTCTGCCTGCACATCGTTGTGCGGATACCGGCCGCCGAACATCTCGCCGAACACCGCGATAGACTGCACCGAGGCATCTTCCTCTTTAATCCGGGCAAAAAGCGACATCACTTTGGGTCGGTATCTATCGAGCAGTTCGCCAAAATCGTAGAATTTCTCATCCTCTTCCAGTATGGCCGTGCGTTTGGCCATCTTCACCTCTACCCCGTCGCAAAGAAAACTAACGTTTGAGCCATGAACCTTTTCCTGCACCACCCATTCCAGACCGGAGGGCATCTCCATCTTTACCTTGTCCATAAATTCCGTGGTGAACACATTGTCGATGGAGCTATATTTCTTGAACTGTAGCATCGTTTCCCTTTTTATGTGCCCGGCGCACGGTTCATGACAGTTTTTAAACTCATCAAATATAACACTTATTATCAACATTTGTCATAATCCGCCATAAGTTCCTCCCCCATGTTACTATATTGTTCGTAACTCTATAAATACTGCCCTCTCAAACATTTCTAAAATTCAAAAACATTCCCGACCTTTGCCGCGCCGTTTTATGGCGGTATTTTGTTTATTTGATTGATTATTGGCGTAGTAGATACAATGGTCAATCTTATTTTATTTAAAGCACTATGTCGAACTTATTGTTGCTTTTGGTCGTATTGCTTACAGCCGTGGCTCTTGTGTGCGCCGGCTGGGGCTTTGGCGTTTGGCTCGGTCCACGCTCCTACAATCCCTTGAAAGAAGAAACCTACGAATGCGGCGTTCCCACGCGCGGCAGAAGCTGGATGCAGTTCCGGGCAGGTTACTATCTCTTTGCCCTGCTCTTCCTGATGTTCGATGTAGAAGCCGTGTTTCTCTTTCCCTGGGCGGTAATCGCCAATGAAATGGGCATGGCGGCCCTCTATACCGTTTTGTTTTTCTTAGTGGTGCTGACCCTCGGTCTGGCCTACGCATGGAAGAAAGGAGCTTTGGAATGGAAATAAGGAGACCTAAGATCAAAGGCTTACCCTACGAAGAGTTCAACGACAACGAATACATCGAGACCCTGCGTAAGAACGGCGTGGGAGTTGTGATGGGCAACTTAGACAGCATCATCAATTGGGGACGTTCCAACTCGCTGTGGCCCTTGACGTTTGCCACCAGTTGCTGCGGCATCGAATTCATGAGCGTTGGCGCGGCACGTTACGACTTTGCCCGGTTCGGGTTTGAAGTGGCACGCGCCAGCCCGCGTCAAGCCGATATGATTATGGTGGCGGGCACCATCGTGAACAAGATGGCTCCCGTGCTTTACCGCCTCTACGAACAGATGGCCGATCCCAAATACGTGATCGCGGTGGGCGGCTGCGCCATCAGCGGCGGTCCGTTCTCCAAGTCGTACAACGTATTGCAGGGAGTAGATAAAATCATTCCCGTGGACGTGTATATCCCCGGCTGTCCTCCCCGTCCGGAAGCCTTACTGTACGGCATGATGCAGTTGCAACGCAAAGTAAAGGTGGAACGCTTCTTCGGTGACGTGAACAAGAAAGAACCCAAGAGTTGCCGGTTGCCCGAAATCCGACCCGAAGAAAAACCCGTGTTCGCCTCCAAATACCAAGACAACGAATAACGTCCGCACCGATATGAGTACGATTAAATCCATCATACAGGAAATCTGCCCGCAAGCCGTTTTTCAGGAAACGGAGAACGCGCCACTGCAAGTGAGCCTGCAAGCGGCGGAGCTGGCCAGACTGCTCAAGCCCTTGCGCGAAGATGCCGCGCTGCAATTCGACTACCTCGAAGACCTCGTGGGCATGGACTTCGGCGAAAAGCTGGGGGTTATCTACCGTCTCTATTCCACGGTTCACCAGCACCGCATCATTATCGAATGTCAGGCCGAAAGCCGCCAGGAGCCCGAACTCCCCACCCTTTCGCATATCTGGGATATAGCCAATTTCTATGAACGCGAGGTGTTCGATTTCTTCGGCATCCACTTTATAGGGCATCCTGACATGCGCCGTCTGTTCCTGCGCAGCGACCACGTGGGCTATCCCTTGCGTAAGGATTACGACCCGGCCTCCAACCCCTTGAAACTCGATGCCGAATGTCTGCCCGACGACACTTCCGTTTATGTGGACCATGACGGAAAGACCCAAATCGAAGGGCATACCCTGTTCGAAAAAAACGAATATGTGGTGAACATCGGCCCCCAGCACCCTGCCACCCACGGAGTGCTGCATTTCCAGGTGTCTTTGCAGGGCGAAATCGTCAAGAAAGTGGACGTTCACTGCGGCTATATCCACCGGGGTATCGAAAAGATGTGCGAAAGCATGACTTACCCACAGACCCTGGCGATGACCGACCGTCTCGACTACCTTTCGGCTCACCAGAACCGCCACGCCCTCTGCGCCTGTATCGAAGATGCCATGGGGCTGGAGATTCCGCGCCGGGCCCAATATATCCGCGTGTTGATGGATGAATTGAGCCGTATCCAGTCGCACCTGCTTTTCTATGCCACTTTCTGCATGGACTTAGGGGCACTCACGCCTTTCTTCTACGGCTTCCGCGACCGTGAGAAAATCCTGAACATCTTCGAAGACACCACCGGCGGCAGACTTATCCAGAACTACAACGTGATCGGCGGTGTGGCGCGCGACCTGCATCCCGATTTCATCAGAAAGACGAGGGAATTTGTGGAATACCTGCCGGGCGTGCTCAAAGAATACCACGATGTGTTCACGAACAACGTGATTTTCAGACAGCGTTCCAAAGGTATCGGACTGCTGAGCAAGGAACAGGCGCTTTCTTTCGGCATCACCGGGCCTACGGCCCGTGCCAGCAACCTTGCCTGCGACGTGCGCAAGCACAATCCGTACAGCATCTACAGCGAGGTGCTTTTCAAGGAAATCCTCTACAAGAACGGCGATTGCCTGGACCGCTATATGGTGCGCATGGACGAAATCGAACAATCCCTTTCGATTATCAGCCAGCTGCTGGACAAAATTCCGCAGGGCGACTGTTGCGCCAAGACAAAACCCGTTATCAAACTGCCCGAAGGCCGCTTCTTCAAGAGCGTGGAAACGGCGCGGGGCGAATTCGGCGTGTTTATCGAAAGCCGGGGCGAGAAATATCCCTACCGACTCAAGTTCCACCCGCCTTGCCTGCCTTTGGTCTCGGTAGTTGATACCTTGGCTTCAGGCAACAAGATCGCCGACCTGATTACCATCGGAGCTTCGTTAGACTACGTGGTTCCCGATATAGACCGTTAATGCAAATCTATAAAACAACTATTCAAGATGTTTGATTTTAGCGTTGTTACGACATGGATTGACGAGGGCTTGCGCGGCATCATGCCGGCGGCGGGCGCCATTGCCATCGAATGCGTGCTGATCGGCGTGCTGCTGCTGGCCGTATATGCGGTCTTCGCCCTGGTGCTTATTTTGGCCGAACGCAAGGTGTGCGCCGCTTTCCAATGCCGTCTCGGACCCAACCGCGTAGGCCCCTGGGGCAGCATACAGACTGTGGCAGATATGGTGAAGATCATCACCAAGGAAATCATCTCGATCCGTCACGTGGACAGTTTTCTGCACAATCTGGCGCCGTTTCTGGTGATTATCGCCTCCCTGCTCGCCTTTTCATGCATTCCTTTTGCCAAAGGCCTGCAGATTCTGGATTTCAACGTGGGAATACTCTTTATGGTGGCGGCTTCCTCTATCGGTATCGTGGGCATCTTGCTGGCAGGATGGTCTTCCAACAACAAGTTCTCGCTTATCGGAGCCATGCGCAGCGGGGCGCAGATGATCAGTTACGAACTTTCCATCGGCCTGAGCATCATGACGATTGTGGTTCTCTCCGGCACAATGCAGATTTCGGAACTGGTGGAAAGCCAGAACGACCTGTGGTTCATCTTCAAAGGCCATATCCCGGCCTGCATCGCCTTTGTGGTTTACCTCATCGCCGGTACCGCCGAAACCAACCGCGGGCCTTTCGACCTTCCCGAAGCCGAAAGCGAACTCACCGCCGGTTACCACACCGAATATTCGGGTATGCACTTCGGTTTCTACTACGTGGCGGAATTCGTCAACATGTTTATCGTGGCCGCCATCGCCACCACCGTTTTCCTGGGTGGCTGGATGCCTTTGCATATTCCGGGGCTGGATGCCTTCAACCAAGCCATGGACTACATTCCCTCGCTGGTTTGGTTCCTGGCCAAGAGCGTGGTGATGGTGTTCGTCATCATGTGGTTCAAATGGACGTTCCCGCGCCTCCGTATCGACCAGCTTATCCGCTTGGAATGGAAATACCTCTTGCCCTTGAACCTGGTGAACCTTATCGTGATGGTTCTCATCGTGGCTTTGGGCTGGCATTTTTAAACCGCTTGCAACATGAACTCGCTCGTAAAATATTTCTCCGACTTTTTCAGCGCCCTCAAATCGCTTCTGACGGGCATGAGGACCACGCTGAAGGTTTTCTTCCGTAAGAAAACCACCGAACTCTATCCCGAAAAACGCGACAGCCTCTATGTGGCCGAACAGTTCCGGGGGCGGTTGGAAATGGTGCATACCGAAGACAACCACCATCATTGCGTGGCCTGCGGCATCTGCCAGATGAACTGCCCCAACGGCACGATTCAGGTGGAAAGCCAAACGGTAACGAATGCCGAGGGCAAATCCGAAAAGGTGCTTACCGCTTACCGTTACGATCTGGGCAAATGCCTCTTTTGTGAACTGTGCGTAAGAACCTGCCCCCACCACGCCATCCGGTTCACCAACCATTTCGAAAACGCCGTGTTCACACGTAAGAAACTGGAACTCGTGCTGAACCGCCCCGGTTCGAGCCTGCAGCCCAAACCGGCCAAAGCATCTTCCACCGATACGAATACTAACCCTGCAAAACCGGAATAAACGCCATGCAAAACGTACTTATACTCCGAATCATTTTCGGTTTGTTGGCCGCGGTAATCGCCGTTTTTTCGGTGATGGCCGTGTGCACGCGCCGTATCCTGCACGCGGCAACCTACCTGCTGTTCGTGCTGTTCGCCACAGCCGGGCTGTACTTTTTCCTCAACTATTCGTTTTTGGGTGCGGTGCAGCTGCTGGTATATGCCGGCGGCGTCATCATCCTGTATGTGTTCTCCATTCTGCTTACCGATACCGACCGCGAAGAACCGCTGCCCCTATACAGCCTTCGCCGTTGGCTGGCGTTACTTGCCACGGTGGGCGGTGTCGCCTTGGCGGGCTTCCTGCTGTTGACCAACGTATGGCCGCAGACCGAACTGCCCGTGGATGCCGAAATCGGCATGAAGCAAATCGGGCATACGCTGATGGGAACGCAAAAGGGGCAATATCTCCTGCCTTTCGAGGTGATGAGCGTGTTGCTGCTGGCCTGTATGGTGGGCGCGCTCGTTATAGGACGTAAACGCAGTTAAACAAGGTATCACTAAAAAATCAAAGCGGATATGGAACCCGTTGTTTCGATGGAATTTTACCTGATCGTTTCTTCCATCATGTTTTTTGCCGGCATCTACGGTTTTATCACCCGGAAAAACCTTATCGCCACCCTTATCTCGATAGAGCTGGTGCTTACCTCCACCGACATCAACTTTGCCGTGTTCAACCGTTTTCTCTACCCCGGACAATTGGAAGGGATGTTCTTTACCCTTTTCTCCATCGGTGTGTCGGCGGCTGAAACGGCGGTGGCGATAGCCATCATCATCAATATTTACCGAAACCTCAAGAACGTGGAGACACGCAACTTGAAAAAGCTTAAAGACTAATGGAATACTCGGTTTTTATCTTGTTGCTTCCCCTGTTGGGATTCCTGTTGGCCGGTCTGGGAGGCACACGCCTCAAAGGTAAGTGGGCCGGTTATCTGAACACGGCCATCCTCGCCGTGGCGGCATTATTGGCCTATCTTACCGCCTGGCAGTATTTCTCGCTGCCGCGCGTGGATGGACTGCGCCAGAGCCTGCAACCGCTCCATTGGGAATGGATGCGTTTTACCGAACACCTGCATATCGACCTGGGCGTGTTGCTCGACCCCATTTCGGTGATGATGCTGGTGGTGATCACCACCGTGTCGCTCATGGTTCATATCTACAGTCTCGGCTATATGGAGGGCGAGAAAGGTTTTCAACGCTACTACGCCTTTCTGGGGCTGTTCACGTTCTCGATGTGCGGACTGGTGGTGGCCACCAACATCTTCCAGATGTACATCTTCTGGGAACTCGTGGGCGTTTCCTCCTATCTGCTCATCGGTTTCTACTACACCAAGCCCGAAGCGGTGGCGGCTTCCAAGAAAGCCTTTATCGTTACCCGCTTTGCCGATATGTTCTTCCTGATGGGCATCCTGCTGCTGTCGTACTACACCAAGACTTTCGACTTTAGCCTGCTCTGCAGCGGTAACGCCAGCCTCTTTGCCGATGCCGCCGGCAAGACCTTCTTAGGCGGTGCGGTGCTCTCTTGGGCTACTGGCCTTATCTTTATCGGCGCGGCGGGAAAGAGCGCCATGTTCCCCCTGCATATATGGCTGCCCGATGCCATGGAAGGCCCCACCCCCGTTTCGGCCTTGATTCATGCGGCCACGATGGTGGTGGCCGGGGTGTTCCTGGTGGCAAGGCTCTTTCCGGTCTATTTCTTTTTTACGCCCGAAATACTGCACGGCATCGCCTACGTGGCGGCATTCACCGCCCTGTATGCCGCCGTGGTGGCCTGCGTGCAGACCGATATAAAGCGCGTGCTGGCGTTCTCCACGATTTCGCAGATCGGCTTCATGCTCGTGGCCCTGGGCGTTTCGGGCATGGACGGACACGAAGGTCTGGGCTATATGGCCTCCATGTTCCACCTCTTTACGCACGCCATGTTCAAGGCCTTGCTGTTTATGGGCGCGGGCGCCATCATCCACACCGTGCACAGCAACGAGATGTCGCGCATGGGCGGGCTGCGCAAACAGATGCCCCTTACCCATATCACTTTTCTGGTGGCATGCCTCGCCATTGCAGGGATTCCGCCTTTCTCCGGATTCTTCAGCAAGGATGAAATCCTCTCGGCGGTCTTCATGTTCAGCCCGGCACTGGGCGTGGGCATGACCTTTATCGCCGCCCTGACGGCTTTCTATATGTTCCGTCTCTACTACAATATCTTCTGGGGCAAACCGGCAGAACACGAACATCCCTTGCACGAAGCCCCCAAGAGCATGACCTCTCCGCTGCTTTTCCTGGCGATCGTCACCGTGCTGGCGGGTTTTGTGCCTTTCGGCAAACTGGTCAGCAGCAACGG